>DATHRW010000040.1:0-15962 GCA_035464955.1 Gemmatimonadales bacterium
GCCACGACCGTGTGCTCCGCTGGCTCCGCCACCCGCGGTACGTCGGTGGCACACTCGGCCACGAGCGTACCGCGAGCCTTCTTCAGATACTCGACCGACAGGCCGAGCACAATGCCACGCACGTTCACAGGTAGCCCGACCAGCATCGCCAGGCCACTCGTGACCTCACCGAGGTTGGCGATCGCAATCGCGTGGATCGAGTTGAGGTGGTTCCGCACCCGGCGTCGGTCGCGCATCGACACCTTGGCATAGCCGGGCCGCAGCTCCTCGACTCTGGGACCCGCGGTGCCGGTATAGGGCACCCGGAATGCCAGGAACCGATTGAACAGCCATTTCCCGCCGGGCTTCGACCGGAGCCGCTCCCATGAAGTCAACATGAGAGCCCCAGGAGACGCCGACCTGCTCGCCATTCGATGCTCGATGTTTGAAGAAGAGATGTGAAACAGGAAGGTAGGGTTCTCCCCGGCGGCGCACTAGGACCAGGGAGGGAAGATGGGGCCTCGCACCCGGCACGAGGTCAACAGCGTCGCAGGAATAGCGTCGGCTGGAGCCGGCCCAAGACCGGGCGCCGCTCGGGGACCGGGATGATGCCGATCCGTTCGCCTTCCTGGGTGAGCAGCACGTAGTTTTTGCGCTCGAGCGTGATCACGCGCTCCGCCTTGGCGACTCGAGAGCGTGGCTCTGCCCGCGTCCGGCTCAGAAACTCGAGCGCGGTCGCGGCGATGGAGTCGAAGGCTCCCGAGCACACCACTTGGTCGAGCGGCAGCGCGAATGCGGTCATCGCAATTCTCCTTTGCCTTCACCATACGATGAACCGCTCGTGCTTGTTTCATCTTGCTACCTACGATACGTAACACCCTGGTGCGGCATGGCTTGGGGTCAGCTATCAGTCTCCTGCGAGGTTAACGAAGCGGGCCAGGCTTCCCGAGCGGCACCCGCTCGAATTGCTCGGCCACCCGGAAGCCCGCCCTCGTGATGGCCGCTCGGGCGGGGCTCGACGCATGGAGCGCCGGGTTGGTGTGATTCAAATGAATGAAGCGCACCTTGGCGCGCTGGTCCTCTGGGAGCGCACCGAGCCGCTTCATGGTGGTGGTAATGAACGGATGCGGAAAGGTCGACATGTCGCGTCCCCCGACTTCACGGTCCGCGAAGAAGGTGCCGTCGAGATAGGCCACGTCGACGTTGGCGAGCACGTCCTCAATGCGATGGCCCTCGCGGTCCCATGCGTCCCACCGGTCGATGTCAGGAATGAACAGCACGGAGCGCTCCGGCCCCTGAATGCGATACCCGACCACCTCGGAATACTCCTGCCGGTGCGGTACCACGAGCGGCGTGACCGAGAGCCGCTCGTTCAGCTCGACGGGCACCGCGTCTTGGAGGAGATGGACTGTGATGTTCTCGAGTCGCACGAGTTGACTCCATGGACCGTTGGTCCGGAGGAACTCGGCCATCTTGGGCATGGCGTAGACCGGTATCCCACGGGCCCCCATCGCCTCATGGCCCAGATGCATCAACCCGGTGTAGTGGCCCATGTGTGCGTGGGTGAGGAAGATGCCCTGGAGTGCGGGTCGGGCCCGGGCGGGCGCGATACGATCGATCGCGCGGAGCTGTGCCGGGAAATCCGGAGTGGCCTCGAACATCCAGCGTTCACCGGTTTCAGGATCAACCACGGCGAGTGATACCACGTATCGCCGAAACTCGTCGGATTCACGCGCACTCGAGGGCGAGGCCCCGGCCTGGGGGACGCCGCCGTCCTGGGCGATACCCAGCACGAGTACGTACGGTGCGTCGGCGTGGTCCGCCCGGGGAGGTCCTGGTGGCGCCAGGAACACCGCGGCGAACACGAGTCCTAAGCTCGAGACGGGAAAGAGGTGCAGCAGCCAGTGCATGTCGAAGGCTCCGTGAAAGAATCGCGGGCGTTTCCGCCCGGGACAGACCTCTCTCTGCGACAACTCGACCGCCGACGGCACCCTCCTCGGCGTGACGTTCGACGATCCGCGGTCGGAATTCGACGGCGTCCAACGATTCGTCGACATCAACAGCAACCGGATCACCAACGCGGACGGTCCAAACGTGTGGTACTCCGATCCATTCGGCAAGAACGCCCGGACCGAGCCCTTCCCGGGCTCCATCCGCCAAGTGATCGCCACGATCGACAACGACATTGTGTTGGAGAGCGGCCCCGCGATAGGCCGGAACCGAGACTACGGCGGGCCAACGGTACACGCGCCGAATTGATTCAGCAGTAGCTCTGTCCTCTGAGCGGGTGGCCCTGTCTCCTGGACCACCCGCTCTCTTATGAGGACTTCGAATCTTCAGGCCGGCCCTTCCGTAGGGAATGTCGGCGAGGCAGTGTCCGTCGCTATCCGGACGTTTCCCGAATGATGAGGACCGCAATGCGCATTGCTCTATCCGTTCCGGCCGCCCTCATGTCGCTGGGGCTGATCGCCACGAATCCAACAGCCGGCTCGGCCCAAGAGGCGCCTGCGCCAGCTCCCTCCGCCCCCGTCGCGGTGAATCCGGCGGACGTGGCGTCGGTCGATGCCATCATGACGGCGGTGTACGACGTCATCTCCGGGCCCGCCGGGCAAAAGCGGGACTGGAACCGGTTCCGGTCGCTGTTCATCGACGGTGCGCGACTCATTCCTACCGGGCGGAACCGCGAGACAGGTGAAACGGGTCACGGCGTCCTGACGGTCGAAGACTACGTGTCGCGCGCCGGACCTCAGCTGGAGGGCGGTGGGTTTTTCGAGGTGGAGGTTGCCCGCCGCATGGAGCGATACGGGAACGTGGTGCACGTGTTCAGCACCTATGAATCGCGGCGGAGCGCGGACGACGCCGAACCCTTTATGCGGGGGATCAACAGCTTCCAGTTGTTGCACGAGAAGGGCCGCTGGTGGGTCGTGACCATCTTCTGGCAGCCGGAATACCCGGACCTGCCGATTCCGGACCAGTACTTGAAGTCCCCCGAGCACCGGCACTAGCCGACGGTTCCTCCCACAGACGAGTTCGCCCGCTGCCGAGCACGAGAGCGACAGCGGGCGGGCTTTCACATGACCCATGCTCCTAGGTGGGGCTGAATCGGTCGAGGCAGTCCCGCTCGCTCTGGGTGAGGCTGCTCACGCCTTGCGTTTGGGCCTTGTGGAGCAGCCGATCGACCTCGGCGCGGTTGATCTCGTGCATAGAATCGCGGGGGATTGTGGCCCAGCGCTCCAGGCTGGTCCGGTCGCTGCCGCTGGTCCGCCCAGGCGGAGCCGTGGCGCGCTGCTTGAATTTGCGGGCCGGTGAAGTGCGCTGGAGGAATTTGAGGTAGAGCAGGGCGCCCAGGAAGCCTCCCAAGTGGGCGAAGTGAGCGATGCCACCGCGGGAGGATGTGACGCCGCCGAAGAGGGCGACCACCGTCATCAGCGTGACCAAGAGCCATGACTCCATCGGCAGGATGCCGAAGATGAACACCCGCTCGCGGGGCCAGAACATTGCGAACCCGAGGAAGACCCCGAACACACCGCCCGATGCGCCGATGATGGCTGCCGATGGGGTGAAGATCAATGACAACAAGGCACCAGTGATGCCGCTCAAGAAATAGAGCCACAGGAACCGCCGCCCGCCCAGGCGCACCTCCAGTCTTGGCCCGAAGAAGTAGAGGCCCAGCATGTTGAAGGCCAGATGCCAGAAATCGGCATGCAGGAACATATAGGTAATCGGGGTCCAGGGCCGCAGGACGATGGCACGGGGCACCAGGACCAGCGCCGACGCCAGGCTGGGCGCAGCCCGGCTTGCGAAGTACATGCCCACGGTGGCGAAGAGAATGCGGGTTACCCAGGGAGTCATGCCCGGAAGCCTAGAGCCGAACGGTGTCTCATGCCAGGGGCTCGGCAGAAAAGGCCAGCAGACGGCAGCCGGACGCCTATCATCCTCGATTCACCTGTACGCGGCCATTCGATGCTACATTTCTGAAATCCGCTGATAGTCCCGTCGTTGACCGGGAAGTCTCATGTTCTCCATCCAGGCAGCAAACACTCCGACATCGATTCTGGACCGGCTGACCACCCAGGCCTAACTCACCGACTGGATGGGAGTTCTCGTCCTCGGGCTTCTGGTAATCGCGGTGTACCTGGTCACGAAACGCGTGCTTCTCGCGCTGGTGCGCCGTGTCGTCCGGACGTCCACCGTCAAGTGGGACGATCAATTTCTCGAGGCCAGGGTATTCGAGCGAGCTGCGTATCTCGCCCCGGTGGCAACCGTGTATCTCGGCGTCGGACTGGTGGCGGGCCTGTCGGATACGGCGGTGCTCATCATCCAGCGGCTTGCGCTCGCCCTCATGGTGCTGGCTGTGTTGCTCGCGACCGGGGCACTCATCACCGCCGTCAACGCCATCTACGAGACCAGCACGCTCGCCGACGGGAAGCCCATCAAGGGCCATCTCCAGCTCGCCAAGATCTTCATCTATGTGATCGGAGCGGTGCTCATCATTGCCACGCTCACCGGGCAATCGCCGCTGGTACTGATGAGCGGCGTCGGAGCCATGACCGCGGTGGTGCTCCTGATCTTCCGCGACACCATTCTGTCGTTTGTTGCCAGCCTGCAGCTGGCCAGCTATGACATGGTGCGGGTGGGCGACTGGATCGAAATGCCGACCTTCGGCGCCGATGGCGACGTGATCGATATCGCCCTCCACACGGTCAAGGTGCAAAACTGGGACAAGACCATCACCACGATTCCCACCCACCGTCTGATCAGCGAGTCGTTCAAGAACTGGCGCGGGATGTCGGAATCGGGAGGCCGGCGGATCAAGCGGACCTTTTATGTCGACACCAACTCGATTCGCTTTCTCGACGACGACGACCTCGCCTATTTCGAGCGCTTCGCGCTGCTCGAAGACTACATCCGGACGAAACGGCGGGAGCTGGCGGAATATAATGCCACCCACGTGCGGGATCCCGAGATCATCTCGAACACCAAGCGGCTCACCAATGTCGGCACGCTCCGCGCATATCTGGTCGAATATCTTCGCCGTCACTCGAAGGTGCATCAGGGCATGACCCAGATCGTGCGACAACTGGAGCCGACCCCGCACGGCCTCCCCATGCAGATCTACTGCTTCGCGAACGACACGCGGTGGGTAGCGTACGAGGGGATCCAGTCCGACATCTTCGACCACATCCTCTCCATCGCCCCGCAGTTCGACCTCCGGGTGTTCCAGACCCCGAGCGGGCGTGATTTCGCGGGGGTGGTGAGTGGCGGCGTGGAGTCCGGGGCTACGGCTTGAGGAGCGGATAGAGCCGGACGTGCTCGATGAGATCCATGTCCTGCCATACACCGAGCACGTAATCTGATCCAATGTCGGTAGGGCGGAACTGCTCAGGCGCGGGCACAGCGCCGAGCCACATGCCGGCCGAATCGAACACCTGATAGCTGTGTGCGTCATCAAACTCGGCCATCGGGTCGAGTACCCAGACGTTGCCATCGCGGTCCACGATGAAGTCCTGATAGGGCGGGTGGACCTCGGGATACGGCATTTCGTCGATCATTGCCTCGAACATGGCCCTGAAGTTGGGCGGCAGATCGCCCTGGGTTGCCATGTTGTCGCGTTCATTCCGTTTGTAGGTCTCAATCATGCCTGGTGACACGGGGATCGGCTGGTAGGGTCGCCGAATCACCGTGCGGAGCACACCGGACGCATCGAACTCGCGAATGCTGTAGGTGTCGGCGGTTCCCACGAAGACGCGCGCTCCGTGCACTACCACGGTCGTGTGCTTGCCGAAGGGGAGCGACCGCACGGAGACCGCTCCGCCGGCATTCTTGACGATCACTTCAACGCCGGGGAACCAACCGAGCGTGTCGAGCCCCGCGATCGGGAGCTCGTGAAGGACGTAGAGCGCTGAGTCACGACTCAACCCGTCCGGCTTGCTCCCGGGGGCAAACGCACCCCCAGTCCGTGACACAACGGTGCCGTCGTCCAAGACCCCGATCATTCGGAGCGTGGCCTGGTCGACTCCGGCAAGAGAGAATGCGTCGAGGAATGTTCCGTCGCCGTCGAACCGTGAGATGCGGAGCTGGCGAAAATCGAATGTCAGGAGGGTCTCACCGAGGCCGGCCACCAGGAGTCCGAGTCCGGTGAACTCGCCCGGGCCTTCTCCCACGCCGCCCACGGTATGGACGTGGGTACCGTCGGGGGCATAGAACCGGAGTTGCTGCGCGCCGCCGTCGGCAATCACGATGCGTCCATCTTCGAGCCGGAGGGCACCGACGACCTGAAACAAGTCATAGACGGAGTCGTCTGCCCGTCCGCCGATGTCGACACTCGGCGTGTCGTCCACGCGCCAGCCCGTTTCCTCGGCCCAGACGGGTGCGGTGCTCTCGACGATGGTGACACCCGCGCTGTCGCGGACGGTGGCGGCGGCGGACGCTCCACCGGCGTCGCTGCATCCTGCCAGTAGAACTGAGCAGCAAACGAAGACCAAGCTGAGTGGGCGCATCAGAACCTCGGGAGAGGGGCAGGCTGCTCTCCGACAGGGGAGGGAGCAGTCGTTCTAAACTTAGGTGATGTTCCTCAGGCGAACAGCGTCGCATTCACGGAACTGTCTTCATCCGACGGCGGCCCTCGATGGAGGTTTCATCCAGCCCCAGCTGTTATCAACCAGGAATTGGCACCCGAGACGTGTTATTTTGCCGTCCATGGCAAACGCCCTCGACCCCATCCTCAAGCCCAAGACCATCGCGGTGATCGGTGCCTCCCGGTCTCGCTACACCATCGGCCATGAAATTCTGGCCAACCTGATCAGCCGTGGCTTCACGGGAGCGGTGTATCCGGTGAATCCCCACGCGCACGCCATCCATTCCGTCCGAGCCTACCCGAGCATTGGCGCCGTGCCCGAACCGGTGGACCTGGCCATCATCGTGGTCCCCAAACAAGCCGTGATTCCCGCGGCCGAAGAGTGCGGCCAGAACGGGGTGAAGGGGTTGGTGGTCATCTCGGCCGGGTTTCGTGAGGTGGGAGCCGAAGGAGCGGAGCGCGAGCGGGAATTGGTGAAGATCATTCGACGCTACGGGATGCGCATGATCGGTCCCAACTGCATGGGGGTCTTGAACGCGAACCCCGAATTCTCCATGAACGCCACGTTCGCGCCGAGTTGGCCGCCGTTCGGCCGGTTGGCGTTCGTGTCGCAGTCTGGCGCGATGGGGCTGAGCGTCCTCGACTACGCGAGCGAGTACGGCATCGGGATCTCGCAATTTGTGTCGATGGGAAACAAGCCGGACGTGAGCGGTAATGACTTGCTCCTGCAGTGGGAGCATGACGACACGGTCGACACCATCTTGATGTACGTCGAGAATTTCGGGAATCCGCGGAACTTTCTGGAGATCGCCACGCGTATTTCCAAACACAAGCCCATCATTGTGGTGAAGTCCGGCCGGTCGGCGGTTGGCGCCCAGGCCGCGTCCTCGCACACCGGCGCCCTGGCGGCTAGCGATACGGCGGTGGACGCCCTGATGCACCAGGCGGGGGTCATCCGCGCAGGCTCGGTGGAAGAAGTCTTCGATATCGCGATGGCGTTCAGCGGCCAGCCCCTGCCGAAGTCCCGGCGTACCGCTGTGATGACCAATTCCGGCGGGCCGGGCATTCTCGCCGCCGATGCGCTGGTGATGAACGGGCTCGAGCTTCCCCGCCTCCAACCCGAGACGCTCGAGCAGCTCCGGCCGCACTTTCCAGCCGAGGCCTCCA
Organism: Gemmatimonadales bacterium; assembly: GCA_035464955.1. Classification (GTDB taxonomy): domain Bacteria; phylum Gemmatimonadota; class Gemmatimonadetes; order Gemmatimonadales; family GWC2-71-9; genus JABDII01. The sequence continues at coordinate 7,724 of DATHRW010000040.1, forward strand.
TCGGCAATCCCCTGGACATGATCGCGTCGGCCAAGCCATCGGGCTATCGGGCGGCACTCGATGCGCTGCTGAGCGACCCCAACATCGACTCTGCCATGGCCATCTTCGTGCCTCCCCTCGGCATCAAGCAAGCGGATGTCGCCGAAGCCATTGCCGAAATAGGACTGATCCACAAGGACAAGCCGGTGCTGGGAGTCCTCATGGGTCGTGAGGGTCTCCCCCAGGGGAAGGCCGAGCTCCACGAGGTGGGCATTCCGGCGTACATCTTTCCCGAGTCGGCGGCTCGCGCCTTGGCGACCCTCTGTCGGTATCGGGAATGGAAGGAGCGTCCTCCGCTCGAGACGCCGGTCTATTCGGTGAACGCGGCTCGGGCGCGCACCATTCTCGATCGCGCGGTCACGGCCGGCCTTAGCAAGCTGAGCGAGATCGATACGCTCGACATCTTCGATGCCTATGGTATTCCCGTGGCGCCGGCGCGGCTCGCCAGTAGCGCCCAACAGGCGGCGGCCATCGCCGAGGAGTTCGGGTACCCGGTGGCCCTGAAGATCGTGTCACCGGAAATCATCCATAAGACCGACGTGGGTGGTGTGGTGCTCGGGTGCGATGAGGCGCACGAGGTCCGCGAGGCCTTCGATCAGATCGTCGCAAGTGTACGGGCTAGCAGCCCTGACGCGACGATCAGCGGCATGTTGGTGCAGCGCATGGTGAAGGGTGGGCGGGAGACCATCGTCGGCGTGACCCGCGACGCTTCGTTCGGACCGATGGTGATGTTTGGATTGGGTGGAGTGCTGGTGGAGGCGGTTCAGGACGTCCTGTTCCGGATTGCCCCGCTGTCGCAAAACGACGCGCGCGACATGGTGCGCGGGCTCCGCGGGTTCAAAATCCTGACGGGCATTCGCGGTCAGGCCCCCGCCCACCTCGCCGCGTTGGAGGAGGTGCTGCTCCGCGTCTCCCAGCTGGCGGTCGACAACAAGGAGATCCGTGAGCTGGACATCAACCCGCTCCTGGCCTTTGCGGACGGGGTCACGGCCGTTGATGGGCGCGTGATGATCGCCATTCCCTAGGCGGGCCTGCGAGGGCCGACGCGCGCGGTCTCCGGAGGACTAGCGCCGCCCGCCCAACGGGAAGTTCACCCCGACCGCCAGGCGAAACAGGTTATCCCCCTCGATCACGAACCAGCGGGCCTCGGCGAACCAGCGAAGCCGGGACTGCCGGAGCCGTCCAGGCTCGAGCCCCACGAACAGGTTGAGCCCCAGCTTCGTCCGGGTATCGACTCCGGGGAGCCCCGGGTCGCGCACGAAGAATCCGCCACCGGCGCCGCCGTAGAGTGCCCCGCGGGGTGCGAGAGGCACGGCGAGATCGGCGTTGACCTGGAAGCTGCTGCCGTTGTCTACCAAGAAGTAATCACCGCTCGGGATGAGCTCGATGATACTGGCGATCGGCAGTCGGACCTGAAGGCCGAGCGCCCAATCCTCGGTGTCGAAGTCATACCCGGTGCGGATGCCGGCCTCGATGGTGCGCTCGAAGGTATTTGGCGCCCGACCCCGGCGCGCCTGCGCGGTCAGATTGGTGGTGACGAGGACCGTGAGGCTTAGCAGGAGGGCCCAGGAGATCGCGCAGCGCAGTCGGTTCGTATCAGATGGCATCGGAGAGGCTCGAAAAGGTGAAGTTGCTTACCCGCATGGGCGGAATCATATGCCGGCCGGTCCGGACTGGTCGACCGAGGGCTTCGACGTTGTTGAGCATGGCGATGGAGCTCTCGTTGAACCGGAAGTTCCTGATGGCGTGGCGCACCACTCCGCCTTCGATCCAGAACGTGCCGTCTCGCGTGAGCCCGGTGTACAGAAGCGTCTGCGAGTCGACCGTCCGAATGTACCATGTCCGTGTGACCAGCACGCCCCGTTCGGTGGTGGCGATGAGGTCCTCCAGCGAGTCCGTCCCGCCGGACAGGATGATGTTGGACGGTCGGGGTGTGGCGCTGACGCCTTGCTTGTCGGCCCAGAACCGGGAACAGAACAGCGACTCGACCACGCCGCGATTGATCCAGGTGATAGGTCGGAGGGGCCGGCCGTCGGACGCCCATGCCGCAGTGGGCACCTCAGGGTGGGTGGGATCGGACGCGATGGTGATGTCCGTCCCCAAGACCCGTTCGCCGAGTTTGGTCCCACCACCCGCCATCGACAAGAAGCTCCGGCCTTCGTCCGCTTGCCGCGCGTCCATGTTGTAGAGCAGGTTGCTAACCAGTGGCGCCGCGGCCGCAGGCTCGAGAACCGCGGTGTACCGCCCTGGCTCGAGTGTCGTGGGGTTCTTTGAGGCGATCGCCTTCTGGTGTGCGATCTCGGAGGCCTGTCTGGCGTCGAGCTTGGACACATCATTGTAGCTCTGGCCTACCCAGCCGGATCCGGTGCCGTCGGGCGTGCGGGCCGTGACCGAGAAATCGACGTTTGTGTCCCGGGAGTAGGCGAACAGCCCCGCGGTATTCATGAGGGCGCGGGTCGACGCTTCATCCTCCCAGAAGCCCGCGGCGGCGAGTCCGCTCGTCTTGGCACCCGCAATGCCGGCCCCTGCGGCCCGGGCCCGGACTTCGGGGGTGATGGCCGCGGTGGCATCGGCCCAGGGCGAGGTGTCGACGTACGATTGGGGGCCCAGGAATGGCATGAACTCGGGGTTCTCGGGCGCAAGCCGCGCCAATTCTTCGGACCGCCGCACGACGCGCTCGAGGCTGTCGGCATCGAACTCGTTGATGGACGCGGTGCCGCTTCGCCTGCCGAAGGTGGAGGTCACGTCGAGAGTGGCGTTGTCGCTACTCCCGCTGGTGGTCACGGTGTTTCTGGCATATCGAATGTTACCGCCACGGCGTCCCGTGACCCGCGCTTCAGAGGAATCGGCGCGCGAGAACGCCAGGACCCGTTCGAGCAGACGCCGAGCGTCGCGTTCGGAAATGAGTGTCATGGTCAGACCTTTCGGGCCGTATTCAGCACATTGACGGCATCGAACCGCGCGGTCGACGTCCCGTGGGAGACGGCGCTGACCTGGCCGGGCTGGCCCTTCCCGTCGAAGAATGACCCGCCCAGGCGATAATCGCGCTGATCGCAGATCCGGCTGCAGGAGTTCCAGAACGTTTGGGTGTTCGCTTGGTAGGCCACGTCTTTCAGCATACCGGCAATGCGGCCGTTCCGAATTTCGTAGAACAGCTGGCCGCCAAACTGGAAGTTGTAGCGTTGCTGGTCGATGGAGTACGAGCCGTCCCCGAGGATATAGATGCCCTTCTCCACGCCGGCGATCATCTCCGCGACGGTCAGCGGGGCCGTGCCGGGCTCGAGCGAGACGTTGGGCATGCGCTGGAACTGGATGGTGCTCCAATGGTCGGCAAACGAGCATCCCTGTCCTTCGGCCTCGCCGAGGACGTGCACCTGATCTCGGGTCGCTTGGTAATTGACCAGGATACCATTCCGAACCAGATCCCACTGCTTGGTCTGAACGCCCTCGTCGTCGTATCGCACCGCGGCAAGCGACATCGCCTGCGTCTTGTCGGCGACAAAATTGACGATCGGGCTGCCGTACTGGAAACTCTTGCTCCGCCACTTGTCGAGACTGGCGAAGCTGGTCCCGGCATAATTCGCCTCATAGCCGAGCACGCGATCGAGCTCCAACGGGTGGCCCACCGATTCATGGATGGTGAGCCAGAGGTGACTGGGGTCGAGCACGAGGTCGTATCTCCCGGCCGTGACGGAGGTCGCGTCGTGTTTCGCGCGGGCCTCGACGGCCGCGTTCCGGGCGTCCTCGATCATGTCGTAATACTGGCCGTAGACCGTGGTGGTCGGCCCCGCGATCTTGCCGCTCGCTCTCCCGGAGAGATACTCGTAGCCCATTCCCATGGGTGAGCTAAGGGATTCACGGGTCTCGAAGCGACCAGACTCGGGATCCACCACCGTGACCGTGAAGCCTGGTCGAAGACGGTGGACGTCCTGGTCGATGTACGATCCGTCGCTCGAGGCGAAATATTTCTGCTCATTGACGAAATAGAGCGCCGAGCTGATATAGCTCGCTCCGGCGGACAGGGCCGCATTGTTGGTCTCGAGCAGGAGGTCGACCTTCTCCCCGATCGGGACCTCGAAGGCGTTGGTCTCGATGGGCGTGCGCCATGATACCTCGCCGAAGCCGCGTTGGGGGGCCAACCTGACCGGTTCGGATTGAAGTGGCGCATTGGCCTTGGCCATCGCGACCGCCTGACGCGCGGCCGCGGCCATCCCGTCTTCCGTCACATTATTGGTCGCGGCAAACCCCCAGGTACCATCCGCAATGACGCGAATGCCGGCGCCATAGGACTCGCTGCTGGTTATGCTCTGAATATTGGTTTCCCTGGCGCTCAGCGACTCGTTCACGTATCGGCCGATGCGCACGTCCGTATAGCTCGCCCCGGCCGAGCGGGCGGTCTCGAGGGCCACGTCGGCGAGGCGCTTCTTGTCGGCGGTCGGAATCGGGGTAAGCGCCCCAGCCCAGTCGCCAAGCCGTCTGCCCCATGGATGGATGCCGAGGATGCCGGCAGCAACGGTGCCTCGATGGAGAAACTCTCTGCGTATCATGCTGGACTCCTGGTGGCCTGGACTCCGGCTGAGAAGCAATTCGCACGGACTCCCATCATCATAATCTCCGGCACCGATTCTGGATACGTTCGCGGGGTGGTGTGCCACACGGGCCGTGGCTCACCGTCGTGGACGTGCCGCTGACACCGTGCACCGGCCTTGCACATCCGACGCAGTCGGCCAGATTCCCTAGACTTCCGGTTCAGCGCGGAGTCCCGTCTTCGATGTCCCTCAGCACGACGTCCTCACTCAACGACCACATCGCCGAACGGATGGGTGAAGCGCGGGCCCGCACGCTCGAGCTGCTGCGCCCGCTCCCGCGCGAGGATCTCCGCATTCAGCACGACCCCCTCATGAGTCCGATCCTCTGGGACCTCGGCCACATCGCGCACTTCGAGGAGCTGTGGCTGACCCGGAATGTGGACGGTGAAATCAAGTTCGTGGAGATGCCCGGGCTGTTCAACCCCATGGAACACCCGCGGAGCCAGCGCGCGTCGTTGAACCTTCCCGAGTTCGAGGAGATCATCCGGCGCATGGCGGACATCCGCCATCGGGTGCTGGCCCGTCTTGCCCGGGCGGATCTCGGGTCGGCGCACCCGTTGCTGCGCAACGGGTATGTGTATCACATGGTGCTTCAGCACGAGTACCAGCACAATGAGACCATCCTGCAGACGCTCCAGCTGAAGCAGGGTGAGCCGTATCACCCGATGGAGCGGCGTGTTCTTCCGGTTCCAGGGCTGGAACCGATCGGTATGGCACGCTTCGATGGCGGTGAAATCTCGATCGGAACCGAAGACCGGCGTGCCGCATATGACAATGAGCGGCCCCGGCACCACGAGCGTATAGCGCCGTTCCGCATCGATCGGGCACCAGTGACGAATGGTGAGTACCTGGAGTTCATGGTGGCGGGGGGCTACGACAGTTCGAAGGTGTGGTCTCCCGAGGGCTGGCGTTGGCGGACGGAATCCGGCGTCAACGCCCCGAAGTACTGGTTCCAGCGGGATGGAGCGTGGCACACTCGGGTCATGGACGCCACCGGGCCGATCGAGGGGAACAAACCGGTGTGCCATGTGTGTTACTATGAGGCAGAGGCCTATGCCCGGTTTGCAGGCAAGCGGTTGCCGACCGAAACCGAGTGGGAGGTTGCCGCCACGTGGGATCCGGCAACGGGACGAGCCGCGGCGTTTCCCTGGGGCGAGGCGCCCCCAACTCCCGACCTGGCCAACGTCGATCAATCGGCCTTCGATACCGCCGTGATCGGCTCGTTCGCGCGGAATGTCTCCCCGCTGGGGTGCTATGGCATGATCGGTGACGTGTGGGAATGGACCAGCAGCGACTTCTCCGGCTATCCCGGCTTCCAGCCGTATCCCTATCCGGAGTATTCCGAGGTGTTCTTCGGGTCGGAGTACAAGGTGCTGCGCGGCGGCTCCTGGGCCACGCGGGCCGGCGCCATCCGGAGCACCTTCCGGAATTGGGACTACCCCATCCGGCGGCAGATTTTCAGTGGCTTCCGCTGTGCGGCCGATGTCTAGCCGTTCCGGCACCTCCCGACCGGCTCCGATCGGCTCCTCCATGGCGGAGGAAATCCGGGCAGGTCTCGCCCGGTCGCCAAAGGAAGTTCCGCCCAAGTACTTCTACGATCATCGCGGGTCCGAGCTCTTCGAACGAATCACCGAGTTACCCGAGTACTACCCCACCCGGACCGAACGTGAAATTCTCGATGCCTGGATGCCCGAGCTCATTCCCCACCTTGGCATCCGCACGTTGGTGGAGTTAGGAGCGGGGAGCGGCGAGAAGGCACGCGTGATCCTCGATGCGATGCTGGCCGACCACTCGCCGGTGGTCTACGTACCGGTCGACGTGAGCGCCGAGTTCCTCGAGGCCTCGGCCGACCGCCTCCGGCTGGAGTACTCGGGACTCAAGGTGCTCCCAACTGTGGCGGACCTGGCCGATTCGCTGGTGCTCCCAACCGCGCTTCCTTCGCCCCACCTGTTTGCCTTCCTCGGAAGCACGATCGGCAATTTCCGCCCGAAGAAGGCCACAGGGCTGCTTCGGCGCATTCACGGCGCCATGAATCATGGCGACTACTTCCTCCTCGGCATCGATCTGCGCAAGGATTCGGGCGTGTTGGAGGCCGCGTACAATGATGTGGAGGGAGTGACGGCCGAGTTCAATCGCAATGTGCTGCGCGTGCTCAACCGCATGCTCGGTGCCGATTTTGATCTCGAGCAGTTCCAGCATCGTGCCGTCTACAACGCGAATGCGCACCGGATCGAGATGTATCTGGACTCTCTGCGGGCGCAGCGCGTCACGATCCCCGGTATCGGGGTGGTCCGATTCAAGCAGAATGAGCCGCTCCGGACCGAGATCAGCTGCAAGTACGACCGGGACAGCATTGCAGCCCTCCTCGAGGCCGCCGGCCTGCGGCTGACCAAGTGGAAGACAGACGCCAAAGAATGGTTCGCCCTCGCGCTTGCCGAAGGCGCGTCATGACCACCCGAGCCACCGATCCTCTCGCCGCCGACCTGGCTCGGCACGCCTTCCGTCCCAAGCGGCAAAGGCCACTCCGGGGCATTGGAGCCGAGGTCGAGGTCATCCCCGTCGACACCGACTCAGGTACCGTATGCCGGTTCGAGTCCGAGTCGGGTCGCTCGAGCCTCGCGTTCCTGCGCCACTATGGTGCATCCCGGGAGTGGGTCGAGGCGCGGCATCCCAGCGGTGTGTGGATGTTTCGCCTTCCCGATGGAGGGACGCTGACCCCGGAACCTGGGGGTCAGCTGGAGTACAGTTCTCCCCGGTGCCGCTCGATCACGGAGCTCATGCCGCACATGGTGAATGCCATGCAGCCGCTGGTGCGGGCGGCATCAGATGCCGGCATTACCATGCTCCCGACGGGCATCGATCCCCTGAACGACCTCGCCCACGTGCCGCTCCAGCTGTCCGCCCCTCGATATCGGAAGATGACGGCCTATTTCGAGGCGTGCGGTGGGTCCGGTGTGCGCATGATGCGTCAAACGGCCGCCATTCAGGTGAACCTCGATTTCCTGGAAGAACCGATGCTGCGGTGGACGGTCCTGAACGCGTCGGCCCCGTACGTTACCGCCATTTTCGCCAATTCTCCGATCTATCGGGGCGTTCCAACCGGATGCCAGAGCTACCGGGCGGAGACGTGGCGCACCACGGATGCCAGCCGGACCGGACTCCTGGCGCAATCGGGGGACGCGGTCGAAGAGTACCTCCAATTCGCCCTGAGCGCGCCGGCCATGTTGCTGCCGCTCGAGAGTGACGCATACCATCCGTTTGGCTGGTGGTGGGCCCAGGGCGGGGCCAGCCTCGACGATTGGCACGCGCATCTGACCACCCTGTTTCCCGAAGTCCGGCCGAGGGGATATCTCGAATGTCGCTCGGTCGACGCGCTTCCGCCTACGTGGTACGCCGCGCCGATCTGCTTCCTCGCCGGCATCGTATACGATCATGCGAGCCTGCATGCAGCAGCCGATCTCATCGGCCCCCCCGATCCTGAGCTCCTCCTCCGAGCCGGAATCGATGGCTTGGCAGATCCAGACATCGCGGACGTGGCCTCGGATCTGTTCGCCATCGCCTTGGAAGGATGCGGCCGCTTTGGGCAGGATTTTGTCGCCGGGCGGGACGTC
>DATHRW010000041.1:0-3605 GCA_035464955.1 Gemmatimonadales bacterium
ATCTCCTGCGGGAGCCTGGTGGGAGTGAACTCGGTATTCAGGCACACCATGTTGGTCTCGGCCTTGGCCAGAACCTGACCGGTTGTGGCGTTTTCAATCGAATAGGCAAACACGATCCGTCTCGAGCCAAGATCCCGGATCCAGCAGCGGACCCGAATGAGATCGTCGTACTCCGCTGGTTTGAGGTAGCGCACGGTGACTTCGGCCACCGCCAGCCGGAAGCCCATGTCCTCGAACTCACGGTAGGTCATCCCACGCACGCGCAGAAACTCCGTGCGCGCCATATCCAGCCAGACCAGGTGGCGCGCGTGGTAGGCCACCCCCATGCGATCCGTTTCCGAGTAATACACCCGGAAGGTGATGTCGGTCGGGTCGGTCATGCGCGTGGACCCAGGACCAGCATGGTGACGTGCCGGGGGAGGGTTGGTGCCACACCTGCTCCTGGGTAGACGGGTTTGGGCGGATGACAGGCCGGGCCCGGGGGTTCGTAGCCTCGGACAGCCCGCGAGCGGAATCGGTCGAAGTCTGGCCAGCCAACGGCGGAAAGTCAAACAAGGCAAGCGCTTGCACCCTATCCCTCGAGTCCGGTATCTTCGCCCCGTGCTCGGTCAACAGCTCGTGGTGCTCGCCGATGCCCATCTGGGGGCAGTCGGGCCCGAAGTCGAGGAGGCGCTCCTGGCGTTCCTCGAGACGGTGCCCACACTCGGAGACTGCCTGCTGGTCAATGGCGACCTGTTCGATTTCTGGTTCAGCTACCGACGCGTCATCCCGCGCCGGGGCTTCCATGTGGCCGCGGCGCTGGGCCAGGTCCGGCGGCGCATTCCCGTGGTCATGATCGGCGGGAACCACGACCGTTGGGGCGGGGACTTCTGGCAGAAGGACTTGGGTATCGCGTTCCATCCCGTCGAAACGCGCTTCGCCATCGGACGCCGCGCGGTCTTGGCCGTCCACGGCGACGGGCTAACCGAACAGTATTGGTCCGCCGAGTGGATGCATCATCTCACCCGCAATCGTCTGACCATTGCCCTGTGGAAGGCGATGCACCCCGATTGGGGCTTCTGGTTGGTCGATAAGATGAGCCATGGCCTGGGCTATTCCACCCGCGAACCGAGCGTGCTCGAGGCCGCGGCGGCGAAGCAGCAGGCCTGGGCCGAAGGGAAGCTGGCGGAGGAACCGACGCTCGGGCTGGTCGTGATGGGGCACACCCACCGGCCCGCCCTGATCGACGCGGGCTCCGGCAGGCAGTACCTCAATCCGGGTGCCTGGATGGAGGGATTCCGGTATGCGGTTGCAACCGAAACCGGCGCGACGCTGAGCCACTTCGCCCCGTAGCACCCAAGCCCCGACATCAACCCAGCGTTACGACCTCCACATGGGTGAGCCGCTCACCCACGAAGCGGGACCCCACGTCGAGAAATCGCTGTTCATCATCACTGACCACAAACCGGTGATCCGCGCGGCTCGCCGGGCTCGCCTCGAGGCCGAGGTCGGCCAGCGTGGTCCGGACGGTACGGGCCGTCTCGTCGGCGCTGTCGATCAAGACCACCTCCTCGCCAAGCACCCGGGACAGGAGCGGCTTGAGGAGCGGATAGTGCGTGCAGCCCAATACCAGGGTATCGATGCCCGCTGTCATCAACGGCCGGAGATACTCTGTGGCGATCAACTCCGCCGCCGGATGGTTGAACCACCCCTCCTCCACCAGCGGCACAAAGAGCGGGCAGGCCACCTGGGTCACCTGGGCCGCGGGGTCGATGCTCCGGATAGCGCGCGGGTAGGCTCCGCTGGCGACGGTGCCGGCCGTCCCGATGACACCGATCGGCCCACCCCGGGTGGCCTCGAGGGCCGCCCGAGCGCCGGGCTCGATGACGCCGATGACCGGCACCCGGCTCTGGTGTTGCAGGGTGTCGAGGGCGTGGGCGGAACTGGTGTTACAGGCCACGACGACGGCCTTCACCTTCTGGCCCAGCAGCCAGTCCAGAATTTCGAGACTGTAGCGTCGCACCGTGGCCGGCGATTTCGGTCCGTACGGCACCCGGGCCGTGTCGCCGAAGTAGATGGTCGACTCGTCGGGGACGCACTCGAACAGGGCGTGCGCCACGGTCAGCCCACCGATACCTGAGTCGAAGATTCCGATGGGGGTGTCGTTCACGGCGTCACCTGAGCGGAATCGAGAACCCGGCCGATACCGAGCCGTCGGGTAACGCCCGAATCTTGATGTCCCCCGGGAAATCCCACAGGTGGGCCGACACGTAGGCCTCGAGCCCCGCGAACAGGTGGTTGAACGCGAGCAGGATCAGCCAGTCCTCACGCTCTTGTTTCTTCGCCTCGACTCGGCTCGAGTTGATGCGCCGCAAGTAGCCCAGTTCGTGATTGGCCTTGATGCTCATGGCGAGGGTCACACCCTCCCACGCGATGAAGACCCCACCGGTGAGCTTCCGGTCCAGCTTGGCCTGACCCCAGCCCGGAAGAGCGAGCGAACGGAGGAACGCACCCATGGGCGACACCTGGCGCCTGGCCGTGGTGTCCGCGACTGCTTCCGACTGGGCTCCGCCGTCCGCGGATGGCACGGCCGGTGGGACGTCCTGTGCGACGAGTCCGGACGATGCCCCGAACCCCGCCAGGAGTCCCGCGATCAAGAGGAATGACGTCGTGCGTTGAGGCATCCGCTCAGTCGGTAGAGGGGTGGCGGGAGCGTGTGGGAATCGAACCCACCGGAGCCGCCGAGGGCGTCTCCTACACGGTTTTGAAGACCGGCCGAGCCACCAGGCCCGATCCGCCCCCGGGCATGCGCGGAACCGCCCAGCTACCCGCTCGCCCTGGTTCGGGCAATGGCGTCGATCTCGACGCGAACCCCTTTGGGCAGCGCGGACACGGCCACGGTGGAGCGGGCCGGCCGGTGCTCGCCGAAGGCCTTAGCGTACACCTCGTTCATGGCCGGGAAATCGCTCATGTCCACAAGATACACGGTGGTCTTCACCACCTGCGAGAGATCGGATCCTGCTGCGCGCAAGATCGCCGCGAGGTTCCGCAGGACCTGGTCGGTTTCGGCCTGCACCCCTCCCTCCACTACCTGACCGCTCGCCGGATCGAGCGCAATCTGCCCGGCGGTATATACGTGGCCGTCCGCCATGGTGCCCTGGCTGTAGGGCCCGATCGCGCCGGGCGCGTCGGGGGTCCGCACGAACTCGATCGGCATGTGCGCCTCCTAGAAGAGCCCCTCGATGCGCCCGTCCTGATGGATGCGGATGGCTTCGGCCGACGGCACCTTGCTGAGTCCCGGCATGGTCATGATGTCGCCGGCGAGGGCCACCACGAAGCCGGCACCGGCCGACGCGTACACATCGCGGATGGTGATGCGGAATCCAGTGGGGCGGCCGAGAACGGTCGGGTCGTCGGTGAAGGAATACTGGGTCTTCGCCATGCAGACCGGGGTTCCGCCCATCCCGATGGCCTCCAACTGGCGAATGGCGCTGCCGGCTTTACTTGTGAAGTCGACCCCGTCCGCGCCGTAGATCCGGGTCGCAATCGTCTCGATCTTCCGGGTGATGGGAAGCTCTGTGTCGTAGATGGGGCGGAACTGGGCCGCGCCCTCTTCGAGGGTGGCA
>DATHRW010000042.1:0-2730 GCA_035464955.1 Gemmatimonadales bacterium
CGAAGAAACAGCACGGGCTGAACGTGCACGATCACCTCCACGCGCACGACCCAACGACTTCCCTACCGAACGATGGCGCCCGCCAGCTCCAAGCGCGTGTTAGGCGGCAGTCAGTACGGAAGATCATCTGGCCCCAAGCCAACATGATCGGGGGGTGGGTCCTCATCGAACTGAACGGCCTCGATCGTCGACCGGCCCTCCAGCGCCGCCTTGGCGACGCGATGTCTCCCGTCCATTATCTCCCCGCTCGCCGCCAGGATAATCGGGAATGCGAGGTCGGCCTGCTCGATTAGCTTCATGTGCTCCACTACCATTCGCCACGTCGGCCGTTCTTCCCCTCCCACCCACTCCTCGTCGAGCTCGCCAATGTCACTCAGTGGGACCGAGCGCCGTGGCAGGTCTTTCGAGAGTTGGACGAGCCGGTCAACGTCCCATGCCAGCAGGCCACGGTCCGACGGTCGGAAGTAATACTGCTTACGCAACGACGGTTTCTTCCCACAAAGGCGTGGCAGTCACCGATCTTCGCACTGCCGCCTAACGAGATATGGACTGCAGAAAAATGCCACGTCCTGGCACGTTCCGCCACAACCCCTCGCCCGGTAAACCTCGCCCACCACCTCGGCACCACCACAGCCTCACTCGACTAGGGAATACCCTAGGCGATGGACGGCAGGAAGATGGACTGCGCGGAACGCCGCCTAGTTTGCTAGCTCTTCATATCGAAGCCCGCCACTGCACGCGGTGGCTGGACCCCATTCCTAGCCCGCCTTCTTCTTGCGGGTCGGAAGCTCTTCGCGCAGCACACGGCGCAACGTGTCCTCCAGGGGTTCGGCCCGCGAGTCGATGTAGCCTCGCAACGCCCGGTTGATCAGGGTCTGATAACTCCCGCCCCCAGCCTCATGCGCCCGCGCCCGGAACCACTCGAGCACATCATTGTCGAGGCGGATCGTGATGCGGCTCTTCTCCGTGGAGGTACGCACGATCGCGCCACGCTTCCCCTTGCTGAAATCGTATTCCTTTCTCATTGCTCACTCGCATATTGCTGGCGCTCTCGGGCGGTAGCCTTTCGCGCGGAAATGAGTCGGATGCGATCGTCGCGCCAAGTGTAGACCACCACGAGGATCCGCCCGAAGGCATCCAGTCCGAGCGTGACAAAGCGCTCCTCGTCCGGAGTGGGATCCGCCAGGGTAAGAGCGTGTTCGTCGTACAGCACCATGGTGGCGTCCACAAAATCGACGCCGTGCTTGCGCCGGTTAGCCTGGGCTTTGCCCGGATCCCATTCGAACCCTACCAAGTATATGTACAATTGTACAGACTGTCAAGAGGCCCTTTCTGGCAGGATGCTCGGTCGAGCACCGTCACATCACGTCCATCGGGCTCCGCACCCCGCGGCCACCTCGATTCAAGACATGGGTGTAGATCATCGTGGTGCTCACGTCCTTATGACCCAACAGCTCCTGAATGGTCCGGATGTCGTAGCCGTCCTCTAGGAGATGGGTTGCGAACGAGTGCCGGAGCGTGTGACAGCTGGCCCGCTTGGCTATCCCGCTCGCCCGGACCGCCGCCGTCACGCTGCGCTGCACCGCCGACGGGTCGAGATGATGACGGCGCCGCTCGCCGGTCGTGCGATCCCAATACTGGCGCGCCGCAGGAAAGACCCACTGCCATCCCCACTCGGCCCCGGCCCGCGGATACTTCCGCCCGAGCGCCGCCGGCAACTCGACCCCGCCCGCCCCCCCGGCCCGGTCCCGCGCATGAACGGCTCGCACGCGCTCGAGATGAGCCCGAAGGGCCGGCTTGAGCCGGGCCGGCAGCATGGTCACCCGGTCACGCCCGCCCTTCGCCTCGCGCATGATGATCCGGTTGGCCTCGAAATCGATGTCCTTCACCCGAAGCCGCAAGCACTCCATCAACCGAAGCCCGCTCCCATAACGGAGCGCCGCGATCAAACGCTTGGCGCCGGACAGCTCAGCCAAGACCAGCCGCACCTCCGCCTTGGTAAGCACCAGCGGCAACTTCTTGGGTCGCTTGGCCCGGACGATCCCACCGATATGCCCCGGCGGGACGCCCAACACCTCACGATAAAGAAAGATCAGCGCGCTCAACGCCTGGTTCTGCGTCGATGCGCTGACCCGCCCCCGCTGGGCCGGGTGGCTGAGAAAGGACGCAATGCCGGCCCCGCCAAGCTCGATGGGATTACGATAGCGGTGGAACCGGAGATAGCGGACGATCCAGCCGACGTAGGTCGCCTCGGTGCGGTGGCTGTAATGCCGGAGCCGCATGAGCCGCCGCACCCGCTCGAGCACCGCCTCCATGGTCATGCCCAGAGGTATACGCCGGTACCCCGCCTCCATGCGGCACCCAATCCCCGCTCGCCGTATCGGAATTGAACCGGAGCGATCTGCAATACCGCCCGCTCGGTGGCCCGCTCCACCCCCCGATAAGCCCCCGGCCACGTTGGCCCCAGTCTTGCCCCTCCATCCTCTCTCGCTGGCGGCTTCCGGCTCGGCTTCGTACCTTCGAACGGGGCTGTTCCTTTCCGACCCAAGCAGGCGGGGACGTCCATGGCATCCTTCCGCTGGACTTTCCAGACCATCCTGTTCTCAGTCGGCCTCGCCATCGCCGTGATCGGCCTGGGGCTGACCCTCTACTACGTGGAAGATCCGGCAACCCGGGTCGGCGCGGGACTCCTGTTCCTGGCCGCGATCATCTGGGCCGCCGGTCGCCTCC
>DATHRW010000043.1:0-4417 GCA_035464955.1 Gemmatimonadales bacterium
CATGCTTCCATTTGCTGCCCTCGAGCTCCGCAACGCGTTCCGCCTACCACCCAATGCACGGGCACGAATCGCCTTCGGTGAGCGCGTGAATACGCTCACCGAACCGGGCGCGCTGGTCATTTTTGCAGTTCCGTTGCTCGATTCAGTAAGCACGGTCGACCAGAAAGGTTTCCTCTATCGCCACCGCACGCCAGAGGGGGAATTTCTCTATGACGACCCCTATGACTTCTACTACAGCCGCCGGAAGGGTTGGAGCTTGGACGAGTCGCAAGCCTCACCTGAGTTTGTGGAAATCCTACGACAGCGGGGAGCCAAGTACTTTGCTACCTTTTTTCCGGGCGTCCTTCGAAGACACCCGGAGCTTGTCGCAGCGCTCGAGCAATCGTACACCCCGGTGGAGGTGACCCCGAAATGGGTCCTGTACCGACTGACAAAACCACCAAATGTGAGTGATCCTTCGTAACAGCGGCACCGAGCGCCCAGCCCTCGCGCATTCGCCAGACTGAAGGAAGGAGAGAGAATGCCGTCTCGCCAATCTCGGGCACCAGCCATGCTAGTGATTGCTGGGTTGATCCTTCTCGCGCTGGTCGCTCGCCTTCCCGGCGTCTACTGGGGATCGAATTTTCCAGGGGGATGGCAATCCCACCATCCGGACGAGTTCACTCACTGGACCAACACCAAGCTGCTTCTGGACCCCTCCACCTTCGGAACCTGGACCCCCCATCCCTACCCCAAGGGGCTCGCGGCCATGGTCGCCGTGCCGGCCCTCGTTTTGCGGAAACTCGATATCAAGGGTGGCGAGTGGCCGTACAAGCGAACGGTCATTCTTGCGGGCCGTCTGGTGAGCGTCGTCTTCGGAGCGGCCACGATCGTGGTGGTGGTACTCATCACCGGGCTCTTCTTCCACGATAGGCGCGTCGGCTGGGCAGCCGGGCTCATCATGGCGCTGGGCGGCCTCCATGTGACCCAGAGCCACTTCTTCGTCTCCGACGTGGCGGGCCTGTTCTGGCTCCTGCTCGGGCTCTATTTGCTTTTGCGCGAGCTCGGCCGGGACCCCGGCGACCGGCGCGACTACCTGGGCTGGGCCGCCTTCTCGATGGGAGTCGCCTTCGGGATGAAATTGGTCGTGGCCGGCTTGCCAACGTTGGGACTCATCGTGCTGCTCCGTCGTCCGCGAGTCGCGAGAATAGCCCGGTCCGCGGTGTTCTTCGTCGCGGGGGTGGCCATTATCAACTTCGGCGCGTACAGTCCCCACGACCTCTACGTGACGCTGAAGACAGGGATTGGCGATCCCTATGTCTACAATCGCCTCTCAGGCATTCTGCTCTATATGGTCGAACTGCCCAGCGTGGTGAGCCTCCCAGTCACGATCCTCGGTCTCGTCGGTGGGCTCCTGCTCGCGCGACGGGCATTGACTCCCGAGAACCGGTTGCGACTCCCCCCCATCCTCCTGGTCGCCGTTCTGCCGCTCCTGGTCCACGGCTACTTCGTCGCCTTCACGCTCGATCATTTCCCACGCCATCTGCTGACCTTCATTCCATGGCTCGCCATCGCAGCAGGGTGGAGTCTGATCAGAATGGGAGATCAACTGAAGAAGCGCGGCGTCCACTCGGCCTTCTTGATGGTGCCGTTCTTTCTCTACCTCGCCGCATTCGTGTTCGACGGCGAGCGGGTCTTCATTGCGGACCCCCGCAACGATGCCGCGACATGGATTCTGAACAACGTGCCTTCCGGCACCACCATCTGGTGGCGGGGCGCCGGTCTGCCGGACTACGAATATGTCCGGTATCCCATCAAGGGAAAGCCAGCCATTCTCGTCATCGACATGAAGGATGCCAACCACTACCTGAGCGGCATGGGACGGCGGAACAGCTATCCGAGGGACTCTCGCAACATCTTCGACAGCTTTGGCCAAGAGTGGGTCGACTCGATGCAGGCGGTCTTTCGCGGCCCCTCGGACTATCGTGAGGTCGCTCGTTTTGCCGAGGGCTATGTGATGCCGGAGTACAGGCTGACGGACCGCCTGATCGGCAATCGGTCGCGGAACTATGTGGCCGAGATCGTCGTGTTCCAGACCGACCATCCAACGCGCATCCCGACGGCGGAGCCCACAGATTTGGAGCGCGAATGACGGATGATTCACCCGTGGCGCAGCGACTGCGGGTTTTCATCGTGGTCCCGGCCTTCAACGAGGCAACCTCCATCCGGGCAGTCATCGATCGGCTCCGCTCAACCTACGAGCACATCATCGTCGTCGATGATGGATCCACCGACGGGACCGCCCAGGCTCTGGCCGGGGCCCGGATCACGCTCCTCCGCCATCGGATCAATCGTGGCCAAGGCGCTGCCCTGCAGACCGGGATTACCTTCGCGTTGCTCCGCGGGGCCGACGTTGTCGTCACCTTCGATTCGGATGGCCAGCACGACCCTGAGGACATCGAAGCTATGACTGCGCCGATCCTCAGCGGTGATTGCGACGTGACCCTGGGTTCGCGGTTTCTCGGGCACACCCACAACATGCCGCTCGGACGACGGCTGGTGCTGAAAGCGGGGATCGTCTTCACCCGCCTCATCTCCAGAATCCGGGTGACCGACGTGCACAACGGCATCCGCGCATTCAGTCGAGACGCAGCCGGGTCGCTTCGCATCTCTATGGATCGCATGGCGCACGCCTCGGAGATCCTCGACCAGATAGCACAGCATCGCTGGCGCTATCGGGAAATCCCCGTCACCATCCGATACTCAGCCCAGACCCTCGCCAAGGGCCAGTCATCCTGGAATGCCCTGCGCATCGCCGCCCAGGTCTTGATGGAGAGGCTCAAACCATGACCATGTTCCAGTTGATCGCGGTGCCCATCGCGGCCCTGCTCTTCCTCCGAAGTGGCGCGCGGTTCCTCCGGAGAGACGGTCACCGCTGGGTCGCCGCGCTCTCCATGGCCCTGTGGCTCGCAGCCGCAATCACGATTGCCCAGCCGGACCTCACCAATACCGTTGCGCAGTTCTTCGGGATCGGCCGTGGCGCCGACCTCGTCTCGTACTTGATTGCGCTCTCGTTCCTGGCCTCCGTGGTCTATTTCTACCACAAGTACCGCAAGCTCAACTCCGATGTGACCGAGATCATCCGAAGCCTGGCTATCCAGGATGCAACCAGCGGGACTCCGGAGGCTCGAGACGATGCGGTGAATGCCGTCCAGGCGACAGGCACGCGGTCCACGAACCGCGACCCGACGGCCTGAGCACAACTCGGCGGTGATGCTGCCATGAGGCCAGGACTTCCCAAGTGGCTCTGGGCCGCCGCCATCCTCACCCTGGCGTGGGCCCTTCTCGATCCTCGATTCAGGGACGCCGAGAGCGCTCTGCTCCCCCAGGTAAACCTGGCCTTCGCCGTGGCCGCGGCGCTGGGCGCCGCCGCGCTGACCTGGGCCGGGCACCTCCGAAGAGCCGGACTCTGGCTTGCGGTTGCGATCGTCGGCCAGGCCGTCACGCTCCAGCTCATTCGCGCAGGGCCCAACGTTGCCTACCAGCATTTCGTGCCCCTGGGCCAACTCCCCTCAGGCCCGAACGCGCTCCTCAGCGGTTGGTTGGGCCTACAGACCGTCCTGGTCGTGGTTGGCGTCGCCCGGCGCTGGCCTCCGATCCGCACTTGGATCGGCCGCTCATTCCAGCACTGGCGAGTGGTCACTATCGGCATAATCTTCGCCCTCTCCAGCGCGACCGTATCGCGATCGATGGCGACAACCGTGACCGAGCTCGTACTCGCTACATACGCCCAGGCCCTTGCTCTGGGAACGATCCTCCTCGCGGTCTGGGCCATTCCCGGCCCCGCGCTCGAATCCGGGCGTCTTGCCAGTCTCGGCCAACTCGGGCTCGACCATGTCACGCCCGAAGACGGGCGCGCCCGCGTCGATCGGTTCGTCCTCCTGGCCGCCGCGTTCACCTTGGTCGTGAGCCTGGCCCTCACCCTTCTCTCTTATCAGCGCCACCCCCACGTGCCGGACGAAGTGGCATACCTGATCCAGGCCCGCACCTTCGCCGCGGGAATGCTCTGGCTGCCGCCGCCCCCGGTGCTGGGGGGATTCAGCGTCGATCTGCTCTACTTCGGGGCCGACAAGGTCTACTCGGTATTCCCGCCCGGCTGGCCGGCGATCTTGGCGTTGGGCGTCCGCACGGGAGCGCCCTGGATCGTCAATCCCCTCTTGGCCGCGCTCAACGTGGTGCTCGCCTACGTCCTCCTTGGCCGCTTATACGACCGGAGAACCGCCCGCATGGGAGCGATACTCCTGGCCTGCTCCCCCTGGAGCCTGTTCCTGGCCATGAGCTTCATGGCTCACCAATTCACCCTGACATGCGCCCTCACTGCGGCCCTCGGAGTCCAGGCTTGCCGAGCATCCGGCCACGCCAGGTGGGCCTGGCTTGC
>DATHRW010000044.1:0-2963 GCA_035464955.1 Gemmatimonadales bacterium
GACCGGCTGACCTGCCACAAGCAATTGGAAGTCGTCCCTCGAGCGACCCACTTGTTCGAAGAACCCGGTGCCCTCGAGCGGGTAGCCCAGGTGGCCGCCGAGTGGTTCACCCACTACCTGGGGACGAAGGAGGCTCACGGAGCGTAAGCGCCAGGGCCGTGGTGAGTATCCAGAGTACCTGTGGGAGCAGCAGCTGCTAGGCTCGGCGTTCCGCTGTGAAACCGAAGCGAAGCGCCTTCGTAGTGATGGAAGCTCAACGTCGGCATCGCCTTCCACTACTCCCTCCGCGAGGCGCGGGCATGGTAGAGTCACGCGCGTTCCCGCCCCGGTAGGCCGTCCACCCCTTTCCGGGATCTGTTGATGCCATTCCTGTCACAGCAGATGGGGCGAGCGGCCCGTAAGCGCCCGGGGACCGGGGCGGCCTGCCGGACCGTCTTACTGGCCCTCGCGGCGCTCGTCTGCGGCCTAGCCCAGGGCAGTGACCTCAGAGGGCAACAGACCCCCCCGGCAGCGCGAACCACGGCATCATCGAGAGAAGTCACCGCCACGCGCCTCAACGGGGCCAGAATCGAACTCGACGGGCAACTGGATGAGCCGATCTGGCAACAGGCATCGTACACCAACGCCTTCATCCAGAAGGACCCGAACGAAGGGACTCCAGCGACCACCGATACCGAAGTCGGCTTCGTATTCGATGACAATGCGCTCTACATCGGCGCCCGCATGCACAGCCTCGGCCGCGACGACATCCGCGCCGTGATGAGCCGGCGGGACAACGCGGGCAACTCGGAGCGGCTGCTCGTCTCGATCGACAGCTACTACGATCACCGGACCGCGTACACGTTGGGCATTACCGCCACCGGTGTCCGCATCGACTACTATCACGGCACCGACAGCGAACACAATCGCGACTACAACTGGAATCCGGTGTGGCAGGCCCATACCCAAGTCAGCGACTCGGGCTGGACCGCGGAAATGCGAATTCCGTTTTCCCAGCTCCGGTTTACCGATCGCGAACGGCAGGTGTGGGGCCTCAACATGAACCGCTATATCCCGAGCCGGAACGAGGACGTGTACTGGGTTCAGATCCCGAAGAACGAGACGGGCTGGTCGAGCCGCTTCGGCCGACTGACCGGTATCGACGGGGTCCAACCATCCCGGCGGCTCGAACTCATGCCCTACGTGGCGTCGGACGCCCGGCTGACGGGGCAGGGCGGCGGAGACAATCCCTTCGATGACGGGTTCAACTTCACGACGCGGGTCGGCGGCGACGTTCGCATGGGACTGGGGCCCAACCTGACGCTGGAGGCAACGATCAATCCGGACTTCGGCCAGGTCGAGGCCGATCCGGCCGAGGTCAACCTGAGCGCGGTCGAGACCTTCTTCTCCGAACGGCGGCCATTCTTTACAGAGGGCAGCCAGCTCCTCGATGGCGACGGCGCCGACTTCTTCTATTCCCGCCGCATCGGCGCGGCGCCGCGTGGCAGGGCAAGCGGCGACTTCGTTGATCGGCCGCCGGCGGCCACGATTCTCAGCGCCGCCAAGATTACCGGCCGTCTGGCCTCGGGGCTCTCAATCGCAACCTTGGCCGCGCTGACCGGCAATGAGTTTGCTGACACCTACGACGAGACCGCCAACACGTTCGGTCGGACCAGGATCGCACCGCTCTCCGGGTACGGAGCACTCCGCGCCCAGCAAGAGTTCGGGCCGTCAGCGTCCACCGTTGGGGTGAGCCTCACTGCCGTGTCCCGCGATATCAATGACGAAAGCCCGCTTGCGGACTTGATGACCCGGCAAGCGGTGGCAGGCGGGGTGGATTGGAACCTCAGGTGGGATGGTGGGGCGTACGTGCTCGGGGGTTCCCTTGGCTTCAGCCACGTCGCGGGCAACTCCGAGGCCATTCGCCGCATCCAGCGCAACGGCGTCCACTTCTTCCAACGGCCTGATCAGGACCATGTGACCGTGGATCCCACACGGACCTCGCTCACCGGCTTCGTGGCGTCGCTCGAATTCGACAAGAACAGCGGCGAGCATTGGCTCTACGGGGTGGAAGCCTCGGCGGAATCTCCCGATTTCGAGATCAACGACGCCGGGAGGCTCGGGACGACCGATGATATCGACGCGTTCGGGTTTCTGCGATACCGGGAAACCGCGCCCGGTCGGCTCTTCCGCGAGTACAACGTCTCGCTCTACAATTTCGCCGGGTGGAACTTCGGTGGAATTCGGCAATACACCGGGATCGACCTCGAGTCGAACCTGACCTTCCACAATTTTTGGCAGACCCACTTGAGCGTGGAGCTTCAGACCTCGGCCCTGAGTGACCGGTTGACCCGGGGCGGCCCGCTCATGAAGCGGACCACCGATGTGGGGATAAACGGCGGGTTGTTCAGCAGTTTCTCGTCCAACACGCAGTGGCGGACCTTCGTCAACTTCCTGTGGGATGACATCGGGGGCTGGTTCTATGCTCTTTCCGGCCAGGTGTTGTTTCGGCCCAGCAGCCGGTGGCAGTTCTCGGTCGAGCCGGAATACTTCCGGCTGCACGACACCCGTCAGTACGTGAGTCAGCAGGCCGGTGGAAGCGCCGCCACCTACGGCACACGCTACATCTTCGGCACCATCGATCAAAGCACCATCTCCGCGCAATTCCGCCTCAACTACACGGTGACCCCCGACCTGACCATCGAACTCTACGCCGAGCCGTTCGCCTCGAGCGGCCAGTACTCGGACATCGGTGAGCTAGCCCGGGCACGGACCAACGACCTCAGGCTGTATGGCACCGATGGCTCCACGATTACCGAGCTGGAGGACAGCGAAGGCAATCCCTACTTCCAGGTGACCGATGGAGCCGACACCTTCGCGCTGGCGCCGAACTTCAATGTTCTGTCGTTCCGGAGCAACCTCGTGGTGCGGTGGGAATGGCGGCCCGGCAGCACGGTGTTCTTGGTGTGGCAGCAGAACCGTTC
>DATHRW010000045.1:0-6120 GCA_035464955.1 Gemmatimonadales bacterium
ATGGTAGCGGCGCCCCGCGTACTGGAAGTACTGGAGGTAGTCCCCGCTCGTTGCCACCGCCGCATCGGTGAGCTCGAGTGTCCCGGCCAGGCGTGAGGGATCGAGCGGCGAACGAATGCCTATGTTCCATGGGTCGCCCGACGGCGCCCGACCCATAGCGTAGAGATCTCCCCCCACATTGATCAGCGCCCGATCGATGCCACGGTTCCGGAGCGCAGCCACCGCCCGGTCGACCGCGAATCCCTTCGCGATTCCGCCAAGATCGACGTGAATATCGTCGGTGGTGAAGCGAACAGCCGCGGCTCCCTGCCAGCGCGAGACATCCATGCCTCGATAGAACCGTCTCCCGGCCAGCGTGTGGACTTGCCGGGGCGGCGGAGGTGCGTGCCGGTGCATGACATCCCACAGCTCCAGCGCCTTGCCGATGCACGGATCGAACGACCCGTCACTCGCCTCCGCCCAGCGAAGCGCCTCTTGGAGCACGAGGGCCGTGTCGTCGCTGATCGGTACGCCCTCAGCTGCTGCCCCGCGGTTGGCTCGCCCGATATCGGACGAGGGGTCGAACCGGCTCATCGTGCACTCCACCGCGCGCAGCTCGTCGATGGCCGCTCGGATGGCCTGCTGCGCCAGCCGTTGGTCGGACGTCAGGACGGCAAACTCGGCGATGGTACCCATGACGGGCACGGTCCGGCGAACCAGCGTGTGTCGGTGCCATGAAAACGGCACCGCCGACACGAGGAAGGCACCGAGGCCCATGCGCAGGACATCGCGCCGGGTGGGATGGTGGTGGGGCACTCCGGGCTCACGGCCGTTCATGGTGACTCCGGTGGACGAGCGGCACAGCCGCAGTGATGACAGGACGCCGGCGAGTCTCCGGTCGTACAGGTATCGCAGTGGGTTGACCTAGGCGCCCCCCGCTGGAGCAGGCCGAAGCCCGCGAACATGAGGGCGACCGCGAAGACGGCGATGACGATGCTCATGTGGAACTCAGAAGGCCGGCAAAGCCCATAAACGCGAGGGACAAGCTCCCCGCGATGATCAGGACCAGGGCGGTCCCGCGCGCAAGGTCGGGAATCTCGGCCAACTCGGTGTTCTCCCTGATCGAGGCCATGAGGACCAGCGCGAGCGTCAAACCGAGTCCCGCTCCAACGGCGAAAAACAGGCCCTGCCAGAATCCGTAGCCACGATTGGTCTGGAAGATCGCGAGTCCCAGAATGGCACAGTTGGTGGTGATGAGCGGAAGATAGATCCCGAGTTGCCGGAACAGGGTCGGGCTCACCTTCTTGATGACCATCTCGACGATCTGCACCAACGACGCGATCACCACGATGAAGGAAATGAGCCGCAGATACGGCGCATGCGGCAGAATGAACGTGTTCAGGAACCAGGCACAGATCGACGTGATCGTTAGGACGAAAATATTGGCTGCCCCCATCCGGAGGGCCGTCTCGATGCGCCCTGAGACGCCCATGAACGGACACAGGCCAAGGAACAGCACGAGCGTGAAGTTGTTCACTACCATCGCGGAGACGAGGATCCACATCAGGTCGCCCATCATGCGGTCCTCCTCT
This sequence comes from Gemmatimonadales bacterium, assembly GCA_035464955.1. Lineage (GTDB taxonomy): Bacteria > Gemmatimonadota > Gemmatimonadetes > Gemmatimonadales > GWC2-71-9 > JABDII01. Next base: position 1,572 of record DATHRW010000045.1, read on the forward strand.
GGGCGACGCCCTCCGGCCACTCACGGATTGCGGCTTTCAGCGCTCGCTTGCGCTGGACCCAGCTCAACGTCAACAGCAAGAAGCCCAGCGTGAGGAACCCACCTGGCGGCAACGCGAAGATGACCCAGGGTTCGAAGCTCGACCCGAACACGCTCATTCCGAGGAAGGTTCCGTTGCCGAGAATCTCGCGGACCGAGCCCATCATGAGCATGGCGATCATGAAGCCGATGCCGGACCCAAAGGCGTCGAGGAGCGATCGGCCGACCGGGTTCTTGGAGGCGAAGGCCTCCTGACGGCCAAGGATCATGCAGTTGACGACGATGAGGGCGACGAATGCGCCGAGCGCCTTATGGACCGTGGGCACGATGGCTTCCAGCCCCATGTCCGCGATCGTGACGAAGGTGGCGATGACGAGGATGTAGGTCGAAATCCGCACTTCGTGCGGGACAAATCGCTTGAAGGTCGAGACCAGAAGACTCGAACCGGTCAGCACGAAGAAGGTGGCCACCCCCATGGCGATGCTGTTGGCGACCGTGTTGGTCACCGCAAGGGCGGGGCAGAGTCCAAGCATCTGCACCAGGACGGGGTTCTCTCGCCACACGCCGCGAAGAAAATCTGCCTGCGGTGTCGTTTGTTTCATGGGCTTCGCTCGGCAACCGAGGATTGGAATGCCGGTTGCAGACGTTCCAGCGCGTTGTTGATGATGCGGATGACCGCCCGCGACGAGATGGTGGCGCCGGTGATCATGGCGACCTCATGTGGGTCCGTGCCGGTTACGTCCCGGGCCTTCATGCCTTTGAGCGGTGAGCCGGCGCCCTGGAACTGGGAGACGAAATCCTGATCCTTCTCGATCTTGTCCCCCAGGCCGGGCGTTTCCTTGCTCTCCAGAACCTTCATGCCGAGGATCGTCCCCGTTTCAGGATCGTAGCCGAAGATCAGCCGAATCACGTCCTGGAAGCCTGGCTCCCCGGCCGGAATGGCATATCCGATGCTCGTTCCATCCGTTCGGTATCCGTGGTAGACGATTTCCAGGCCCTTGTCCCGCGGCCCGACCCCGGGGGGCGGGCTGTCGTGCAGTGCGCCCGCATAGGCATAGAGCGTGTCGTAGTGGTCCGGTGCCTCCAGTACCTCGTACACCGCTTCCTGAAGCATGCGTGCCTTGTAGGCCTGAATCGTCGGCTGGGTCCAGCCGAACACGAAGACGATGAGGAGCCCGGCCACTGCCCCCGCCCCCGCGAGCGTGGCGAGCAGACGTCCGGGAGCGACGTTGGGCCGTTCGGTCGGCGGCGCTGGAGGCGTCATGACGGCTCCAGCCGCTTGGTGCGGGCTCCGAAGGGGCGGGGCTGGGTCGCACGATTGATGAACGGCACCATCGCGTTCATGAGCAGAATGGCGTACATGACGCCTTCCGCCAACCCACCCCAATACCGGATGACCACGACCAGGAGCCCGATCCCGACCCCGAAGATCCAGCATCCGGCATTCGTCACGGGAGATGTGACCATGTCGGTGGCCATGTACACGGCACCCAACATGAGGCCGCCGGAGAAGAGCATGGCCATCGCACCGGCGTACCGCGCCCCGTCAATCGTGTGGAGCAGCGCGGCAAAGAGGGCCACGGTGAGGAAGATGCTCGCGGGGATCCGCCAGTTGAGGTGCTTGCGGAGCGCCAGATAAGCGCCGGCCAGCAGAATCACGATGCCGGACGTCTCACCCAGCGATCCGCCGGTGGCTCCGATCATCAGATCCCAGAGGCCGGTGGGCGTCTGCTCGAACTTCATGAGGCCGAGCGGTGTGGCGCCGGTCAAGGCATCGACGACGCGGGGACTCGCGAATGGCAGGGCCAGGTTGTCTCCCCGGAACTGCCACCACGACTGGGGGGCGATCGGCCACGTCGTGAGCGCAACCGGGAAGGCGGCTTGCAGGAAGGCGCGCCCGAGAAGTGCCGGATTGAAGATGTTTTGCCCCAGGCCCCCAAAGATCAACTTGCCGAACGCGATCGCGAAGGCGCCGCCGACAAATGCCATCCAGACGGGTAAGCCTGCGGGAAGCGAGAGCCCGAGCAGGAGACCCGTGATCGTGGCCGAGCCGTCGCCGATGGCGCCCCGTCGACCGAAGATCCGCTCCGTCACGAGGGCACCTGCTGTGGCGCCAACCAGAACCAGCAGGACGCTCGGTCCAAAGTAGTAGGTGGCGATGGCAATGACCGGGACGAGGCTCCCGACTACCGACCACATGATCGTCGGCGTGCTATCGCGCCCGGAGATATGGGGCGATGCCGCTATGAGAAGCCGGGGCGTCGTCATGCAACGGCCTTCTGCTTACGCAGCGCGAGCTTGGACGCTTGGAACAGTTGAGAGAGGGGAATGTTCGACGGGCAGGTATAGCTGCAGCAGCCGCAGAGCATGCAATCGGCCAGCCGGTTCGCCTCCATGTCCTCGTACCGCTCGACCATCGCCAAATTGCCGAGCAGTTGCGGATTGAGATACACCGGGCAGGCATCGACGCAATGGCCGCAGCGGATGCACGGGTAGGTGGCCACCGGGCGGCAGTCTGACTCGGTCAAGACCACCACACCGGTGGTGCCCTTGAGGACGGGGGCGTCGAGGTCGGCGACGGCCGCTCCCATCATGGGCCCGCCAAAGACGACTTCCTTCGCGTCGGGGGTGAGTCCGCCGCAGGCGTCCAGGAGGTCGCGGGTCTTCATCCCGACGGGCACGATCAGATTGGCGGGCTCCATGACACCATGGCCGGTCACGGTGACGATGCGCTCGATCAACGGGAGTCCTGTTTCGAACACCTCGGCGATGGTCGCGACAGAAGCGACATTCTGTACCACGGCACCGACGTGCATTGGGAGCTTGCCCGACGGGACCTCCCGGTCGAGCAGGGACTTGATCAGCATCTTCTCCGCGCCCTGCGGATACTTGACCGTGAGCGGGTGGACGGAAATATCGAGGTCGCGCGGCCGCGCGGCCTCGATGGCCGCGATCGCATCCGGCTTGTTCTTCTCGATGCCGATCATGGCACGCTCGACCCCGAGGCACCGCATCATGATCCGGATGCCGAGGTGGACCCGATCGGGGTACTCCGCCATGGTCCGGTGATCGGTGGTCAGATACGGCTCACACTCGCAGCCGTTGATCACCAACACGTCGATCGGCTGATCTTTCGGCGGGGTAAGCTTGACGTGAGTCGGAAACGCGGCTCCACCGAGGCCCACGACACCGGCGTCTTGCACGGCGCGTACCAACTGCTCGGGTGTGAGGCCTCGCCAGTCTGGGATGATGCGCGGACGCGGCGCTTGGGCGGAGAACCGCTCCACAGTGATGCGCACGGCCGTGGCGTAGGAGCCATCCGGGTGCGGCCAGAGGTCGATGTCACGGACGACACCCGTGGCCGAGGCATGGACCGGCGCCGAAATATACCCATCCGCCTCCCCAATCTTATCGCCACGCTCCACCCGATCGCCGGGGCGAACGATGACCTTCGCCGGCTTGCCGGTGTGTTGACGAAGCGGAAGGATAACCTCGTCGGGGAAGGGCACCCGCCGGATGCGAATGCTTCCGGTCAGCTCCTTCAGGTCCGGCGGATGGACCCCGTGGCGGAACTTGAGCTGGTACGACATCAGGGCCTCACGCGAACGGCTCGGCCCGCTTCATCCACTTCGCGAGGTCTTTCTCCTTTGGGTTGAGCGGCGTGCCCGGGTGAATGATCTGTACCGGGCACTTCTCTGCGGCCATGACCAGCTCCTTGAAGGTGCCGGCCTTCGGATCCTTGATGTATGCCTGCTTCTTGTCGTTGTAGGCGAACATACGCTTGTTCATGTTGGTACACTCGTCGCACGTGGTGCATCGTGCCGAGTCGATCCACGGCCCCAGCACCAGGCCCTCTTCTTCCTCTTCCTCCACGGCGGCCGGTGCGGCCGCCGAAGCCGGAGCCACGGCGACAGGGGCGGCGGCAGCCGTGGCGCTCGCCGCCGGTGCGGCTCGCAGGTCACTTTCACCCGGTTCGAGACGCAATGGTGCCAAGCCGGGTTGGGACTGGACTTGTGCCAAGAGGTCCGCCACGGTTCGCTGGCCGTTGCCAGCCCGGACCAGGCCCTCCGCCATGCGCCGTGCGATGACCCGCGGATACCGGGTCTTGAGGTCGGCGATCTTCGCTTCGTACTCTGCGCGAAGGGCTTCGACTTTCGCGGCGAACTCCTGTTCCACCGATTCCTCGACCAAGCCTCGTACTTCATCCGTCGCCTCGAGCCCGGCCAGCTGCTTGAGCTGGGACCAAACTTCGAGACGGTCCTCCGCCAACCGGACGATCTCATTCGAGGCGATGAGCCGGCCCAGCCGGTTGCCGTCTAGGTGGACATAAATGAATGGGGTTTGGCCTTCCCGTTCGTCCGGGCCCAGCTCCAAGTACTCATGGAACGGCAGGTACTCGCCTTCGGCGTCCGGGGCCAACGGGCTGAAATGCTTCTTGAACCTCGTCTCGGTGGCGGCCCAGTCAGCGATGGTGAGCGGCAGCGTCATGACCGCCTCGTTGCCATCCTCGT
>DATHRW010000046.1:0-14122 GCA_035464955.1 Gemmatimonadales bacterium
GAGGGCACGATTCGGAAACTGTACGCGGAATCGAAGGGCCGGAACGCCATTCATGCGTCGGACAGCCCGGAGAATGCCGCGCGGGAGGTTCTGTTCTTCTTTGCCGAAGGTGAGGTGGCGCGGCTCGGCCGGAAATCGGGAGTTTCTTGACGTAAGTTCTGTAGCCAGCTACGTTTAGTGGCTATGCTTCGGGTTCCCATCCGGCAGCTCGGGCTCGGTCCCGTCGAGACGGACGGACGGCTCGAGCCCGGCGACCCGCTCTTCGCGGGGCTCGACTTCGAGTTCGACGGCCCGATCGATGTGGCGGGCCGCCTTACGAGTACGGCCGATGGCGATGTCGTATGGCACGCCACGATTTCCGGTCGGGCCCGCGCGGCGTGCCGCCGGTGCCTGGCGGATGTACCGGTGCCGCTCGCGGTCGAAGTCGATGCCTTGTTCAGCTCGGACCCTGAAGCGCTCGATGACCCGGCGGTGTACCCGATGCCGGAGCGTGCGACGCACCTCGACGTGACGGAGGCCGTGCGTGAGGAAGTCGCGCTCGCCATGCCGGCGTTTAGTCTGTGTCGTGACGACTGTGCCGGGCTGTGCCCGATATGCGGTACCGATCTCAACGTGGAGGTCTGCGAGTGCGCTGCCTCCACCCGACCTTCATGAGGCGATTCCATGGCGGTTCCCAAGCGACGGACCTCGAAGTCGCGTAAGCGGCTGCGCCGAGGCCACCATACCGGGGCGGGAGTCATGCCCCAATTGTGCCCGCGCTGCGGGGAGCCAAAGCGCTCCCATCGCGTGTGCAGCACCTGTGGATACTATCGCGGCAAGCGGGTCCTTGAGGTCGAGGATAGCTGAGGGTGATTCGCGTCGCGCTCGACGCCATGGGGGGCGACGATGCCCCTCGCATTGAGGTAGAGGGCGCGCTCGAAGCCCTTGCGTCACTTCCGGATACCTTCCGCATTCAGTTGCTGGGTCCGGTCGCGGCCATCGAAGGCGAGCTGGGCAAGTATCCGGACGCCGACCGGTCCCGAATCGAAATCCACGACGCTCCCGACATTATCACCATGAGCGACCAGCCGCTGCATGCCATCCGGCGGAAGCGGCACTCCGGCGTCGTCGTGGGTCTCGAACTCCAGAAGTCCGGTCGCTCCGACGCGTTTGTCTCTGCCGGCAACACCGGAGCCATCTTGGCGGGGTCGACCCTCCTCCTCGGGCTGCACGACGGGGTGGAGCGGGCCACAGTTGCCACGCCATTTCCCACGGCGGGACAACCGGTACTCGTGCTCGACGCCGGAGCCAACGTGGATTGCTCCGTCAAGGAGTTATTGGGGTTCGCCTACCTCGGGACGGTCTACATGCGCGACATTCTCGGCCTGGCCAATCCCTCGGTGGGCCTCCTCAACATCGGCGAAGAGGACGGAAAGGGAAACGCGATCTCCCGCGAGGTGCACACCGCGCTCAAAGCCTCGACCGGCCTCAACTACATCGGGAACATCGAGGGCCGGGACATTTTGGCCGGACACTCGAAATTCGGCCACGTCGACGTCGTGGTGTGTGACGGGTTCGTCGGCAATGTCGTGCTCAAGTTCTATGAGTCGGTGGCCAGACTCATCTTCGGATTAGTCCGCGGCAAGGCACCCGACCTGCTCCAACGGGACGACGTCCGGGAGATATTCCGCATCCTGGACTATGCCGAGTACGGCGGTGCGCCGCTGTTGGGTATTCAGGGGGTCACGATCATCTGCCACGGCGGGTCGACCTCGAGTGCCATCAAGAACGCCATTCGAGTCGCCGTGCAGGCGGTCGAGGCCGGCTTGAGCGGCCATATCGCCGCTGAGTTCGCCTCGCGAGAGGCACTGGCCGGGTCATGACGGGGCGTCCCATCGCGGGCTTCACCGGGCTTGGTGTTGCGGTGCCCGACCGGGTGCTGACCAACACCGATCTCGAAAAGATGCTGGACACGTCGCACGAGTGGATCGTCGAGCGGACCGGAATCCGCGAGCGCCATATCGCGAACGAGGACGAATCCGTTGCCATGCTGGCCGAACAAGCCTGCCGCGATGCCATGGCCAAGGCGGGGATCGGCCCCAAAGACGTCGACGCGATCATTCTCGGGACCGCCACCCCGGACCGGCTGCTGCCGGCCACCGCGTGCGATCTCCAGGCCCTGCTCGGCGCGGACAACGCCGCCGCGTTCGACGTGTCCGCGGCCTGCCCCGGGTTCCTGTACAGCCTTGGTGTGGCGGAAGGGTTCATCGCATCGGGCCTGGCAAAGACGTGTCTCGTCGTCGGAGCGGAGAAGCTCTCCACCATCACCGACTACACCGATCGCTCCACGGCCATCCTGTTCGGGGACGCGGCGGGCGCGGCGGTGATTCAGCCTGCGACCGACAACGGCCGCGGTATCCTCTCCAGGTTCCTGCGGTCGGACGGAAAGCTCGCGCCGCTCCTGTTCCGGCCCGGTGGCGGCGCCTGCCAGCCCATCAGTCCCGCGGTGGTGGAGGAGCGGTCGCACTACATGAAGATGGCCGGCCGAGAAGTATTCAAGGCCGCAGTCCGGACCATGGCTCAAGCCTGTGACGAGGCACTGCAGCTTGCCGGCGTCAGCGCCGACGAGATCGATCTCCTCGTGCCCCACCAGGCCAATATCCGGATTATCGAAGCCACGGCGAAGCACGCCGGCATGCCGATGGATAAGGTCATGGTGAACGTCGATCGGTACGGCAACACGTCGTCCGCGTCGATCCCGCTCGCCATCGACCAGGCGATCGCCGAAGGCAGAATAGGCAAGGGGTCATTGCTCCTGCTGGTGGCCTTCGGCGCAGGCTTCACCTGGGGGAGCGCGGTCGTCCGGTGGTAGCCGTGGTGCTGTGCCCCGGACAGGGGGCGCAACGGGTCGGGATGGGGAAGGACCTGGCCGAGCGTTTTCCCGAGGCCAGGGACACCTTCGCCGCCATCGACGACGCCCTGGGCGTGCCGCTGAGCCGCATCATGTGGGAAGGCCCCGAAGACGAGCTGACCCTTACCCACAACGCCCAACCGGCTATCCTGGCGCACACCGCCGCGGTGTACGCCGTGATTCGGGACCGCCTGGCCGATCTCCGCGCCGCGCTGGGCCACAGCCTGGGCGAATACAGCGCCTATGTTGTGGCCGGGTCCCTCACGCCGGCGGAGGCCGCCGTGCTCGTGCGCCGCCGCGGGGAACTGATGTACCAGGCCGGACTCGAACGACCGGGGGCCATGGCCGCGGTGATGGGGCTCGATGTGTCGCAGGTGGAGGCGGCCTGCGTGGAGGCCGCGGGTGACGGCATCGCCGTCCCGGCCAACTTGAACGCACCCGACCAAGTCGTGATCTCGGGCGACCCCGCCGCGGTGGCCCGTGCCGGCGAGCAGTGCAAGACGGCGGGTGCTAAGCGGGTCATTCCGCTCAAGGTGAGCGGTGCGTTTCATTCCCCGCTCATGGCCCCGGCGGTGCCCGGGCTGGAGCAGGCGCTGGCTGCCGTCGCCTTCGGCGACCCCAAAATTCCGGTCGTGGCCAACGCGACGGCGCGCCCGGTTCGCACCGGGGACGAGGCCCGGCGCCAACTCGCCGCCCAGCTCACGGCACCGGTCCGCTGGGTCGAGGACATGCGGCAGGCGGCGGCCCTTGCCGGCGGCGGGAGTTTCCTCGAGCTTGGCCCCGGTCGGGTATTGAGCGGCCTCCTCAAACGCATTGTACCCGACGCCACGGTCCACGCCCTGGGCACCGCCACCGAGGTCGAGGAGTTTCTGGCATGACGACCATCGATCTGACCGGGAAGGTCTCGTTTGTCACGGGCAGCACCCGAGGAATCGGGCACGCAATTGCGCAGGCCTTTCACCAGGCGGGGGCCCAGGTCGCCATCGTCGGACGAGATCGTGACCGCGCCCGGGAGGTGGCCACTGCACTCGGAGCGGGCACATGCGGCGTCGCGTGCGATGTGGCGGACGGGGATCAAGTGGAGGCTGCCCTCGCTGAGGCGGAACAGGCTCTCGGACCCATCGATATCCTCGTCAACAACGCGGGTTTCACCCGCGACAACATCATCCTCCGCCTGAGCGAGGACGATTGGAACGCGGTCCTGGACGCCAACCTCAAGGGAGCGTTCCACACGATCCGAACGGTGGCGCGGGGAATGATGAAACGTCGCTGGGGACGGATCATCAACATCACCAGCGTGGTGGGCTTGACGGGCAACCGCGGGCAGGCAAACTATGCGGCGAGCAAGGCCGGCCTGATCGGCCTCAGTAAGTCGGTGGCAAAGGAGTACGCCAGTCGCAATATCCTGGTCAATTGCATCGCGCCGGGGTTCATTGAGACCGACATGACCCATGCCTTGCCCGCAGAGGCAAGGGAGGCCTTATTAGGGTCTATCGCGCTGGGGCGGTTGGGGCGGCCGGAGGATGTTGCGGCGGCCGCGCTGTTTCTGGCGTCGGACTTGGCGGAGTACATCACCGGGCAGGTGCTAGTGGTCGATGGCGGGATGGTTATGTAAGTCCTCTTCTTCATCGAGGTGCTGCGTTATGGACATGGTCGAAAAGGTCAAGGACATCATAGTCGAAGAATTGGGCGTCGAGCGCGAGAAACTCACCGACGAGGCGAGTTTCATGGAAGATCTCGGAGCTGACAGTCTCGATACGGTTGAGCTGGTCATGGCGTTCGAGAAGGAGTTCGACATCGACATCCCCGACGAGGAGGCTGAAAAGCTCCGCACGGTGGGGGACGCCCTCAAGTATCTCAAGGAAAAGGCCGGGTCGTAGGTTGACGCGCCGTGTTGTAGTCACCGGCCTCGGCCTGGTGACGCCGGTTGGGAATGATGTCGACACGACCTGGGCGAACCTCCTTGCCGGCCGCTCCGGCGCGGCGCACATCACGAAGTTCGATCCCGAGCGCCTGCAGGTGCGGTTCGCCTGCGAGGTGAAGGGATTCGACCCACTGCAGTACATCGATCGAAAAGAAGTTCGGCGGTACGACCTGTTCGCGCAGTTTGCATTGGCGGCGGCCCACCAGGCCGTCGTCCAGGCTGGGCTCGACGCGGCTGTTCCAGAGCCAAATCGAACTGGTGTCATCATCGGGAGCGGGATCGGAGGCATGCAAACCTTCGAAACCCAATGCTCGCTCTACTTGACGAAGGGCCCCGACCGCGTGTCGCCGTTCTTCGTCCCGATGTTCATCCCTGATATCGCAGCCGGCTTGGTGTCGATCCGGTATGGCTTCAAGGGACCGAATTTCGCAACCGTGTCGGCGTGCGCGTCGTCGGCGCACGCCATCGGCGAGTCGTACGCCCTCATCAGGGAAGGTGCCGCGGACGCGATGATCACCGGCGGCGCCGAGGCGGCCATCACCGGCCTTACCGTCGCCGGGTTTCAGAACATGAAGGCCCTCTCCACCCGCAACGACGCACCGGAGAAGGCGAGCCGGCCGTTCGACCAGGGTCGCGACGGGTTCGTCCTCGGCGACGGGGCCGGCATGGTGGTGCTCGAGAGTCTCGAGCACGCCGAAGCCCGCGGCGCCACGATCCTGGGCGAGGTGCGTGGCTACGGATTGAGCGGCGACGCGCACCATATCACCACCCCGGCGCCCGACGGGGAAGGCGCCCAGCGCGCCGTGCGTGCCTGCCTCGACGACCAAGGGCTCGATCCCGAACGGGTCGACTACATCAACGCCCACGGGACCTCCACCCAGCTCGGCGACATTGCCGAAACCATCGCCGTCAAACGGACCTTCGGCGACCACGCCGCCCGCCTGGTCTTCGGCTCCACCAAGTCGATGACAGGGCACCTGCTCGGCGCAGCGGGCGCCGTTGAATTCGCCGCATCGCTCCTGGCAGCGACTCACGGTGTCATTCCACCAACGATCAATCAGGACGTCGCCGACCCCGAGTGCGATCTCGACTGTGCTCCGAACACCAAGGTCACCCGCACCGTGGATATCGCCCTGTCGAATTCCTTCGGTTTCGGTGGACACAATGTGGCGCTCGCGGTAAGCCGGTTTCAGGCGTAAGTCGGGCGACTCCGAACCCACCACGTCCGACTTGTGACTTTCTACGCGATTTCGCTACATTCCAGGCACCTTAATCTCGATACGCCAAGGAGATAGGATGTCTGTTGTTGCCGCCCCCGATCTTGCCCGTCTCGAAGATCCGGCCCTCCGGCCGGTGGGCGAGAAAGTGCTCGAGGGGGCGCGTCTCGACGCGGCAGACGGCCGCACGCTCTACGCGACCAACGATCTCCTGGGGCTTGGCCTGCTCGCCGATTATGCCAACCAGGAGCGGAACGGCGACCGGGTCTTCTTTTCCGCCAATCAGCACCTGAATCCGACCAACGTGTGCATTCTGCGGAAGACGTGCACCTTCTGCTCGTTTGCGCGGGTGCCTAAAGAGGACGGGGCCTACACCCGGACGCTGGAGGAGGTCTTTGCCGAAGCAGCGGTGGCCAAGGGCATGCCTACGCGGGAGTTCCACATCGTCGGCGGACTGCACCCCAAGCTCAGGTTGAGTTACTACACCGACATGATCCGCGGCCTCAAGGAGCGCCATCCGGACGTGCACATCAAGGCGCTGACCGCAGTCGAGATTGCGCACTTGGCGCGAATCGAGAAGTGCACGATCGCGGACGTGCTGCGCGCCCTGAAGGACGCGGGTCTCACCAGCCTGCCGGGCGGTGGCGCCGAGGTGTTCAGCACCGCGGTCCGCGCCACGATCGCGGAGCGGAAGCTCACCGGGCAGGAGTGGCTCGAGGTGCACCGCGTGGCCCACTCGCTCGGGATCCCCACCAATTGCACCATGCTGTACGGTCACGTGGAGTCGGCCGATGACCGAATCGCGCATCTCACCATGCTTCGCACGCTCCAGGACGAGACCGGTGGGTTCCTGACCTACATCCCATTGGCATACCATCCCGATCACAACGCGTTGGGCGAAGATCTCGATCGGGTCGGCACGGCCACGACCGGCTACGAGGATCTCAAGAACATCGCCGTGGGCCGGTTGTTCCTCGACAACGTCCCGCATGTCAAGACCCACTGGCCGATGGTGACCCCGTTCCTCTCGCAGATCGCGCTGGCGTTCGGGTGTGATGACGTCGAGGGCACGGTGGTGTTCGAGCGGGTGTACCATGAAGCCGGTGCCTCAACGGAAATGCAGCTGCCCTATCATGCCCTGGTCGACCTCATTTGCCATGCAGGCAAGCGCCCGGTGGAGCGGAACAGTCTGTATCAAGCGGTGCGCGAAGAATTCGACGACCTGATTCCCCCGCCGGCCGGTCCGCGCGGCCTGCCTGTGGTTCACGCCGCATGAGACTCGGCCGGATTCCTTGGATCAACTGCTACCCGGTGTACGCTGCGGTCGATCGGGGCAATGTGGCCATGCCGGCCGAGGTGGTGACGGGAACCGCGTCCGAGCTGAACGATCTCCTGGCGGCGGGTGAACTCGATGTGAGCGTCATCTCCGCGGTGGAGTATGCCCGGCATGCTTCGCGCTATCACTTGTTATCTGACCTGGCCATCAGCTGCGACGGGCCGGTTCACAGTGTCGCACTCTTTGCCAAGCGGCCGCCGACGGACCTCGACCATGCGACGGTGCTGGTGAGTGCGTCGTCCCGAACCTCGGTGCTCTTGCTCGAATTGTTGTGTCGGCATCAATGGAAGGTGGCACCCAATGTTGCCACCGTGCGAGCGGAGGCTGCCGATCTCGATGCGTTGGCTGATCTGCCGCACCAGGCGGTCCTCGTGATTGGAGATGCGGCCCTCATGCTCCAGGCGCGCGACAGGTATCCCGTGCGCATCGATCTGGGTCAAGCGTGGCACGACTGGACCGGCCTTCCCTTCGTATTCGCGGTGTGGGCGGCGCGACGCACCAGCGACCAGACCCGGACTCGCGAGGTTCATACGCGGCTCCTCGAGAGCCGCAGCTGGGGCCTGCTGCATCTCGATGAGTTGGCGGGGCAGGCGGCCACCTCAACCGGGCTGAGCCGCGACGTTTGCCGGGCGTACTTGGGCGACCTGGACTACGCGCTCGGGTACCGGCACCTAGCCGGCCTCACCGACTTCTTCCGGCGGTTGGCCCAGGATGGCCTCGTGCCGGATGGCTCGCTCTCGTTCATCACGGCCGCGTAACCATGTCCTACGTCGATCGGACCTCCAGCGAATTCACCGACGCGCTCGAGCTGTACCAGCGCGCTAGCCTGCTCGAGCTCGGCCTCCTGGCCGATCGGGAGCGGTGGCGGCTCCATCCGGAGAAGGTGGTTACCTATATCATCGATCGGAACATCAACTACACCAATGTGTGTGTGGCGGACTGCAAATTCTGCGCATTCTATCGGCGTCCCAAGAACCTCGAGGGCTACGTCTTGAGCTTCGAGGCCATCGGGGAGAAGATCGAGGAATGCAAGGCCCTGGGCGGCGTGCAGATCCTGCTGCAAGGCGGCCACAATCCCTATATCCCCTTCGAGTGGTACCTCGACCTGCTGCGCTATATCAAGGCCAACCACCCCATCCACGTGCACGGGTTCTCCCCGTCGGAGGTAGTGTTCTTCAGCGAACGATTTGGACTCCCTGTAGCCGATGTGGTGCGGGAGTTGAAGGAAGCCGGACTCGACAGCATTCCGGGGGGCGGCGGCGAAATCCTGGTCGATGAGGTACGGCAACGGGTGGCCAAGAAGAAGGCGCAGACCGATGCGTGGTTGGGCGTGCAGGAAGAAGCGCACCGCCAGGGGATGAAGACGTCGGTCACCATGATGTACGGGCTCGGTGAAAGCGACGCCGACCGGATTGAGCATCTCTTCCGCATTCGGGACCTGCAGCGCCGGACCGGCGGCTTCACAGCCTTCATTTGCTGGCCGCTCCAGCCCGAGGGGACCGAGATGGCGGATAGGCCCAAGACCGACGCCGTCACCTATCTCCGCACGCTCGCGCTGGGCCGCATCGTGTGCGACAACATCCCCAACATCCAGTCCTCGTGGGTGACGATGGGTCTCAAGGTGGGCCAGGTCGCGCTGCGATTCGGCGCCAACGACTTCGGCAGCCTGATGATGGAAGAGAACGTGGTGAGCGCTGCCGGAACTACCCACCGCGCCACGATAGAGGAAATGGAGCGGTCGATCGCCGATGCGGGGTTCGTCCCCGTGCGACGGCGCCAGGACTATACGGTCATTCCGGCTGAGACGGTGTGCGTGTAGGCATCGGGTACGACTCGCACCGTCTGGTGAGCGGGCGGCCGCTCATCCTCGGCGGGCACCACATCCCGAGCGACCGGGGACTCGAGGGGCATTCCGACGCCGATGCCGCCGCCCATGCACTGACCGACGCCATCCTCGGCGCCGCCGGTATCGGTAACATCGGCGAGCTGTTTCCCGACACCGATCCCACCTGGAAGGATGCCGATTCGCTCGCGATGCTCCGCACGGCGCACGAACGCGTGCAGGAGCGAGGCTACCGCGCGGTCCAGGCGGATCTCACCATCATTTTGGAATCGCCGAAACTCGGACCCGCACTTGCCGCAATCCGGCGCGGCCTCGCGGAGGCGCTCGACCTGCCGGCCGACGCGGTCTCAGTCAAGCCGAAGACCAATGAAGGGATGGGCTTCGTCGGACGCGGGGAGGGCATTGCCGTGTTCGCCGTGGCCAGCCTGGAGGACCGCTGATCGAGGGCTTGTTGGGCTGGCTGCTCGGGCTCCCTGCCCCGGCGGTGTACCTGGTGATCGGCGTCCTGGCGACGATTGAAAACATCATCCCGCCAGTCCCCGCAGACACCGCGGTGGCGCTGGGGGCCTTTCTGTCCCAGCGAGGCCTCACGACGCCGTGGAACGTCTTTCTGGTAACCTGGGTCGCCAACAACCTGGGGGCCATTGCCGTCTACGTCGCGACACGAACTTATGGCCGGTCCATCCTGAGCGGATCCGTTGGACGCCGTCTGCTGTCGCCCTTGGCCGTTGCCGCCATCGAACGGGAGTACATCCGGTTTGGTGTGGCAGGCATCTTCATCACCCGCTTTCTCCCTGGCATCCGTGCGGTGGTCCCGGCCTTCGCAGGCCTGGTGAAGCTGAGCGCACCGCGTGCGCTCATTCCCATCGCCGTCGCGTCGGGCCTCTGGTACGGCGCCCTCACCGCCGCCGCCGCGTTTCTCGGAGCGCGGTGGGACACCGTCGTCGGGATGATCTCGGAGATCAACGCCGTCCTCGGCATCGTGGGACTCGGGGCTCTGGTGGCAATCGTGTGGTGGATCGCGCGACGCATGCGCGAGCGGCGGCGGAGAGTCTGGGAGCGCCTCGAGCGCGCTTTCCAGGAATCGGGCACCGACCCCATGGCCACCGCCGACCCCGCGCTCCGCGCGGCAGCCGCCCTGGTCCTGGATCTCGCGTCCGCCGACAGCGAGTTGAGCGAAGAGGACCGCCACCTGGTGGAGACTCACCTGACCGAACGCTGGGATCTGTCGTGGCCGGGAATCGAACGGGCAACCCAGGAGGAATTGTTCCGGGGCGCCGAGCGGATCCAGGAGACCTACACGCTGGAGCAGCGGCTCGCCGTGCTCGAGCGGATGCATCGCGCCGCCATTCGTGACACTGGACTGAGCCGACATGAGACCTGGATGATCTCCCGCGCGGCCGCGCTGCTCGGGGTAACGGACGAGGAGTTCAAGGCGCTGGAGCAGACGTGGCGGGCCATGGAGTCGGGGGAGCAGGCACCATGACTCGGGCCATCGACCACGTACGGGAAGAGATCGAGCGTGACTTCTGGATTGGCGGGTTCCGCGACTACTTGGCGCTCGAGGCCGGAAGCAGCGAGAACACCGTGTCCAACTACGCGCGCGACGTTCGGCGCCTTGGCGAGTTTGCCCGGGCGCGGGGCGCCCGGACCCCGGAGAAGGTCACGCGGCGGATGCTCCGAGACTTCGTGTTCTCGCTCAAGGATCTGGGGCTCAGTCCCGCCACCATCCGCCGACACGTGTCATCGATCCGGACGTACTTCGCCTTTCTCGCCGGGGAGGGCAAGATCACCACCGATCCGAGCGATCGGCTGGAGAGTCCGCGCCGGGGGAGGACGCTGCCGGATACGCTCTCGGTCAAGGAGGTGGAGGCGCTGCTGGGGTCGCCCCACCCGGACGAATCGATGGCGTGGCGCGACCGGACGCTGCTCGAGCTCGCCTACGGGGCGGGGCTCAGGGTCTCCGAACTCTGCGGACTCGAGAAGGATCAGGTGTTGGCGAGCGAAGGACTGGTGCGAGTATTCGGGAAGGGAGGGAAGGAACGCCTGGTCCCCATCGGACGGAGCGTCATCGGCGCGCTCTCGGTCTACCTCCACACGCTGCGACCTGAGTTGGACCGAGGACGGACCCAGAACCGCCTGCTCCTGAATGCTCGAGGGCAGCCGCTGTCCCGGGTTGGCGCGTGGGGCATCGTCAAACGTCACGCCGAGCGTGCAGGGATTAGTAAGCGCGTCACGCCCCACACCTTGCGTCACTCCTTTGCCACCCACCTCCTCGAAGGCGGCGCCGATCTCCGGGCAGTTCAAGAAATGCTCGGGCACGCCGATCTATCCACGACCCAGATCTACACCCACGTCGATCGCGAGTACCTGCGTTCAGTACACAAGCAGTTTCATCCTCGCGCCTGAAGCCCTCCAGGTCAGCGCGAGCCGGCAAGTTCGGATGCGGACGGATCGAGCCGGTCGTACGCGCCACCCAGCCACTCACTGAGCAGGAACGCCTCGAGGCCCATCCCGAGCAGGAAGAGGATGATGCCCGCACCGTACGCCCCGAACCCCAGGGCAGGGTGGAGGAAGTGCGCGGCAGCATATCCGACGACCACTGGCGGGGCAAGCGCGACGACGAGTGCCAGGAGGAAGGGCGGCGTGGCGAGCATGGTTTGTCCCAACGCCTCCACACCGCTCGGCCGGCGTGGGCCGAGGGTCACCCAGGCAGGGAAGAGCAGAGCAATCCCATTTTGGATCAGCATGCCGAGCAGGTTGACGGTCGGCAGCACCACGACGGCGCCCGCAAAGAGTGCGAGCTTCCTTGCATCGTCGATGCCGGAGACCGTCGCCCCGAAGGATGCCGCAAGGGCCAGCAGCAGGAGGCCAAGCTGGGCTGCGGTCAGCACTAGGGCAGATGAGGCGGCTTCGGCGCTGACGACTGTGGCGCCGCCCACCGGATACGCTCGTAACAGATCGGCGTATTCGAGGTCGCTTCGGAGATCATTTCGCACCCACAGCGGGCCGAATACGAGCAACACTCCGGCCCAGCCCGCAAGCAGACCACTCACGAGGCCGGCCCACGACTCGCGCTTGTGGCCCAGGACGGTAACAAACCCGGCCGCGAACAGCACCGTGATCAGCACGATGCGCCTGAGCCGCTGCGTCCTGCCCACCGCCACGATGTTCTTCCAAATGATGGCGCCGCCGGCCCATCCACTCGGCGCCAAGCGGAAGATGGGCGGCGATGGCGGCCGGCCCCGGCTGGCGACAGGCGGGCCACCCCGCTGGATCGCCTCGATAGTGCGGGCGCGCTCGAGCGAAGCCTCCACCGAGGCCTCTTCGAATGCGGCGTCGGACCGGACCACCCAAATGAGGTGGAGCAGCAGAATGACCACGGCGGGGGTCATGGCCCGGGCCCATTCGGCGACGGTTCCCGCAGCGAGGGGATCGATGACCAACCGGAATGGAAACAGCACGGCAGTGGTGACGGGGCGGTGGAGCACCTCACCCAAGATCTGGAAGACGGCCGACAAGTCGGTTTGGAATGCGCGGCTGACGTCGGGCAGGGCATCGAGCACGCCCCACGCTACCGCGGCGAGTGTTACGGCAATGATCGTGAGAGAGACCATCCGACGTTTGGCACCCGCCCAGCCGTGGCGAGCCAGGCTGGTGCGAACGAACGAGGCGCCGATGCGGTGGAGGTGGATCGTGGAAAAGAGGGTCCAGAGTGCTGCCGCACGTGCGTACCACGGGAGTCCGCGGGTGCCGGTCCCGAACAGCACAACCCAGAGGGTCACGTTCAACAGGATGACGAGCTGTGAGCGGAACAGCTTGTAGGCCACCAGCTGCCGCCGAGTGATTGGAGCGGGGAATAGGTAGTGGACCTCGGCCGGTGTGTAGATGAGTACGGCTTTATCGCGGCCAAACGCCCACCCCCACGCCACCATGGCCGCGAGGGCCACCGCGCCGAGCATTGCCACCCACTCGTAGGAAAGCGATGCGCCCCGGTCGGTCGAGAGGTTCGGCTGGACCAGGAGGAACCACAGGTACACGAACCCCAGGATCAGGGCGAGAGCGTAACGGGGGTTCTTGAGCTTGATGGCCTGACGGTAGAGCCGGTTTCTGGTTGTATGGAAAACCAAGTACCCCAGGACGCGGATCATGATCGAGGGGGCTCCGTGTTGCCGGTCAGGGCAATGAAGACCTCCTCGAGAGGCAATCCGGCCAGGTCGTGGCGATGGGAGATGATCTCTTGGATTGTGCCGAGCGCGACGAGCCGGCCGTGTTGAATGATCAAGACCCGGGTACAGACCTCCTCCACCATGTGGAGAAGGTGAGAGCTGAGGATTACGGCCGATCCCAGCTGAGCGCGGCGTCGGATGGTCTCCTTCATGCGACGGATCCCGACGGGGTCGAGCCCGGTCAGCGGCTCGTCAAAGAACACCGCTTTGGGATCGTGAAGCAGGCCGCACGCGATGGCGAGCTTTTGTTTCATGCCCCGAGACAGCTCGGCGGGAAGGGCGCTCCGTTTGTCCACCAGCTCGAGCTCGCCCAGGAGCGGCCCGATCCGCTCCGGCGCGTCCGGCACGCGGTACAGCCGGCCGACGAAGCGCAAATGTTCCTCTACCGTCAGGTACTCGAACAGGTGCGGCTCGTCCGGGATGAAGGCCAGGGAGCGCTTCGCCTCGATCGGCTGCCGAGCCAGGTCGAAACCGGCGATACGGATGGTTCCGCTGGTTGGGGGAATGATGCCCGAGATCGCCCGCAGGGTAGTGGTCTTGCCCGCACCATTGGGCCCCACCAGGCCAAGGACCTCACCCGGCTCCACCCGGAAGGTGAGCCGGTCGACGGCCAGGATGGCCTGGCCGTAGAGCTTGGTGAGGCCGTCGACTTCGATCAGGATTCGGCTCCGGTGACGGGACGG
>DATHRW010000047.1:0-1940 GCA_035464955.1 Gemmatimonadales bacterium
ACCGTTGAAGGGGGTAAACCTCTTCCGAGGGTTCGAATCCCTCCCTCTCCGCCACCGCTCCGCGGTTCGGGTGCCCGTAGCTCAGTGGATAGAGCGTCAGGTTGCGGACCTGAAGGTCGTAGGTTCGAGTCCTATCGGGCACGCCACACTTTTGAGCACGAATGAGCCCCTTCCGGGGCTCTCGTCGCGTCTAGGTGGGCCGAATGCTCACAGAATGCTCACGGACTACCCCGCGGCATCCACCAGGGCCGCGATCTTGGATGCCGCGTCGGCCTGCATGCCCGGCACGGCATGGGAGTAGAGGTCTAGGGTCATGGTGATGCAGGAATGGCCGAGCCGTTCCTGCACGACCTTCGGGTGCCATGTCGGCTCCATGCCGAGCAGCCATGCGTGCCCCGCACGAGGCCCAACGGCTTCCAAGCGGTCGCCGAAGACGTCGGCCCCATCGACGCTTCCCTGAGGTCGATGCGATGCCAGTGAACGCCCGTGAGTGGCTGCGCTTCATGTTGACCCAAACCGGCGCGCGGGTGTCTCTTTCTTAGTGGATGGCTTCTTCTGCCGCGCAGCATGTTCGCGAGGCCGCAGACCAACAGGGCCTCACCCGCGATGCACTGACCGCCTACGTAGCGACCGAGTACGGACGGCTCATCGGCGTCGCAAGCCTGGTGTGCCGTGGGGCGGCCGAGCCCGCCGACGTGGTTCAGTCGGCGCTCGAGCAGGCTTGGCGCCACCGGAACGACCTGCGTGATCGCGATCGGCTGCGTCCTTGGCTGGACCGGATCGTGGTCCGCCAGGCGATTCGGTCCAACCGACCGCTCGGCTGGCTGCGGACGCGGCGTCCGGCGCTGGACGCCGACCTTGAGATGCTGCCCAGCGGGGAGCCGGAGCCCAGCGCATGGCTCGCGTTGCGCAGCGCTCTCGACAGCCTGTCGCGCGAACAGCGAGCGGTCGTAGCCCTCCACCTATATGCCGGCTACTCAATCGAGGAGACCGCCACCCTCACCGGGGCCGGGACCGAGACCACGCGCTCACGGCTGAGGCTGGCCAAGCAGCGATTACGTCGGACCATAACCGAGGACGAGCGATGAGGTCCTATCCAACTTCCACGGAGCGCTTCGAGGGTGCGTTGCGGGACTTCCTCGATGCGGAGGCGACGCGAGCGCTGGCTGACAGTCCGCCACTCGAGGCCACCCTTGATTGGCTCGACAGGCTGACGAGTGGGGCGACCGGCGCTGGCCGAGAGGCCGGCCGAGGGGCCCTGGTGTCCCGGCCGCTGCTGGTTCTCGCCGTGACGCTGCTCGTCCTGGCACTGACTGCCGGAGCGGTTGCAGTGGGGACCGGTCTGCTCCGCCCGCCGTGGGGCCCGACCTCCCACCAGGCCAACACCGTATCGGTCACGGTCACCGATCTTGAAGGCTGGTCCGGAGGGAAGCTTGCACTCATCCTGTATCGGGGTGAACCCACGCCCTGGGGGCCGGAGGACGGGGGCGTCGGCTCGTTCGTGGCGGATGTGAACAGCGATCCCTTCACGACCACCGCGACCCTGCTCGCTGCACCCCCATTTCCCATCCAGCAGCCCGGTGAGGCAGAGGCGGCAGTCCTGCCAGCGGGTACGTACACCCACGCCGTCTTCGTGTCCCGGCATCTGTCGCCCTACAACGAATGGCTTCCCTCCGGGACGCTCGGAGGTCGGTGTCACGTGGTCGTCGACGTCGTTGATGGCCAGGGTGTCACCGTCGCGATCGGTGAAGGAGGGTTGGCATGCTGATGAGAGCGTTCCCGGACACCACGCGCCCGCTGATCCCGCGATCGGGGACTCGCCTCTCGGCCACCCTGGCGGCCGTCCTGGTCATCACGATCGTGGTGGGGGGCTGCACGACCGGTTCGGCGCCATCGACATCGGCATCGAGCGCGAGTCCCGCGCCGACGCCAGAGACCGT
>DATHRW010000048.1:0-8905 GCA_035464955.1 Gemmatimonadales bacterium
GGAGCCGGATTGCCTGATCCGGCACCTCAGTGGGATACTGATTCGAGAAACAGGCGTGACAGAACCGGGAGTCGCCGCCCGCGGCCGCCAACATGCCCTCGAGCGACAGGTACGCCAGAGAATCGACGCCGAGATAGGCGCGGATTTCCTCCAACGACTGGCGGGTTGCGATCAACTCCTCGGGATACGGCGTATCGATGCCGTAGTGGCAGGGGCCGATAATGGGCGGCGACGCAAGTCGAAGGTGGACCTGTCGCGCCCCAGCAGACCGAATCAGCTGTACCAATCCCTTGCTCGTCGTGCCGCGGACGAGGCTGTCGTCGATGACCGCGACCGACTTGCCCTCGATCACATCGCGTACGGGATTGTACTTGATGCGGACTTTCTCGACTCGCAGTGCCTGGGACGGGTGAATGAAGGTGCGCCCGATGTAGTGGTTGCGGATCAGGCCATGCTCGAGCTTGATGCCCGAGACTTCGGAAAACCCCAACGCCATGGCATTGGAACTGTCCGGAACGCTGAAGACTACCTCGGCGTCGTCGGCCGGGTGCTCCCGTGCCAGGTTCCGGCCTAGCTCCCGGCGGACGCGGTCGACCGACCGGCCGAACACCGTGCTGTCGGGCCGGGAGAAATACACCAGCTCGAAGACGCATCGGCTCACCGGCCGGGGCTCGAGTGGCGGCAACTCTTCGAGCCGGCCGTCCGTGATCCGGACGAACTCACCCGGCTCGAACTCACGGACCAGCGTCGCGCCGATCAGATCAAAGGCACAGGTTTCCGAAGCGACGATGAGCCCGGATCCGAGGCGACCGAGAAACAGTGGTCGGAATCCGCGGCTGTCGACGGCGGCGTATAGGGTCCGCCCGACGCCGATGACGAGACTGTACGCCCCTTCCACACGCTCCAGTGCGCCACGGATCTGCTGTGCGGGATCGTTGGCCTTTGAACGCGCAACGAGGTGGACCAACACTTCGCTGTCGGTCGAGGTCATGAAAAGCGCACCCTCGGCCACGAGGCGCTCTTTGATCTCGGCGGCGTTGGTGAGATTGCCATTGTGCGAAAGAACCAAGGGAGCATTGCGATAGTTGACCACGCACGGCTGCGCATTGGCCAGGACGGTGCTTCCCGCGGTCGAGTACCGGGTATGCCCGATGGCAACGTCACCGCGGAGGCCGTCGAGGACGGCGTCCGTGAACACCTCCGACACCAGCCCCATCCCCACGTGCGAGCGCGCCATGCCCTCGTCATCCAGCGCGACAATGCCGGCGCTTTCCTGCCCGCGATGCTGAAGTGCGTACAATCCCAAGTACGCCACCCGGGCGGCTTCAGGAACTCCAGAAACGCCAAAAACGCCGCACATTGTGTTAGGCCTCCCCGCCGTCGCGGGAGAGAGAGAGACGCATCCGCCGGGGAATAGCGTCGAAGTAAATGGAACGAAGCTTCCGGATGTCCCACGACAGCGCTACGTCGCGATAGCGAATCCTGAGCAGTGCGTCAGGAGCCCCAACCACTCCCACCGACGTGACGGGCACGCCGTGGTCGGACGCCAGAGCGCACAGCTGCTCTTCCTGCTCGGGGTCGCAGGTCGCCACAACCCGGCCACCGTTTTCGCCAAAGAGCACGCGCTCCAGAGTCAAGTGGTTGGCGTGCGTCGTCAGATCGACCGTCGCCCCCGAGCCCTGCGCCGCGTAGGGTCCGCCGATCGCCGATTCCGCGATGGCCACGGCAAGCCCGCCGTCGGAGCAGTCGTGAGCGGAGGCCAGGAGCCGTGCGCGCGCCGAGGCGACCAGGAATTGTTGCAGCCGCCGCTCGGCCTCGAGGTCCACGGGGGCCGGCCGGCCGCCGACGAAATCGTGGGCGTCGGCCCAATAGGCGGAGCCACCCAATGCGCCGGTCGTTTCCCCTAGGAGGAGGATCCGGTCGCCCGGCGTGCGGAAGTGGCTCGCCACGGCATGGTGGACGTTCTCGAGAAGCCCGACCATGCCGATGGTGGGAGTCGGGTCGATGGCGCCGAGCGGGCTCTCATTATAGAACGACACATTCCCGCCGGTGACGGGCGTCTCGAAGGCGCGACACGCGTCACCAATGCCCCGGCACGCTTCCTGAAACTGGAAGAAAACCTCAGGCCGCTCCGGACTTCCGAAATTGAGGCAATCGGTAACACCGAGCGGCACCGCACCGGTGCAGGCGATGTTGCGCGCGGCCTCAGCAACCGCCGCCTTGGCGCCTTCGTACGGGTCGAGCGCCACCAAGCGGGCATTGCAGTCCACGGTAAGGGCCAATCCGAACTCGGTTCCTTCGATACGCACGACCCCGGCGTCGCCACCGGGGGTCAGGACGCTGTTGGCCCGTACGGTGGAATCGTACTGCTCGTACACCCACTGCTTGCTCGCGATCGAGGGGCAGTCGAGCAACAATTCGAGCGCTCGCTCCGAGCTCAGGCGGGGCGTGGTGGCCGGTTCGGTCGCTCGCCGCACCGCCACCGCGGGGTCTTCCCGTGCGGCGGGCGTGTACACCGGACAGTCGGAGATCAACCGCTCACCCGGAATTGCAGCCACCACGTGATCGCCGTGGCGGACCCGGTACACGCCGTCGTCGGTAACCGAGCCGATCGGTGTCGCGGTCAGTTCCCATTTCCGGCAGACGGCCTGGACTTCGGCGACCCGATCGGGCGCTGCTACCACCAGCATGCGCTCCTGCGACTCTGACAACAGGATTTCGTACGGCGTCATGTCCGGTGCCCGCACGGGGACGAGTGCCGTGTCGATATCCACGCCGACGCCTCCACGCGCCGCCATTTCCGCTGAGGAACTGGTGAGGCCGGCTGCCCCCATGTCCTGGATGGCGACGATGATGCGCTGCTCGATCAACTCGAGGCTGGCTTCGAGGAGGAGCTTCTCAGTGAACGGGTCGCCCACTTGCACCTGTGGACGCCGAGCCTCGCTCTCCTCGGTGAGTTCTTCGGATGCGAAGCTCGCGCCGTGGATCCCGTCTCTCCCGGTGCGGGCGCCTACCACGAGCAGCACGTTGCCGGCGCCCTCCGCCTTTGCCCGCATGACGTCGTCGGCACGCAGGAGTCCCACGCACATGGCATTGACCAGCGGGTTCCCGGTGTACGTCCGATCGAATACCACCTCGCCGCCGAGGGTTGGAATGCCGACACAGTTGCCGTAGTCGCCGACGCCGCGCACCACGCCCGCGAAGAGGTAGCGGTTCCGTGGGTCGTCGAGCGGTCCGAAGCGCAGGCTGTTCAGCACCGCGATGGGCCTGGCCCCCATGGTAAAGACGTCACGGAGAATGCCCCCGACCCCGGTTGCTGCGCCTTGGTACGGCTCCACGGCCGAGGGATGATTGTGGGACTCGATCTTGAATGCCACGGCCCAACCGTCCGGCAACGCAAGCACACCGGCGTTCTCGCCCGGACCCTGGAGCACGCGCCCGCCCGTGGTCGGAAAGGTCCGGAGGGCCGGCTTCGAGTGCTTGTAGGAACAATGCTCCGACCAGAGGGCGGAAAAGATGCCCAACTCGGTCAGAGTCGGCGTGCGGCCGAGCATGGCCACGATGCGCCGGTATTCCAGGTCAGTGAGGTTATGCGTCCGGACCAGCTCCGGCCCAACCGCCGGCTCGCCGGAGAGCGGTGTGGCGTCGAGGACCGCGCTTGGCGGCGTCACGTCGATTCCCGGATGGCAACGCCCGTCATCATTCCGACTTGGATCCCCGCAGGGTTGCGCTGATGTCGCTGAACACCCGTCCGAGGAGGCCGGTGTCGTCCTTAGCCATCAGGGCTTCGAGTTCTCCGGCGTCGAGCCAGATGCCCCCGCAGTGCGGGCACCGCTCGATCTGGACCCCGTGGAACGTCTCGGTAGCAATGTCCCGGCCATCCTTCGGACACTTCATGTAGTGGGTCCGGCGCTCCGCTTCCAGCTCGGCCTCCTGGCGCTGTTTGCGGTGGGACTCCAACAGCTCGAGATCCCTGCGCGCGTGGTACTCCTCCTCGTTCTTGCTTGGCTTTTCAGGAGTCATTGACGTTTCCGTGTCGGCGTCGGGGGAGACGGTTAGGGGTTGGCGGCGGGGAGCGTTGGTTCGGGCACCCGCTCACTCGGTGATGACGACACACCGTCATAGCTATGGTAACTCGCCCGGGCCACGGCATCGACCACCTGCCCACCCTGGAGGATAACCAGATCGTGCATGCCACACGTCTTCACGCATCCGTTCTCGAAGAACATGTACATGAACTCGCCTCGCTGGCGGACCATCAACGGCTCGCCCCAAGACTCGCGAACCTGGACCTCCGTCATGCCGGGCCGGATGACTCGGGCCTGCTGGGCCGGCAACGTATTGCCCGGGGCGGCAAACACGAGTGTCAACACTGCTAAGGGGACGATTCGCATCAGGCTACTCCTTTGAGAACGCGGGTCCACGACGCCACTGAGCGGAAGAAGCCGGCACCGTCGCTGCTACCGAGCGCGGCCTCGGCCACGCGCTCGGGATGTGGCATGATCCCCACGATGTTTCCGGCGGCGTTCGAAATGCCGGCAATGTCGGCGGTTGATCCGTTGGGGTTGTCACCGGGCACGTAGCGGAGGACGACACAGTGCTCGGCCTCCAGCTGTCGGCGGACCTCCTCGGACGCCTCAAAGCGTCCCTCTCCGTGGGCCACCGGAAGCACCAGTTCCGCTCCCTCTTCGTACGCACTGGTGAATGGCGTCGTGGTGCGCTCCACCCGAACCCGAATCGGTCGCGAGACGAACGTGAGCCCGGCGTTGCGCATGAGCGCACCGGGCAGGAGACCGGTCTCACAGAGAATCTGGAACCCGTTGCAGATGCCGAAGACCGCCCCACCACCGGCGGCATGCTGGCGCACCGCCTCCATCACCGGGCTGAACCGAGCGATCGCCCCCGAGCGCAGGTAATCGCCGTAGCTGAACCCGCCGGGCAGCACCACCAAGTCGACGCCGCGTATGTCCGCTTCGCGGTGCCAGACGAAGGTCGTCGCGATGCCGGCGGCTTCCAAGGCGCGGCCGGTCTCGGTCTCGCAATTGCTGCCGGGAAAACGGATTACCGCGGCGCGGGTCATGATGTCACGACCTCGACGAGAAAATCCTCCGTCACGGGGTTGGCGAGGAGCCGCTCGCACATAGCGTGGGCGCGGCGCTCCGCATCCGCGGCCGACTCCGCCTCGATGCTGAGCTCAACGGCCCGGCCCATGCGGACCGCTGCCGCTTCCGAAAAACCAAGCTCTGTCAGCGCTCGTTCCACAGCCTGACCCTCCGGGTCCAGCAAGCCAGCCCGCGGCATGACGCGAACCAAGACACGGAAGGTCATTCGCCCTTCCCCCGTCGCCGAGGGGCATCCTCGATGCGATGAACCGACGGTGCGAACGTGGCGTGGTCGGCGGGATACCCCGCGTTCTGATCTTCCGTCCGCTCCAGCAAGCTGTACACCGTCGCCCGAAGCAAGCCGTACACGATATAGGTCATACCAAACGGGAAGAAGAAGTATTCCGGGATGAGAAGGCCGCCGGCCAGGATGGTCAGGTGAAGCACCAGGCCAAGGATTCCCCGGGACGATCGTATCCCGATTCCGGGCAGCTTGGGATATCGGACATTGCTGACCATCAATGCCGCCAAGCCCAGCATCAGGAGCACGAGAAAGAGCTGGGAGTTGATGAGTGCGAGGTTGGCCTGACCCCATGGGGTCTGGATGAAAGGATAATAGACCGCGAGCGCCATCCCTGCGGCGGTGGATGGCAAGCCGGTGAACCACCGGCTGGAATCACCCCCCGGGGTCGTCACGTTGTAGCGGGCCAGCCTGAGGGCTACCGAGACCACATAGATGAAACAAATGACCCATGCAAAGCGGCCGGCCTGGGCGAACTCGAGGAAGTACATGAGGAGCGCCGGCGCCATTCCGAACGAAATGAGGTCCACCAGCGAATCGAGCTCGGCCCCAAACCGGCTGCCGGTCCGGGATAATCGGGCGATCCGGCCATCCAGCAGGTCGAGGACGCCGGAGATGACGATGAACCACCCGGCCCAGATGAAGTTCCCCGTGTATGCCGAGACGATGGACCAGAAACCAAAGAAGAGATTCCCGATTGTGAACGCGCTCGGGAGCACGACCACCCCGCGACGCCGCTTCGGCCGCCGAGGGCGCGAGTGTCTGACATTCAGATCCATTGTGCCACCACCGTGAGTCCCGCTTTGGTTCGATCGCCCACTCCCACCATGACCCGCGTGGTTGTCGGCAGGAACACATCGACGCGGCTGCCGAAACGGATCATGCCCAGTCGGGCGCCCTGTTCCACCGGAGTACCGACTGCATGGTCGGTAACGATGCGCCGCGCAACCAGACCCGCAATTTGGCGGACGAGTACCTTCCCACGCGCGGTGGCAAGCCCCACCGTCGACTGCTCGTTGTCGATGCTCGCCTTTTCAGATGCCGCATGGAGAAAGCGTCCCGGATGATAGTCGCGAAAGGCCACCGTGCCAGCCGTCGGATAGCGATTCACATGGACGTCGAACACGTTCATGAAGATCGAGATCCGGTTCGTCGGGCCACCGTGAAACGTGGGCTCTTCGATTTCCCGCACACTGACGACCTTCCCGTCGGCCGGAGCCAAGACCAGATCATGGCCGCGCGGTCCCTCGCGATCAGGGTCACGAAAGAAGGCGGCGACCCAGAGCAGGACCGGTAACCAGATCAACGCCCAGCGCCAATCGATCAGGACCAGGAGCGCCAATACCAGCACGGCACCCAGAACGAACGGACGTCCCTCGGGAGCTAGCCTCATGCTGCTAGTTCCCGATCACAGAGCGTCCGGTCAGGCGCTCGAATGCCTCGAGGTACCGCGAACTGGTCGACGCCACGACTTCCGGTGGCAAGGGCGGCGGCGGCGCCTCGCCGTTCCAGCGCCCGGCCCGCCTCAACCCTGCCAGGTAGTCCCGGAGCGGTTGCTTGTCGAAACTCGGCTGCCCCACACCGGGGCGATAGCGATCCGCCGGCCAAAACCGTGAAGAGTCGGGAGTGAGGAGCTCGTCAATGAGCAGCACCTGGCCCGTGCCATCGATGCCGAACTCGAACTTGGTGTCGGCGATGATGATTCCCCGGTCGGCCGCGTGCCGCTGACCGGCACGGTACAACGCCAGGCTCGCATCCCGGAGTCGGTTCGCGGTCTCGGCTCCCAACGCGTCGACCATCGCCGGGTAGCTGATATTCTCGTCGTGGCCGGTGTCGGCTTTGGTCGCGGGCGAGAAGAGCGGAGGGTCGAGCGAGATGCTTTCGACGAGATTCGGGGGCAGCGGTTGTCCTGCCAGCGTTCCGTGCGTCCGGTATTCCGCCCAGGCCGACCCGGCCAGATAGCCCCGGACGACGCATTCGAAGAGGATGGGGGTGGTACGTCGGGCCAACATGGACCGGCCGGCCAAGCCGGCACGCTCCGGCCCGAGGGCGGGGAGCCGCTCGACGATCATGTCGATGTCCGCCGTGATGTAGTGCGACGGGACCGTGCTGCTGAGCTGCTCAAACCAAAAGGCGCTGAGTTGGGTGAGCACCTGCCCCTTCTCGGGGATGGCCTCGTTCATGACGACGTCAAAGGCGCTGATCCGGTCGCTCGTCACGATGAGCAGCATGTCCGATCCGGCGTCGTAGACTTCGCGGACCTTTCCCCGTCGGAGCAGGGGTAAGGGGAATCGACTCGCAGTCTTGGGATTCATACCGGGACCTCGGCTGGATCCGCCACGGCGGCGAGCTCTCGCGCCCGTGCGAGCAGCGGATGGAAGTAGTCACCCAGGAATTCGTCAACCTGCTCCGGCGCTCGCCCCACGAAGTGGCGCGGATCCAGTTCGTTCTGGAGCGTCGCCTCGGGAACGGCACGAAAGGCCGGATCGCCCGCCAATCGGGCCAAGAGATCGTTCGGTCGGCCGCGACGGACCAGCTCTGCCACCGCATGGCTGTGACGCCGGATGACCTCGTGCAGCGTTTGCCGGTCGCCCCCGGCGGCGACGCCCAGCATCAACCACCGCTCGGTAGCCATGAAGGGCATTTCGGCGTCGACATGACGTCGAATCGCGTCCTGTCCCACCTCCAGCCCGGCCGTCACGTTGGCAGCCAGGACCAGGAGCGCATCGGACACCAGGAAAGCCTCTGGCAGCACGAGGCGCCGGTTGGCGCTGTCGTCCAACGTGCGCTCGAGCCACTGCGCCGCCGCCGTGTGTGCGGTGTTGGCCTGCAGCGAGATGAGGAATCGTGCCAGCCCGGACATTCGTTCGGCACGCATCGGGTTCCGCTTGTAGGCCATGGCGCTCGAACCGACCTGCTCCGGCCCGAAGCCTTCGAACACCTCGCCCTCGTGCTGCAACAATCTGAGGTCACCAGCCAGCTTGGCCGAGGACTGGGCGATCCCGCTCAGAGCGTCGAGCACGACGCTGTCCTGCTTCCGGGGATAGGTCTGCCCGGTCACGGAGAATAGCCCGGTGAAACCGAGCTTCGCGGCGATACGGCGCTCGAGTTCCCGGACCTTGTCGTGGTCGCCTTCGAACAGGTCGATGAACGAGGCCTGAGTGCCGGTGGTCCCCTTGCACCCGCGGAATCGCAGGCCGTCGAGCCGATCGCAAATGGTCTCGACATCGATCGCGAAGTCCTGCATCCACAGGGTGGCACGCTTCCCGACGGTGGTGAGTTGGGCCGGTTGGAAATGGGTGTAGGCAAGACAGGGCAGGTCCCTGGTCCGTCGCGCGAACGCTTCGAAACCCGTCAGGACCGTGATCAAACGCCCCAGCAAGAGCCGGAGCGCATCGCGCATGATCATGAGGTCGGCGTTGTCGGTCACGAACGCGCTGGTGGCACCCAGATGGAGATGGCCGCGCGCCTCCGGGGCTTGATCGCCGAACGCATGGATGTG
>DATHRW010000049.1:0-7941 GCA_035464955.1 Gemmatimonadales bacterium
GCTTCCTCGAGGGCGCGCTTGCAATCCATCATGCCGGCGCCGGTGCGCTTGCGCAGCTCGCCGATATCCTGTGGAGTAATCGTGTTGGTAGCCATCGGTCCTCGAATCAACGTTGCGATAGGAAAACCGCCGCCCGCGGCCCGAGAGCGGGCGGCGGCGGCGGATCCGGCACCATAAACCTCGTCCCCTACTACGTTTCGGAATTCGCCACCGAGGGGGCGGTGGCAGCCTTCTTCGGCTTGGGCTCGGCAGCCGCGTCGCTCGTGCCCGCGGGCTCCGACTCCGACTTGAGCCGCGCCGCGATGGCCTCGGGCTTGGGCCGACGCTTCCTCCGCGGCCGGCGGCGGCGGCGCTCCGAGTCGACGTCACCCTCCGTCCCGGCATCCGTGCTGTACGTCTCCGCTTCGAGGTCTTCCACGGACTCGCGAATCGGCATCTTGCCCCGGGCCTCCTTGATCACGCCCGCGAGGGCGTCGGTGATCACGGAGACGCTCCGGATCGCATCATCGTTGCCGGGAATCGGCACGGTGATGACATCGGGATCGGCGTTGGTATCGACGATCGCCACGACGGGTATCCCGAGTTTGTTGGCCTCCGCCACCGCGATCCGCTCCTTCTTCGCATCCACCACGAAGAGCGCGCCGGGCAGCCGGCCCATCAGCTTGATCCCCTCGAGGTTGCGGCTGAGCTTCACCTTTTCGCGCTCGAACAGGAGCCGTTCCTTCTTGGTGTAGTTCTCAAATTCCCCTTCCGCCGCCCCCTGCTCCAGCACGCGCAGCCGGTGGATCTGGCGCTTGATCGTCTGGAAGTTGGTCAGGGTACCGCCCAACCACCGCTCGGTGACCCAATAGGCCCCGGCGTCGCGGGCGGACGCCTCGACCACGCCCTTGAGCTGGCGCTTGGTGCAGACGAACAGCACCCCGTCGCCACGCATCACCACGTTTTCGAGAAGCTCCTGCGCCGCCTTGACCTGCCGGAGCGTCTTCTGGAGATCGATGATGTAAATGCCGGAACGTTCCGCGAAGATGAACCGGCGCATCTTGGGATTCCAGCGACGAGTCTGGTGCCCGAAATGCACACCGGCTTCGAGGAGGTCTTGCAACTGCGGCTGTGTCATGCGTGTCTGCTGTTCCCGTCTGAATTAGGGTTCATCCGCCATCGCGTTCGCGCTCCGATCCGACCCCCGCGAGGGCACCCCGAATCGGAATCCCGCGATGTGTGTGGTGCGCCGCGGCGGTGTCTCGCCGCTTCGCCGCTACCGCTTCGAGAATTGGAAGCGCTTCCGCGCTCCCGGCTGACCGGGCTTCTTTCGTTCCACCATGCGGGCGTCGCGCGTCAACAACCCGGCCGCCCTCAGCTTGACCCGGTGCGTGTCATCCGCACGCAGCAAGGCGCGCGCGATGGCCAATCGCATGGCGCCGGCCTGGCCCGAGGCCCCGCCGCCCTCGACATGGGCCTTGACGTCAAATGCCCCCAACGTATCCGTGGCCGCAAAGGACTGCTGAATGTGCTGGACCAACGAGGATCGCGGGAAGTAGTCGCCAAGCGTGCGCCCGTTGACATCCCACTTGCCGGTCCCCGGCGTCAAATAGACCCGCGCGACGCTGGTCTTCCGTCGCCCGACCGCTTGCCACCGAAATTCTTCAGTTCCTGCTGCCGTCATGAGCGTACCTGGCTAGTCTGAATGGGAAACGGCACCGGCTGCTGCGCCTGATGCGGGTGCTCGGTCCCGGCATACACCTTGAGTTTCTTACGCAAATGCTGCTTGGCCAGCGACGTCTTGGGCAACATCCCAAACACCGCCCGCTCGATCACGCGCTCTGGGTGTTTCGCGAGCACACTCCGGACCGGCGTGTGCTTCTCGTTCCCCATGTATCCGCTGTGCGAGAAGTACCGCTTCTGATCGAGCTTCCGGCCCGACAACCGCACCTTCTCCGCATTCACCACCACCACGAAATCGCCCCCGTCCATGTGCGGGGTGAAGGTGGGCTTGTGCTTGCCCCGGATCAGTTGCGCGACGACCGATGCGAGACGCCCCAACGGCACGTCCTTCGCATCGACCACATGCCACTGGTGAGTTATGTCACGCGGTGTTGCGGTAAAGGTCTTGCTCACGCTTTCCAGCCCTCGGTCGAAAAGAGGTAAACCAAGACAGACCGACAAGATAGCCGCCTGAACGCCGCAGGGTCAAGCGGGCCCGGCCGGCCCGTCGGCATCCTCCACCAGCTCGACCAGGACTTCCCCCTTCTCCACCGCCATCCCGGCCTCCACCCGCACCGCCCGGACCACCCCCGGACCCTCCGCCCGGAGCTCGTTCTCCATCTTCATGGCCTCGAGCACCACCACCCCAGTCCCCTCCTCCACGGCCTGCCCAGGCTCCACCAGCACTCGAACCACGAGCCCAGGCATGGGAGCCCGGATCGTACCGCCCCCGCGGCGGCCCTGACCCGCGCCCGTCAGGGCCCGGATGTGCCGGGTGCGCTCGTCGAGCGCCTCCGACTCCCACACCTCGCCGTGGCGGCCCATCACCCAGACACCCCTGCCCCCTCCCGACACCGAGAGGACGAAGCATCGGCCGTCGAAGAACAGCTGGCGCAACGGCGTGCCCGCCACCACCGTGAGTTCGGCCTTGGCCGCGCGGCCGTCGACCGTGACGGTGCTGCCGTCGACTTCGACCACGATCTCCCGGTCGCCAACCGTCACATAGTACTTCATGGGCGATCGACCCGGGCCACGGTCTCGACGTGAGCGGTCTGGGGAAAGAGGTCGTAGGCCCGCACATGGGTAACCTGGTAGCCGGCACCGCATGCCACGAGGTGGCCGAGGTCCCGCGCCAGGGTGGCGGGATCACACGACACATAGACGATCCGCCTCGGGCCGCGATCCGCTAATCGCGCGCTAGCCGCGCGGCTGAGCCCCGTTCTCGGCGGGTTCAGGAGCACATGGTCGCTCGGCCTGAGCACGGCGAGCATCGTCTCGACCTCACCGTGGTACCAGGTGATCGGAAGACCGCCCGCCGCTTGCCTGGCCACCTCCGCCAGCGGATCGCGCTCGACCGCCTCGACCGTGGCGCCCGCTTCCGCCAGGAGACGGCTTGCGTCCCCCACCCCGGCATAGAGATCCCAGACATGCCGGCCCGTCACGGACCCAAGCTCCGCTATCGCATCCCGCCGGACCCGGGCACCCATCGCCGAGTTGACCTGCTCGAATGCCGTTGCCCGATGATCGCTCGGGGGTCCGGCGAGCAGCCGCACAGATCCACCAGCCGGCTCGTACCACACGCTGGTCGGAAGGCCATCGGCCTCGAGCGCCGACGCCAGTTGTGCGGCCCGAGCCCAGTCGCCACCGGCGCTGGCGTAGGCCACGATGTGGCGGGCCCCGTCGCGGTCGAGCCGCAGCACCATCCGGTCGACGGTCGGTGGAATGGTATCCAGATGCTGCAGGACCGTGGTCCAGAGCACATTGAGGTCGGCCGCGGCGATCTCGCAGCGGCGGAGCTCGAACACCTGATCGGGGCGATCCCAGCGGTGAAAGCCGAATCCGTTCCCGGACGCCGTCCGCGCCAACGTGATCTTGTTGCGGTAGGCCCACGGTGCGCCGTCCGACACGATCGCCGGATCCGGCCAGTCGATCTTGCCGATACGGCGCAGGGCATCGCCCACCATGGCGCTCTTTGCCCGGTGCTGAACCGGGAGATCGACGTGCTGCAACTGGCAGCCGCCGCAGCCATCACCGGCGTAATGCGCGCATCGCGGGCTCACCCGACCAGCTCCGGCCGAGATGACGCGTCGCACGCGGCCGGCAATGCGCCGCCGGTAGACGCGATGAGCCACGACCTCGACTACGTCGCCGGGTGCCGTCCGCGGAACAAACACGGCCCGCCCATCTCCCCAGCGCCCAACCCCGTCGCCGCCTGCGGCGAGGCGGAGAATCTCGACCGGCTCGACACCGGTCGTGTTGAGGGGGATGGGGTTGGCTTCGGTTTCCATCATCGGAGGGCATCCCGCCGAGCCGCGTACATCCAGGCAGATGGGGCGGCCTTGGTCTCGCCCCCGGACACGATCGGCGCCCGGGAGCGCCGGGCTTGGTCTTCAGCCAACGCGGCCGCCACGGCGATGACCACCATCAACTCGGGATCGTGCGGTGGCGTGAGCAAGTCGGGACGGCGGTCGAGGAATTGAATGTCGATCTCGCCCGCTTGAAATGCCGGATCGGCCAAGAGACTTCGGTGGAAGCCTTGATTGGTCCCCACTCCGAGGACGAGGAGTTCGTTCAGGGCGCGCTGCATGCGGCGGATCGCCTGGGGCCGGTCCGGAGCCCAGACAATGAGCTTGCCAAGGAGAGAGTCATAGAAGAGAGTTACCTCGTCGCCGGTTTCGACGCCGCCGTCCCAGCGCACTCCTGGCCCCGACGGCGCCCGGAGAAACCGAATGCGTCCGGTGGACGGCAGAAACCCGTGGGACGGATCTTCCGACGTGATCCGGCATTCGATGGCCCACCCCCTCGGCACATGCGGGCCGTCGGTTGGCGTCATCGGCAGCCCTCGCACGATGCGAAGCTGCTCACGCACCAAATCGACGCCGAGCACGAGTTCCGTCACCGGGTGTTCCACCTGGATGCGCGTGTTCATCTCGAGGAAGTAGAACGAGCCGTCTTCCGCCAGGAGAAACTCGCACGTGCCGGCCCCGACATAGCCAACGGCCCGGGCCGCGGCCACGCCCGCCTGCCCCATGCGCTCGCGCAGCTCGGCCGACACGGCAACCGACGGCGAGTCCTCCACCAGTGTCTGGTGGCGGCGCTGGATGGAGCACTCCCGCTCGCCGAGGTGAATCGTGCGCTCCCCGTCGGCGAGGATTTGCACTTCGACGTGACGTGGCCGGACGATGAACTTCTCCAGATAGGTGGTATCGTCGCCAAAGGCTTTGCGCGCTTCCGAGCGTGCGGTCTCGATGGCACCGGGCAGCTCACTGGCCGATCCCACCACCCGCATGCCCTTCCCGCCACCCCCGGCCGCCGCCTTGACCATGACCGGATAACCCAGCGATTGGGCAATCTGCTCCGCTTGGGCCGCGCTGGTGATGGGTTCGGTCGTGCCCGGTACGATCGGCACGCCGGCCTCGGCCATGCGCCGGCGCGCCTCGGTCTTGTCGCCGAGCGCCCGCATGGCTTCCGGGCCCGGGCCGACGAAGCCGAGGCCGGCATCCAGCACCGCTTGGGCGAACGCGGCGCGCTCGGCCAAGAAGCCATAGCCGGGATGAATGGCCTGTGCTCCGATTTGGTGTGCGGCCTCGATCAGGCGATCGATCCGGAGGTAGCTCTCGGCCGGGGCTGCGGGACCAATGGGTACCGCGAAATCGGCGGCGCGGACATGCAGGCTATTCCGGTCGGCGTCCGAATACACGGCGACCGCTTCCAGGCCTTCTTCATGACATGCGCGGATGATACGACGGGCGATCTCGCCGCGATTGGCGATGAGGATGCGGCTTATTGGCCGCATGCGGGAGGTACGGGCTCTCCTAGGACTGCGATGATTCCGCGGCAGAGGAGGATGTTCTCCTTGGCGGCCTGGGCATAGATGGCGCGCGCGCCTTCGCTCCAGACCGAGCCATGGTTCCTGAGTTCGCGCAACAGACTGGTCACCGTGAGGACATCATCGGTGAGGGTGACGTGCGCACCACCGGCGATCACCAGGCGCATCGGCCGCCACTCCGGAAGCGGCGCCGCGGCCCGCTCGGCGAACGGCGTCAGGCACAGGGGTCGACGCTCCGCCACCTTGACCAGCGCCCGTTGCACCGGCCACGAGCGGTCGACGTCAAACGCCAGGGCCATCTGATTCCGGTACCACGAGTCTGTCGCGTACAGCTTGGGCACCAGAGGCAGGACATCCTTGCGGACGCCTCGCTCGACCGATGCGTACCACACGGCGACGGTCTCGAGATCACTGCCGGTCACGATCACGCCATTCGCCGGGCACGATCCCAGGAGATTGACGCCAAGTTCCAGCAAGTAATCGGGCATCCGGAAGCGCTCGGTCGCCAGGCGGCGATTACGCACCGCCTCCCACCCATCACGCTCCAGCGCGATGAGGTCGCGATCCATGTCGACCATGCCGCGGAACACGATGCTGGAGTCGATGTTGAGTTGGAGCGCTTGATCGAGCGCGACGGCGGACAGATCGAGCAGCAAGAGACCGGACGGTTCCCCCGTGTGTCCCGTCACGTGCCAGTCGCGCGACCCGAGCAGGTAGAGCTGACCCAGATGAAACCAGGCGCGCCCGTCCCCAGGTGCGGTGGCCAAATAGTGACCCAGGAGTGCCGTCGCATCCATCCGGCGGCCTTCGCGGACCAACGCCGTGGCCCGGGGCACCACGTTGGGGTCCACCGCTCCCTGGGCATCGGCCCTGCCGGCCCCGGCCAGCACCAGGGTGCCAGCCATGGCCAAAGCCTGCCATGGGAAAGCGTTACGGTCCTTCCGGTCGCCGGTCATCATACCATGCGGCCCCGAGGTGGGATCAACCATATAAAATGCGTCGTTTTCCTCTGGTTGGCCAG
This sequence comes from Gemmatimonadales bacterium, assembly GCA_035464955.1. GTDB lineage: Bacteria > Gemmatimonadota > Gemmatimonadetes > Gemmatimonadales > GWC2-71-9 > JABDII01. Next base: position 6,552 of record DATHRW010000049.1, read on the forward strand.
GGGGACGTCTCAGATCTGGAGGCCTTCACAGGGGGAGATTGCCGTGCTTCTTCGGGGGGTTCTTGTCCCGCTTGGTCACGAGCCGCCGCAGGCCGGCGATGAGCCGAGGCCTTGTCTCCCGCGGATCGATGACGTCGTCCAGGTACCCCCGCGCCGCCGCCAAGTACGGATTTGCAAAGCGTTCCTTGTATTCGGCGATCAGCCGGTCGGTCTCGGCGGCGGGGTCCTTGGCGCGCCCGATATCGTCCTTGAACAGGATCTCGACCGCTCCCTTGGGGCCCATCACCGCAATCTCGGCAGTCGGCCACCCCAGGTTGAGGTCGCCGCGAATGTGTTTCGAGCTCATCACGTCGTAGGCCCCGCCGTAGGCTTTGCGCGTGATCACCGTGAGCTTCGGCACCGTCGCCTCACAGTACGCGTAGAGCAACTTGGCACCGTGCTTGATGATGCCACCATGTTCCTGACCGACCCCCGGCAGGAACCCGGGCACGTCTTCAAAAGTGACGAGCGGAATGTTGAAGGCATCACAGCAGCGGATGAACCGGGCGCCTTTGAGGGACGCATTGATATCGAGCACTCCGGCAAGCACGGCGGGCTGGTTCGCCACCACACCAACCGACCGGCCCCCGAGTCGGGCAAATCCCACGAGGATGTTGCCGGCGTATCCCTGATGCACTTCGAGGAACTTGCCGTCGTCGACCACCGCGGCGATCACCTGGTGCATGTCGTACGGCTGGTTGGGATTGTCGGGAATCAAATCGAGTAAGGACTCTTCGCGGCGATCCACCGGATCCGCTGTCGTGTGGATGGGCGGCTCGTCCAGGTTGTTGCTGGGCAGGTAGCTCACGAGATCCCGGATCGCGGCGAGACATTCGGGTTCGCTATCCGACACGAAGTGCGCCACGCCGGACGTTGCGCCGTGAATGTCGGCGCCTCCCAAGTCCTCGAACGTCACCTCTTCATGGGTCACCGTCTTCACCACGTTCGGGCCGGTTACGAACATGTAGCTCACGCCGCGGACCATGTGGACGAAATCCGTGATGGCGGGACTGTAGACGGCGCCACCGGCGCACGGGCCGAGGATGGCTGAAATCTGGGGCACCACGCCAGAGGCCAGCGTATTGCGCAAGAAGATGTCGGCATAGCCGCCGAGCGAGACTACGCCTTCCTGGATCCGGGCGCCGCCCGAGTCATTCAGCCCGATAATAGGCGCGCCGTTTCGCACGGCGAGATCCATCACCTTACAGATCTTTTCGGCGTGCGCCTCCGAGAGCGACCCGCCGAACACGGTGAAGTCCTGGGAGAACACGTACACCAGTCGGCCGTCAATCAACCCCGAGCCGGTGACGACGCCGTCGCCCAGGTACTTCTCGTTGGCCAGATCGAAATC
>DATHRW010000050.1:0-1582 GCA_035464955.1 Gemmatimonadales bacterium
ACCTCGCGTGCCGATGCGCCGTCGCGCATGTAGCCGAGCGTCGAGCCGATGCCGACCGCGCCCGCGGCGAGGCCCGTATCGAGCACGCGCAGGATCTCGTTGCCCTTGTCGAGGTCCGGGCGGGTATGGGACCAGCCAGACTTGTCCGAGCCGCGATGGTTCATGGCCTCGGGCGCATCGATCGTCGTGATGCCGTCGAGCACCAAGGTACGCGCGAACTCGTGCCCGGTGGCGCAGCCGTAGTTGATCTGGTTGGTCCCGGTGCGCTCTGCGTACCAGTCATCCACCAGCGTCCCGAGCGTCCCGATCTCGAGGTCCATAACCGTCGTGCGCCCGTCGAGCAGCGCGAGCTTGTTGCCCATGGGCCGGGGCCAGTGAAAATGCGTGTCGATGAAGCCGGGCGCGACGACATGGCCGCTGGCGTCGATCTGGCGGCCGCCCTCGAGCGGTTCGACTGTGATAGCGGCGATCCGACCCGCGCGCACGCCGACATTTGCGACCTGGTCAAACCCGGTCTCGGGGTCCATCACCCGCCCGCCAAGGATCACGAGGTCGAATGGCTCCCTCGTCTGCGCCAAGGCTCTACCGGCGGACCCAATGGCGGCCGCACCCGCGGCAACACCAAGGTTGAACTCCCTGCGGGTGATCTCGTTCTCGCTCATGTTGTTCTCTCCTCTCCATTTCGGTTGGGCGGTGTCATGGTCTCAGATCAACGTCCCCATTCAGTCGGCGCTGGCCGCCGCGCAGCGGTTGATCGAGGAGTAGGCCAGATGGACATGTGTGTCGGGCAGGCCGGGCATCAGCGTCCGCCCGCCTTCGTCGATCACTGTGCCGCCCTCGATCGCCAACGGTTCGGTCGAAACGGCAGTGACCGGGTTATCCGTCACCACAACATTGGCGTTCCTGATCAGATCTTCATTGACCCCGTGAAAGACGCCCACATCAGCGAACAGGATCGGCCCGGAGGCCTCCTGAGCTGCCGCCGGCAGGGCGATGCTGACGGCGACGGCACGCGCCGCAGTCAGGTTCTTTGGGTTTGGTTTCTTCATTGGACTTCTCCTGTTGCCGATGCAGCGGGTTCGGTGGAGAGTTCGATCTGCGCCGTGCAGGATCGCCCCTCCACCGTTTCCGTGGCTTTTACCGACCCGGTTATTCGAATACCGATCCGGAGAGCGAGAATTCGTCGACCGCCCCGTCGCCCCGAATGAAGATCCGGTGGTTGAATCGCACGTAGTTGAGTTCGCCAGACGGATCTTCGAGCAATTCGCCAAGGGATCCCTCGTTCGGGCCTTCGGTGATGATAAAATAGCCCTCGGCCGTGTTGGCCACATTGGCAGGCGCGGGATCCGCTCCCTTGGTCAATGCGGAGAACTGGACAAACACATAGTTGTCGCCCTCTTTCCGGATCTCGATGTTTTGGGAATTACCCTTGAAGACGCCGACGACGGGGTCATCAGCCCCAGCCACGGGGGGAATTGGCCCGGCACGCGTTCTTTTCTGCAGCTGATCCCGGATCACGACTTTGCCGTGGTGGTTTTGGTCCACAGCGATCGCGGAGTCGAGGCCTACAAGAAAGTTGCGA
>DATHRW010000051.1:0-3354 GCA_035464955.1 Gemmatimonadales bacterium
GTATCGAGCCGTTTCGACAGGAGCGCCGCAATGGCGAAGGCAAACGGGATCGTTATGCTGATGTATCCCAGGTAGAGCATGGGCGGGTGGATGATCATGCCCACATTCTGGAGCTGGGGATTGAGCCCATTCCCGTCCGGCGGCGTGAACGGCAGCCGCTCGAAGGGATTGGACGAGAACAGCATGACGACGACGAAGAAGACCGTGACCAGCGACGTAACGCCTGCGACGTATGGCAGGAGGTCTGCGTACCGCCGCGATGTCAGGAACTGCGCCAACGCGCTGAAGGTGGCCAGTACCACCGCCCAGAAGAGCAGTGATCCCTTTTGGCCGGCCCAGAAGGCGGAGAAGAGGAAGTACTCCGGCAAGTTCCGCGACGTGTAGGAGGCCACGTACTCGATATTGAAATCGTGCTTCAGCAGCCCGACCATGAGCGCGAACGAGGCCACGAGGAGGCAGGCGAGCAGCGCGTAGGTCGATCGGTTGACGCTGGCGGCCAGGTCGGGCCGGGTGCGCCACTTGCCTGAAAACGCGATGACCACGCCCCACAGCCCGACCAGGAGGGCAGCCCACAGCGAAAAATGTCCGAGGAGCGTCATGAATCAGGCCTCGGGCTCGACTGTGTCATACTCCGCTTCATAGCGAGACCCGCATTTGGCCAGGAGGGTCGTGGCGTGAAACACTCCATCGGTTCCCAACCGGCCCTCGACCACCACCTCGATTTCCTGCTCGTCGTTGAAGGTGTCGGGCGCCAATCCCTGATAGATGACCGGGTAGGAGGTGGTTCCATCCGTCACGTTGAACTCGACCGTCTGGGTCGCGGCATCGCGTTGGATGGTGCCGGGCACGACCCGGGCCCCCATCTTGAGCCCGACGTTATGGAACGTGGGGTCCTGGGCGGTCCTCTGCGCCAACTCGGTTGGGGTCAGGAAGTAGACCCCGGTCTGCCGCACGCCTTCAAAAATCAAGAACCCGACGCTGCCGACGATCAACACAGCTCCGAGAAGAAATTTGGTACCGGCTTTCATGTACCCTCCGCTTACGGGCTCGATCAATTCCGACTCGTTCGCCCTGTAATATAAAATGGTCGGGGCTCATCCACCGGCTGACTGCGCCTCCTGACGGAACGACTCCAAAATGGCCGGATGTTCACTATACTCCTGCCGGCCGACGTTCACTTCTGCATCGTAGTTCTTCAGGTAGCCCGAATATTCCTTGGCCAACGCTGCCTGGTCGTTCGATAGCTTGGCCGCCGTACCCCGAATCACGAAGCCGAAGAGATGGGTGGGTACCTGAGCCGAGATCGTGTCTGCCAAGGCCACCGCCTGTGCGGCGCCACCAGAATGGAGGTGGATCATCGCCGCGTGGTATCGTGCATCGGCATCGCGGTCGGCTTCCGGAAGCATGTCGTACGCCTGCAGAGCCATGGGCCCGAAGTTGGACACCGTACTCGGGTCTCCGCCCTCCGCCGCCCGCATGACTCGATTGTAAAGCCGGTCGAAGCGCTCCCGCGGGCCCATCGCATTCAGGTCCGGCAGGCCGCCCGCTCCCACCGCCGCACCAGCGCTCGGCACCCCGAGCGGATCCGGGGTCCGGCCCGAGGAACTCCGCGACACCATGATGAGGAGCGCCGCGAGCAAGCCGACCGTCGCAACCGCCGCGATGATCCAGGGAGTGCGGTCGGTCCGGCCGCCTGGGGCGACGGCGGCACCCGATGCCGGGGCACCACAGCCAGGGCAGAACTTGACGCCCTTCGGCAACGCCGCGCCACAGCCGCTGCACGAGCCTCCGCCAAGACTAGCCCCACACCGGCTGCAGAACTTCCCAGCTGCGGAGGCTCCGCACGCCGGGCACTTACTGGACGTCGTCATGCCACGCTCTCCTCAATGAAATGCACGATTCGTGAGGGGGAATTCTACTCGGAAATGCCTCGGCGTGGCAGTCAGCAAATGCGAGGAAGCTGATCACCGGGAAGGAGGTCGACGATCCGGCGCCCGCCTAGGCCGGTGTGAAGCACGACGAAGCCGGTGTGCTGGTCGACCACCTGGCCGATCCGGGTGGCATCCCGCCCCAGCGGGTGACCCCGCAATGCGTCGAGTGCCTCAGCTTCCCGGTGTTCGGGCACGAAGGCGATGAGGACACCTTCGTTGGCCACATACAGCGGATCGAGACCGAGCATCTCGCAAGCCCCTGCCACTGGGCCCGGAACTGGAATCGCACCTTCCTCGAGCGCCATCCCGACCTTCGATGCGGCCGCGATCTCGTTGAGCGCGCTCGCGACCCCGCCGCGCGTCGGATCGCGCAATACGTGCACGTCGGTGCCCACGGCGTGCTCGAGCAGCCGGACGAGCGGATAGAGGGAGGCCGAATCGCTCTCGATGGGCGCCTCGAACGCGATCCCCTCGCGCACCGCCATGATGGCCATGCCGTGGCGGGCGATGGCTCCGCTGACGAGGATCACGTCGCCGGGGCGGGCGTTGCCGGGAGCCGGGCGGAATGATGGACCTAGCCGTCCGATACCTGCAGTATTAATGAACAATCCGTCGGCCTTGCCCCGCTCGACGACCTTGGTGTCACCCGCTACCACCAACACATCCGCCTCACGGGCGCCATCGGCCATGGCGCGGATGACGCGGTCGAGCACATCGAAGGGAAGCCCCTCTTCCAAGACGAAGCCCGCGGACAGGAACATGGGCCGTGCCCCCATCATCGCCAGGTCGTTCACGGTCCCGTGTACGGCCAAGGAACCGATATTTCCGCCGGGAAACTCGAGTGGGCTCACGACGAAGCTGTCGGTGGACACCGCAATGTCCTCTCCACCCAGCGTGACCACCGCGGCGTCGGCGAGTTGATCGAGCGCGGGGTTCCCGAAATGAGGCAGGAAGCGCTCGCGCAGGAGGGCTGCACTCAGTTTGCCGCCCGACCCGTGACCCAGTTGGACCCGGTCGGTCGCCTCGAAGGGAATCGGACAATTCAAGCCCGACGCCACCGACACGTCTTCACTCACGGCGCGCTGCCTGATGCTGGTCCGCCCGGAAACGGCCGTAGTTGTAGTACGCCGCGCAGGCGCCCTCGGTCGACACCATCGGCGCGCCGAGAGGTTGCTCAGGAGTGCACAGCGTGCCGAAGGCTGCGCATTCGAATGGCTTGATCCGGCCGCGGAGCACGTCCCCGGCACGGCACGCTTCGGGCTCGGTGACGTGCAGCTCCCCCAGCCCAAACCGCAGTTCCGCGTCGAAATCGGAGAATTCGGGCCTGAGGCCCAATCCACTCCGCGGAATGGTGCCGATGCCACGCCACTGCCGATCCACCGGCTCGAAGACCTTGGCCACGAGTTCGCGCGCCGGTACCGTG
>DATHRW010000052.1:0-12024 GCA_035464955.1 Gemmatimonadales bacterium
ACTGTCACACTCGAAACGCTGAGCGTGAGCGTGCCCGTGGAGTTGGTGTTGGGAGCGGGGCTCACGTCCGTGATGATACCCTGCACCATGGATCCGGCAGGGATCGCTACCGAGCCGGCGGGGTTCTTGACATCCGCCACCACGCTGGCCGTGAACACGTCGCCTGCTCTCGCGTGCCGCGAGCTGATGGTGTCGGTGATGGTGGCGTCAATCAGCGTGCCCGTGGCGAGGTTGTAGCTCGCCGGCGCGGCGGCAGTGGACCCGGCAGGACGGTTCACCGCCCCGCTCTGGGTGCAAGCGGCGAGAAGAACAAGGGAGCTGGCCAGAAGAGGCCCGTACGATGTCGTGGAAGTCATGGGTGCTACCCTCCGTATTCTGTGAAGGACGCAGTCGGATCCTGATGTCTGCGCATGCCCTTGTCGGTCTTCGGTCTAGGGAAGCGGTTGGCCCACGACCCACTTGATGACCCGGCCCGGTTCGAGCGGTGTCTGGAGTTCGACCTGGTTGATCAGCGCGAGTGTCGCGGCGGAGGCCGGCGACGACCGCTGCCGCGCGAGCGCCTCGATGGTCGTGCGCCGATCGAGCTTCACGATGTCCAGGCGCTGCGGCTGCACGTTAAGCGCCCGGGAATCGGTCAGGGGCATGAAGCTCCGCAGCGCGCGCTCGGCCGCCACCTGATAGGTGGGCCACCGCGCCTCCGGGGCGTAGCCGATGAGCCCGAACACCGCCCCACGGTGCTCGACGAACAGCACCATCCCCCTGAGCGTGCCGTCCTGGGTGGCCGCACCGAAGGACGCGCTCACCGTCGGGAGCCCGCCCAGGCTCGCGCGGGACATCGTGCCGCCCGTGATCCCCTGCTGCGCGAGAAACACCCGGGCCGCCGCGGCGGCACTCGTCTCTTGCGCGAGCGAGAGTTCGACCACCGCGTCTTTCCCGGGGCTCACGGCGACGACGGCCTGCTTCCCGTTGTGCGTGGCCCATCCCTCAGGGAGGGTGAGCTGGAAGCGCATATCGGGATGGAAGTACTGACTGCCCTTGAAGTACCCCTCGCGCGGGTTCTCCCCGAACACCTGGCCGTCGAGCCGCCGCAGGTACGAGTCGCGATTCACAACGGTGCCGGAGAAATTCTGCGGCAGCGCCGCGATCTCTTCGCTCATTGTGGCGAAGCGGTTTTCCGGGGTGGGGTGCGTGGCGAGCCACGTCGGGAGGCGGCCGCCGCCACCCGCCGCGCTGAGCCGCTCGAGCATGTGGAACACCGCGGGCATCTGGCGGGGATCGTAGTTGGCGCGACGCATGTAGCGCAGGCCCAGCTCGTCCGCCTGGCTCTCGTCGTCGCGGGAAAACTTGAGGTACAGGATTCCGAGGGCCTGGTTAGCGAGGCCCGCGTATTGTGCGACCTGGGAGCTGGCCATGCTGCCGACCGCGAGGCCCAGCCCCATGAGTTGCTGCTTGCTCATCTCGGCGGCCGTGTGCCGGGCCGTGACGTGCCCGATCTCGTGGCCCACGACGGAGGCCAGCTCGGCCTCGGAGGTAAGATGCGCGAGGAGTCCCCGCGTCACATAGATGAAGCCGCCCGGGAGGGCGAAGGCGTTCACCGCCGGGTCGTCCACCACGCGAAACGTCCAGGGGAGGTCGGGGCTCTCCGAGGTGGCGGCGAGCCGCGCGCCGAACTGTTGGATGTAGCGTTGCCAGGCGGCATCTGGATAGAGCCCGATGGATGCGATGACCGCCGTGTCGGCTTGCCGTCCCATCGCGATTTCCTGGGACTCGCTGACCAGCATGAGCTGGTTCCGGCCGGTGGCCGGGTTCATGGCGCAGCCGCCCGCAGCAACGCCGAAGGCCGCGAGCAGGGCGATCGCACCACATGTCCGAGCACGGGTCAGGAAAGAAAGGTCGCTTCTCACCTCGTTCGGCGCCATGGCAGGCGTACGACGAAGTATGCCGTTACCGCGAGCAGGAGCACGTGAACCGGCCCGGTCCCGACGTGGAACAACCACCCGAGCAACCACGCCGCCAAGAAGGCGCCCAATATGAGAAGCAATGTGTCGTGTCTCCATCTCGTGATCTCCGGTGACCTCCCTAGCCAGTAGACCAGGGACAGGCGGTGTGATCGCTCGTTCGCACTTTCAGGTTGGCAGGAGTGCGATGGACACCCTCCGCCGTCATGAACTTGTCGGCCGATTCCGCACGCCACGAACGCGGCCCCCACGTGATGAAGTATGGTGCGGATTGCTGCCGGCGGGTATCGCTCGAAAGGATGGAAAGAGATCTACAGCTTAGGAAGGACCGTTATCGGAATGCCACCCGTGGGGCGAGGGCAGCGTCACGGTACGAGCCCCAAAGGTGCTGGCCGGCGGCCCAATGCGTTGTGGTCGCTGTCCGGAAGACGTCACCGAAAGAGCGGCCACTGTCGATGGACACCGACGCTCAGCGCTACGCGACCATCGGTGAGCCCATTGGCGAGATCGATTCGCAGCACACCCAGCCGTCCCTCGGCAAGCCCGATCCGCAGACCGGCCCCGGCATCGAGATAGAAGCGGTCACCGACCGACCCGTCCGCGGGCTCGATCACCTCGGCTCCATCGAGAAACAGACCGGCAGCCAGGACGAGCGGTCCGAGGCGATAGATCGGGTGGTCGCCGGCCAGGCCCGCGTGGATGATCCCGCGGCCGGTGCTCCGGCCCGAGAGGAGTCCCCTGCTCGTGGCCGAATGCGCCCGGAGCGGAATGGCCCAGGAGAGATCCCCCCCGACGACCGGCCAGGTCCCCAGCGGGGCATTCGGGCTAGCCCAATCCACGCCGAGCCGAGCGGACCAGGCTGGGCGGCCCAGCCCGAGGGCGGAAGCCCAGCTCGCGCCGGCATCGGCCCGGTTGTAGGACGGGTGGCCGGACAGCGCCACCGCGTGCTCGGTCGTCGCGGTCAGCGCGAATCTGTTGCCTCGAGCGCGGAGTTCGGCGCCAACCGAGATCGCCAGGTAGCTTTGATTCGCCGACCATCTTTCCAGCCGCAGGGCCGCGGACGGACGCACCCCGGCGCTGACCCAGCCACCGAAGCCGACGGACGCGGAGCGCCGGGTTTGTTCCTGGACGGTGGTGTTCGCGGGATCGAGCGCGAAGCGAAAGCGCTCCCAGGCGCCTTGGACACTGATCACTCCTGGGAATCCGAGTTCTGCGGGCAGCTCGATCCCAAAGGCGGCGCGTGGCCGGGCCCTCTCCCAGCGCCAACTTGCGGTCCAGAGCTCACCAGCGCCGGTTGGGGTGGCGAGTTCGAGGCCGACCTCGTGTTGCGCCGCGGCCCGGACGGCCCCGGCCACCGCTAGGCGCAACGGGGGCTCTATGGTGGGCCGCTCGTTCACCGCCACATGGATCTCGACCAGGCCGCCCGGAACCGGCTGGTACTCCACCACTGACCGGCGAAGCGCCGGAACATCGGACAGCCGGCGTTGGGCCAGCGCCAAATCCGACGTGGAGAGCACCGTGCCGTGAGGCACCGACACGGCGTCCGCGATCGCTCGGAACCGGATCCTCCGCGTTCCGTCGATTCGGAGCAGGTCGACCGTCGGCCGACCGACGTAATTCCAGGCGTCGAGCGCGCCGTCTCTATCACCGGCGAGATATCGACTGGTCGCGAGGAGCTGCCAACCCAGCCCATCGGTGGGAACGAGTGCCACGTACTCCACAGCCAGCGGGATCGCCTCGGCGTATCGTGCCTGCTTTAATCGAACCCCAGCCAACTCGCGGAGAATCATCGGCTCGGCGGGGCAGGCCTGGGTGGCCTCTGCGAGCAGCAGAGCGGCCTCCTCCAGGCGATTGGCAGCCGCGGCGTCTAGGGCACGGTCGAGCCAGGGCGGGCAGCGCATCGAATCGGCGGGAGCTGGATCCGGGTTGTTGGCGCGCACGGTGGTCCCAGTGGCGGTCAGTGCCGGCCGGATCACCAGGGCCCACCGATTGGCCCCGGTCCAACGGGCGAGGAACTCGACCTCACCGGTGGTGGTGAATGGGGCCCCGGCCGGATCGTGAAATGTTACCTGGCTGTCTCTCCAACCGACTACGACGACATAGTGATATCGATCTCGACCGACCTGTATGAGGGCGACCACCGGGACGCCGTTCCCAAGGGTGCGCTGGACCAACTCCGGAGTGCCTCGGAGAACCCGAGTATCCCAGCCGCGAGTGCGGGCGGCCGCCGCGAGATCCGTAGTGAGAATACCGCCGAGTTCCGGTCGAACCAGCTGGCTGAAGTCCTGGGCGTACACTCCGCGCCGGCCCCACCATCGCTCGACCATCGCAACTGCAGCGCCACCGCACAGCAGAACCGACTGGGGGAGGTAGGGTACCTCGAGCACGGCAGGCGTCGGGCCCGGGGTCGGATTACCTGATGCAAACGACTGGGCGAGCAGCGGAGAACTGCCCAGCCCAGCCGTGAGCCACAGTCCCGCCGTGCCTAGCCGGGCGATGGCGCGCACCGGTCAGCCCTGGCGGAAGCGCTAGCTGGCTAGGAGGATGACGATGATTACGACCAGCAAGGCGACGGTGGTGCTGATTATGATCTTCTGATCCCCGCCCGCGAGGTCAGGCTCGCCATCTCTAATTTGCTGGACCAGCAGGTCCAGCGAGGCCTCGTCGAGGCTACCGACCTGGGCTGAGAGGTCTGCGGTGCTGATCCCCATCTGGGAAGCCACCACCTGGACCTGATCGGTCGTGAGGAACTCACGGACCGCTTCCCGATTCCCGATCGGACGTGCTTCGACGGCGGCATCGAGGTCCGCGTTGGTGACCGTGCTCCTGCTCTGCGCGCAAAGCGGAGCGGTGAGGCCGAGCGAGACGACGGCCAAGGATAGCGTGATGTATCGCAGCATGCGGGACTCCTCGAGAATGGGGGGCGCAAACCCCGACTTATGTCTGTGGAATGGAACGCTATCACGGCGGGGAGTCCTCGCCAATCGATCGTTCGGGCGGATTTGGGATTAGCTCGAAAGGACCAGTCCCTGCCCACCGACCCGGTTACCGCGGCCAGCCGCTGGCGGGTGGCGGTGACCCGGATCGGGGTGAGTGGGCTGCCACTTCGGTGGGCGGTCAGGCTTGGACGACCGTCAACCGGCGGCACCCGATCGCCCGTGCAGCGCCCGGATTGGACAACATCGTTGGACCGGCTCGGAGAAACAGTTGATAGAAGGGATGGCGTGCGGCGGAGTGGCTGCCGGCAAGACGAGGGAGGCCGCGGCCTGATTCTAGGCGTCCCTCCGAGAGTGTGAAAAGGCCGCGATCTGGAGGCGGCTGTGGAGTGCCAACTTCTCCAGCACGTTGTGGACGTGACTCTTGACCGTGTGGACCGCGATGTGCAACTGGTTCGCGATCTCCTTGTTGCTCAGGCCCTCGGAGAGCAGGTCGACGACCTGCCGTTCCCGCGTGGTTAGGCGGCTGGACTCCGCTGGCGTTACCTTGAGGGCCGGGAGATTCCGAGCGATTTGCGAGAAGAGCGAATTGGTCAGCGCCCTGGGCAGCACCTCGGCACCAGCGGCCACGTCGCGGATCGTTGTGATAAAGTCGTCAAAGGAGGCATCCTTCATGACAAAGCCGGACGCGCCCGCCCGGACGTAGTCAGCGACATCCTCCTGATCGGCCAACAGACCCATGACGACGACCCTGGCTTCAGGCACTTCGCTATGGACCGTGGCGGCCAGAGCCAGGCTGTCGTGGTCTTCGAGCCCGAAATCCATGAGGACGATGTCCGGCTTGTGCTCCCGAATCTTCTCGAGGACCTCCTCGACATCCGCCGAGGCCGCCAGGACGGTGAATCCTGGCTGGGCGCTAATCAATGCCGTGATCCCTTCGCGCAGGATCCGGTTGTCGTCGATGAGCACCAGCGAGATCGATCCACCTGCTGGCTCGGGTTGGATCTGCCGGGCCGGAGCCGCTCGGCGCCTCGGCTTTCGTTTCACGGGCCGACGATCCGGGCTTCAGTGGTAGCGGGAAATACCGGCAAAGCGAGAACGCAAGCGGAGAGCCATCCGACCACGAGCACCTCGTCATCGTCTTGGGGTGGAGCTACCCCGCACCGTCTGATGCCGCGCATGTTAAGGAACCTTGTGCGGTCCAATCTCAACGATACGAGTTTCTGAACTCTTTAGCATATATTGCAGCAGTATGTACCGCAAGACCAGGGCCAACGTGTTCAACCGGAAGGCTTTACGATGGTACGGCTCCGGATCCGCTACATCATGAAGGCACAGCGTATTTCCGCGTACGCCACCAGCAAGAGGACCGCCCTCAGCTAGCCCACCTGCAGCCCGGCACGCATGTCGAGTCGATTCTCCCGGCCCGTGGCGGACGGCGCCAGGGGACTACCTGACGTGTCCCGAGCCGGCTGTGGGCGATGAAGCCTGGTCCTACAATCCAACGGCTTCCTTCCTCGCCTCTCGCCACGGCGCTCGAGGGCCGCGAATGCAGAGCGTCGGCAAACCGGTTCATTCAATGCCCGGTGGGTGTGTTTGCGCGGCTTCGCGCGACGCGGATCTTTGGTGGTGGAAGCGGCCGATTGAGCCCCAACGGCACGCGGTCCCTTTTTCCCGCACCTCGACTCAGGCGGTTCCATGAACAAGTTCTTTCCCATCGCACTCATTGTCGTCGGCTTGGCGCTTGGCTTCTTCGGATTCTCACGATTTGATAATTCTGGCGCTTCGATATCTGTCGGCGAGGTTGAAGTCTCTGCCACTGACCAGGGTGGGCGAACACAGTCCTATATCCTGCTGGGTCTGGGTGCCGTGAGTCTGCTGGCGGGCATCGGAATGATGGCGAAGTCGAAGGCGTAGGCTCAGTTCCCCCAAGGCGAACCCGACGTCCGACTGGGACTGGGGCTTTGAATCCCATGCTCATCGAGTCCTCGGCCGCGACAACCCGAGACTGATTCGCCGCCCAACGAATCCCGCGTCGGTGGCGGGCCATCTCGCCCGCCTAATGCACTAATCAACGACTTCCTTCCCTCTGGATGTAAAGGGTTCCGGTGCGATACACACAGCACAGGGACATTGGCGGGGGCCTTCGCGACACGGGATCCTGGCGATCCACCTTACGGATCGGTCTCAACCAGATTCATGTTGAGGCCGCCTGCCCCGGTCATTGGCCGGCAGGCGGTTGCCACAATTCTACCTTGTTTCCTTCTAGATCTATCACCCAGGCAAACTTCCCGTACTCGGAATCGTCGATCTTCTCGAGCACGTTGCAGCCTTCGTCGCGTAACACCTTAACCAGAGCGTGGAGATCCGCCACCCGGTAGTTGACCATGAAAGCTGCAGTGCTGGGCGCAAACTGGTCACTTTGTGCCGAACCAATAGACCAGACGGTTGTTCCGGCAACCGGCGTACCGTCGCCGTCGGTCCAGGTGAACGCCGTGCCACCCCATTCTTGGACATCGATGCCGAGGTGCCGCTTGTACGACGCCTGCAGCGCCGGAGCGTCTTTGGCTTGGAAGAAGATGCCGCCAATGCCAGTGACCCGCTTCATTGAACCTCCCGTGGTCGGGTGGTGGTGAGAAGAGTGTGTTGTCTCCAGCCTAACGATCGCCTTGTTGGGCAACCCTTGCCTCTCACAACGCCTTGCGAAAGCACTGCACCACGCCGGCATCGGCGAACCCCAGGCCCCGGTGGGCATCCGCGCTGACCTGATTGTCCGGGGCACAATCGGATGCGAGTTCACTGCATCCCTGCGATCGACCCCAGGCCCCCGCTGCTTCCATCAAGGTTCGACCAACTCCCATCCTTCGAGCGTCGGCCGCAACAAACCACCCCTCGAGGTACGCGACGGGCGTGCTGGTGCAGCCCTCGGCGTACGGACGAAGCGACAGTTCCGCTAAGCCGACAATCCGCTGGCGGTCGTCTTCGGCCAGCAGAACCACCCACGGTTCTCTCGGAAACCGTCCCGAAAAGTACTGCCCGATCTCTTCCCGGTGCTCTGCGGCTGGGCCATCGGGCCATAGTTCACAGCGGAGCGCGAGCCACTGATCAGCGTCACGTCGTTCAGCAGTTCGTACAATCATCGCTCACCTCGTCCGCGTCCGGTGGAGCGACTTGTTTGACGGCAGATCCGGCAACTTTATCTCCTTCTGCTTAGTCATCACTCGCAGCCTGGTCCCGGTGGCGGGAAAAGCCCGAGCTGGGAAAGCGCAGCCATATTGTCCCAACCGATCCAAGTTTCGGCGATCCTCCCGTTCTGTATCCGCTGGACGACGAAGTTGACAATCTCCATCTTCTTCCCCGTCGGCGGAATGTCTCCGAGTGGACCCAAATGAGTTCCGGTACCTGTGGTGATGTACGCTACCTTATCGCCCTCCGCAATCATGAGGTCGATCTCTTCATGATAGTCCGGGAAAGCAGCATACTGTGCCTGCAGGAAAGCCAACATCGCCTCTACCCCGCGTATTTCCGGCATCTCCGATGTGGCTTGGCTATGCCTGGAATAGTCGGATGCCAACATGTTCCCGAAAACCTCGAGGTCGCCCGTATTGACCCCCTCTGTGATGACATGACGGATGAGTTCCTTGTTGGCCTCAAGCTGATCTGATTCCGATGGACCACAGGAAACCGTGAGTGCCATTGGAATCAGGCTAGTCCACAAGAGAACGCGCATAATCTCCCTCCAACATTGATTCAAATTGCAAACATTGTATGAACTGCCATCTAGCTTGAAAATGAACCGCAAACAACCTGACCCACTACTGCGGATTCCGCCAATGAGCCCCGGCCCGGTTTGATCCAGTCCAAGCCACCCAACACCCTCGCACTAGGGAAAACCCTAGGTGATAGGCCGCGGAGCGATAGACCCGGGAAGCCGCCAGCTAACCCACCCAGCTCTCATATCGCACTCCGCCGCATATCACGCACACCAAACTCAGTACCATACACGGTGCCCTGGAATCGTACGCCACACCGCAACTTACGATGGCGCTGCGCACCGACTCACCGAACGAACGCGGCCTGACCCACGACGATCCCGGTACTGCTACCGCCGAGTGCCGTGAGTGACCGGACCTCGACGAGATAACCCACGCCCACCTCGAGCGACGCCGGCGGGACGATGACCGTCGCCTCAGCTGGTGCGCTGCCATAACGGATCGGCGCCACCAACCGGTTCATCACCGCGCGATCGCGGATCCGCCACACCACCCGCCCGCTCGCACCGGCCTCGCGTACCTCCAGCTCGCCCACCCCGCAGCCGCCGCTCCAATCGAACTCGGCCCCGGGCTCGGTGCTCACCAATACCCCGAGGCCGTCGGAACACACCTGGATCCGCAGGGTCTCGATGTCACAGCCGTGGGCCATGAGCAGGGCGAGGCCGGCCGCCGCCAGCGCACCCACCCAGCGCGACGCCGCACGAGACGGTTCTCTCATTCGGGTTTCACGCTATTCTCAGAACGCGAGTCCATACATGAGACGATACCGCGGAGCCGCTCGCTTCGCATCCAGAATCCGCGCAACCACTGGGAGCCCGGTCATGCCTCTCGACATCACCTACCTGGGCCACTCCGCTTTCCTCTTGAAGAGCGGGAGCCACACCCTTGCCATCGATCCGTTCCTCACCGGCAACCCCTTAGCGACGGTGACTCCCAAGGATCTCCACCCGACCCACATCGCGCTGACCCACGGGCACGCCGACCATTTCGGCGACACCATCGCCCTGGCCAAGCACAACAAGGCCACCGTGATCGCCGCGTTCGAGATCTGTAACTACGTGGCCGAGCACGGCGTCAGTGCCACTGAGCCAGGCAACCCGGGCGGCAAGATCGTGCTGCCATTCGGCTGGATCGCCTTCACGCAGGCATTCCACTCCTCGTCCTACGAGGGGCGCTACATGGGCATGCCGTGCGGACTGGTGATCAATATGGGTGGCGTGACGGTCTACCATTGCGGCGATACCACGATTTTCGGTGACATGAAGCTCATAGGGGAGATGTATCGTCCGGATATCGCCTGTGTCCCGATCGGCGACCGCTTCACCATGGGGCCCGACCTCGCGGCCCGCGCCGCCGAGCTGATCCGGCCCAAGGTGGCGATCCCCATCCACTACAACACCTGGCCCCCCATCGAGCAAGACCCGTCGACGTTCCGCCCTGCCGGCGTCGAGGTGAAGGTCATGCAACCCGGGGAGGCATGGAAGTACGGATGACCCAAGTAGTTGGCTGCGGCTAGCGGATTTCTTCATCCGACCTTCCCGGCCATTTCATAAAGCGAGTGCTATGATGTGCGTGGCGTCTGGTCGTGGAGGCTGGAAGTAGGATGCCGCAGGTTGGCATCCCCGGGGTACGGCCAGGGGGACCGCGCTCCGAGCGGGTGTGCAGGAGCCCCATGATGAGGCGCTTGAGTGGCCGGGCAAAAGGTATTTGTGCCTGTTCGGGGCATGAACCTGGCACGGTAGAAAAGCGCCGCGCCTGATGAGGGTGGACAATCCACCCGCCCGGCTTATAACGACCGCTCGGTTCTCTATGGATCGAGCGGTCGTTCTTTTTGCGTGGTAATGTGGAAGTGACGGCAGCTCGAGCTCGACTAGCTGCGCCACCGCGTCCGGATCCGGTCTCCCGCCTCACTCAAGTCAGGCGCGAGTAACGCGTTCTCAGACGCCGCCACAATGGTGGCCACGGTGGCGTCGCCGGTCACGTTGGTCACCGTCCGGCACATGTCGAGGATCCGGTCCACGCCGAGAATCAACGCGATCCCCTCACTCGGCACGCCGACCGCTTCCAGGATGATCACCAACATGATGATTCCGGCTCCCGGCACTGCCGCCGTCCCGATCGAGGCCAACACCGCCGTCAACACGATGGTCAGCTGCGCACCGAGCCCCAGGTTCATGCCCAAGGTCTGCGCAATGAAGACCGCGGCCACGGCTTGGTAGAGGGCGGTGCCATCCATGTTGATGGTGGCGCCGAGCGGCAGCACGAAGGACGAAACCTCCTCCGAGACCCCGAGCTTTTCCTCGCAGCGCTCCATCGTGAGCGGCAGCGTGGCGCCGCTCGAGCTGGTGGAGAACGCCACCAACTGAACCGGCGCCATGCCGGCGAAGAACGTCTTGAGGGGCATGGGCGTGAAGAGCTTGAGCAGCGTCGGATAGGTGACCGTCGTGTGCAGCACTAACCCCAGCAGCACCACGAGACTGTAGAACCCCAAGGCGCGGAGCAGCTCCGCGATTTGGACCAAGCTGTCCCCGGCCACCGACGTGATGGTGCTCGCAATGAGCGCGAACACGCCGACCGGCGCCATCAGCATGATCAGGTCCACCAGCCGGATGATGATGGCGTTGAATCCCTCGAACACCGCGAGCACCGGGCTTGCTCGGTCCTTCGGCACTTGGATCAGGCCGATGCCGATCAAGATGGCCAGGAACACCACTTGCAGCATGTTCCGATTGTCGCGCACCGATTCGAAGAAATTGTCGGGCACGATGTCGACCATGATCTGGAGCGGTCCCCGGTCCTTGGCCGATTGCGCCGCGGCCTCGCCGGACGACGCATCCTGCGCGTAGGTCGCCTGCAGTTCGGCTCGCATTTCAGCCGGCACGCTATGGCCGGGTTTGAAAATATTGACCAAGACCAGGCCCAGCGTGACGGAGACGACCGTCGTGGCGATGTAGATCGTGATGGTCTTGCCACCGATGCGGGACAGCTTCTTCAAGTCGCTGAGCGACGCGACCCCCGTCACCAGCGACGCCAGCACCAGCGGGACCGCTATGAGCTTGAGCCCGTTGAGGAAGATCTTCCCGAACGGGTCGATCCAGTCCTTGGTGAATGCACCCCAGCCGTTTGCCGCGGCGATCACACCGTAGGCCACCCCGAACAGGAGCCCGAGGATGATCTGCCAGTGGAGCTTGCGGTACCAGCGACTGTCCGGGGCGTCGGTCATAGGGTGCTCACGAGGAGGGTGGCCTTCTGCTCGATGCTGGCGATGGCCTTGTGATAGGAATCGGCGAACTTCTGGACGCCCTCATCTTCGAGCTCGCGAGTTGCCCGATCCAGATCGACACCATGCTCCGACAG
>DATHRW010000053.1:0-15436 GCA_035464955.1 Gemmatimonadales bacterium
GGCATCGGGCGTGTTGGGAGCCGGAAGCGCCGCGCTCTCGGCCAACAGCCGGTACCCGCCCGACTTGTTGAGCTGGATGCCGGTAAACACCGCGTTGCCGAATTGATCGGTGGTCGCGGTACATGACCCCTGTGGATACGCCGTGCTGGTCGAGCACTGTAGACCGGTGAGCACTCCAGTCAGCGACGTGCTGTTGCCCTGGACACTGATCCGGATCTCCAGGTCGATGAACGGGGTGCCCTGGTTGCCAAGCGCTTGCACCGTCAGGTCGAACGGGGTGCTCAGTGTTTGGTCGGCGATCGGAGGGGTGAAGAACAGGTTGACGGCGCCGGCGTTGACCACCGCGAACTTGCTGAGGTCACCGAGCGAGCCGCTGGTGCCGCCACCGGCTTTCAGCGCGGAGGCGTAGAGCGGCTCGGGGCTGGCCCAGTCGAACACGCTCCGCGCAAATGCGAACAGCGGAGACATCGATCCTCGATCGAGGGCCGCAAAATTGTCGCACGGGAGGAAGCCGTCGAGGAAGAAGGGATTGGCGAGAAGCAGGATCGTGGGGGTATTGCCCTGTTCCCGATGCTGCACGCGGTTGACCGGGGCGCTGACCGGATTCGGCACGCACATCCCCACGACACCCTTGCCGTTCGAGTTGTCGAGCGCCGCGTACGGCACCGTCGACCATTCGTACACTCCGCCGACCACGACCTCGTTGCTGTAAAAAATGCTGAGCGGCGCCGCGTACACCAGCCGCCGCGGCTCGAGCCCGAACCAAGTGGTAAAGCTGCTGTTCGCGTTCGGGGAGAGCCCGGAGAACCCGTCGAAGGTCACGCACGCTGACGGATCGTCATTCGGGCCGCCCCGCACGCAGAAGGCACCGCCGCCGCTCGTATCCTCGAGCGCACCCGTGAAGTCGATAGCATAGAACGGCGCGGGCTCCATGCAGGCCAGCGTCTTGTTCACGAAGTCGGAGCCATTGTCGGCCCCACCGTCGATGTCGGAGGGGTTGCCAGCGACCTTGGCCTCGATTTGACTCGCGACGATCTCGAAGATCTGGAAACCGATCGCGTTGGCCCCGGCCGTGCCCTCCCCGGCGCTCTCCATATCTTGGATCAGACCCTTCACGGTCCGGAGCGTGGTCGACCCGTTCACGAAATAGGCCGGTGCGGCCTTGGTCCGAAGGTCCTGGAAGTCGCACGAGACTTCGGTGCCGGCCGCGATGAGAAACTGCGGCTCAAAGGCCGGCGACGGAACGGTTGGAGCGTCATCACCGCACGCGGCGACTGCGCCCGCTACAAGTACAGCTGCAAGAATGTGCACTTCGCGTCTCATGCGGCCCTCCTGATTGACGCAGCGATCGGGGGTATGAACGGCGGTCTGGGGTATGAACAGCGGTCTGACGAACACACTATGTGCTTTGTCAGATGAAGAAATCATTAATTCTTCATAAACTTCCTCGCCACACAACATATCGCATAGCGGCGAAGCTGCAAGATCAACTCGATCCAACTAAATCACGGTACCGCGGGTCGGAGCGAAGATCCTTGAACCACCAGGTCGAGTCCCGGGCCCACGACGCCCGCTGCCCCGGATTGGAAGCCAAGTAGATGCTGAGCAGGTCGATGGCCTCGTCCTTCTCTCCCAGGAAGGTTCGAACGATGGCCTCGAACCACGCCAGTTCGCGCGACTGGTCGACTTCGGCATCGGCCCGGGACCGCACGGCCACCGCCCGTGCGCTGTCGGGCAACCCGGCGCGCACCAGCGCCATCGCCACGAACATACCGCCACGTTTGCGCCGGAACTCGCGCAGGTTCTCCGGACTCTTCGCCACGTACTCGTCGACCAGCCGCCAGAGCTTGGGAATATCCGGTCGCTGCCCCCGCAAGGCGGGCACCCGAATCTGACACTCGACGAAGCGCGGGTCGTCGGGGAAGCGTCGCCGGCCCTCGTCGCACCAGCGCGTGGCCTCGACCGCCTCGTCGAGATCGAGCGAGCTGCCGAACAATCGCCAGATCGTGCGATCGACGTTGCTCAGGTACGGATCGGCTTCGTAGGCCCGCTGCGCCTGGACCTTGCCCTGAGCCGTCTTGCCTTGGTTCAGGAGCAGATGGCTCAGCGTCGTGAGCGCCGACGCCTGCTGGGGATTGGCCCGCACCGACGCCACGAGATCATGCTCCGCCAAGGACAGCTCCTGCTCGGCATCGGGCACGAGATTCAGGAGATAGTTCAAATACCGGAACGTGCCTCGAAGCTCGAGGGCGTCGGGGTCGTTCGGTGCCAGCGCAAGCGCACGGTCGGCGTGAACCAGGCCTTTCTCGATCCACTCGGCGTAGTGCGCCTTGTCGAACCCTCGCGCCAGCTCTCGGGCCCGCCGGTAGTCGATCCAGCCGCGCGCAATCTCCGGACTCGCCCACTTGTCGTCGAGCCGTGCCGCTTGTGCAAATAGGGAATCGGCGCGGGAGAATTCCAGCGCGGCGGCCTCGCGGTCCCCAGCAGCGAGAAGGGCCTGGACCCCCCGCTCTACCCGCTCCGCCTCTTGCACCTTTCGCCACGCCGCGAGATTGCGGGTGCCGCGCCGGCTTTCCAGCAGCTGGACCTCTTCCCCGAGGCGGCGCCGGAGAAACGCCGCCACCCCTCGACTCACGTCATCCTGCAGGGCGAAGGTCTCTTCCTGGGTTCGTTCCAGCGTGGTACGCCCGATCTCGGTACCGTCCGCGGGATCGATCATGGAGACGTTTATCCGCAATCGCTCGCCGGATTTTTGGATCGTACCTTCGACCAGCGTGCCGACGTCGAGCGCCCGGGAGATGCTATCGGGCGAAATCCGCTGACCTTGAAACGGCAGCACACCGTTTCGCGAAATCACCTTGAGCCCTTGGACCTGGCTGAGCTCACCAATCAGGGCCTCGGTGAATCCGTCGGCCAGATACGCCAGACTACGATCGGGACTTCGGTCTTCGAAGTAGAGCACGGCGATGCTCCGTGGGTCCGGCCCGGTTGCCTCCGTAAGCGTCCCACCACCGCCGCCGAATAGGCCGAGCTGCCAGGTCAGCACGGCACCCAGCGCCACGAGGAGCCCCCCGCCGCCGAGCGCCAGGGCCAACGGCTTGCGTCTCCTGGCCGGCACCTCCACCGTCATGGGCCGAGCCGGCATGGGAACCGTGATTGGGATCGCGTAGCCCGCGCTCAGGCGGTGTTCGACCGAGCCCAGCGCCTCGGCGAGCTGCAGTGCGGTCTGGAAGCGGTCCGCCGGGACCTTGGCCATGGCCTTTCCGATCGCCGCGTCGACCTCATCCGGAACGGTGTTGCGGAGGATCCTGCTGCTTGGGATCGCTTCCATCGAGTGCTTGGCCATGAGTGCCACCGGTGTGGCACCCTGATACGGCGGCTCGCCGGTGAGCAGTTCGTAGAGCATGCACCCCAGGCTATAGATGTCGCTCCGGCCGTCGAGGTTCTCGATGCCACTGGCTTGTTCCGGGCTCATGTAGAGCGGGGTCCCGATGGCCATGCCCGATTGGGTCAACCTGTCGTCTCCGGCCTCCTCGATGGCCCGCGCGATCCCGAAATCGGCCACCAGCGCGTGGTCGCTCATCAGCATGATGTTCTCGGGCTTGATATCGCGATGGACGACACCCTGCGCATGGGCGTAGCTCAGTGCTTCCGACACTTCCCGGATGATCTTGAGGGCGTCGGGAATCGTGAGCTGTCGCTCGCGATCGAGCCGGTCGCGGAGCGACTCGCCCTCGACGAACGGCATGACGTAGTAGAGGGAGCCGTCCGCGTCGCCTGAGTCGTACAGTGCCAGGATGTTGGGATGCTGGAGGTTCGCCGCGACCCGGATCTCCCGCAGGAAACGCTCCGCACCCAGGGAGGCGCTGAGCTCGGACCGAAGGACCTTGAGGGCGACGTTCCGCTCGTGCTTGACGTCCCGCGCCAGATACACGGTGGCCATGCCACCTTGCCCGATCTGGTCGAGCACTTCGTATCGGTCGGCCAGCGCCGTGCGGAGGCGCGCGATGGGGTCGTTGTCGGCCGGGTTGTCGGGCATCGGCTAATTATACGACCCTTGGGGCCACGAGCGCGAGTCGGAGCGCCTCGTCAACCGCCGAACGGTGTGCCCGTTTTCCGGGCGACCCCCCGGACGCTGGCCCGCACCAGGGCGGGCGCGGGGCGGAATTCCGCTCGAATCATCTGTTCCACGGAAAACCCCGCCTTCGTGATGGCCTGGTCGGTCCTGCGTGTCAAACGGCAGTTCCCTGCGAGTCGTTTCCAAATGGGCTCGACTCGCTGCTGCCACTCGAGGCGGCGAGGATGATCCTCGTCCGCGACATGCTCGAGAAACACGAATCGCCCGCCGGGCCGGAGTACCCGGTAGATCTCGGCGAGCGCCGAGTGCTGGTCCGGAACGGAACAGAGCACGAGGGTGACAACCACGGCATCGATGGAGCCGCTGGCGATGGGAAGGGCATCGACCGCCGCGTCGAGCGTGGTAATCCGGTCCACTCGCGCGAGGGGAATTTTGGAACGGAGCCTGACGCCCATATGAGGATCGGGCTCCGTGAGAATGAGGTGCGTCACCGTGGTCGGGTACCAGGGAATGTTGAGCCCGGTCCCCGCGCCGATCTCCAGCACTTCTCCGGACAGCGGAGCAAGCAGGTCGCGCCGCCACTCGCTGAGAGTCACCTCTTCCAACCGCCGGCACATGCGGTCGTACAAAAGCGCGGTCAATCTACCCACCAGACCCCCTGCCACCTAAGCATCGGAGGGACACGCCTGCAATACCTCCATTCCCACCAGCCTACTTCCCTACTCACCACCCAGCTTCAACATCAGGTTCCTCCAGCAGGAACTGCACGACGTCTTGACCGGCAGCTTGAACGGCGGCTTCCCGAAGCCTACGAAGAGTTTCGTCTGGCTGTGGCAACTCGGACAGGTGCCGGAGGCGCCGAGGAACACTTCACGCGCCCTCGCATTCCGAACGCCGAAGTAAACGCCCAAGGCAAGAAGCGGGATTCCAGCCAAGTGCATCAGCGGTATCGGCAGAATCAGAAGGGCCAGAACCAGAGCGATGGCCACGGGGATGGCCCCTCGCACCAGCCGCCGGCCGAGGCTGACGTGACCGACGCGAGCCTCGGCCGGACCGACCGGCCCGCTGCCCCATGCCGTGAGCTGGAGAATTACGGTACGGCCGGTCACGGCTCAGTCTGCGCGGTGGCTACGATACGCCGCAAAATGGGGAGCGTCTGCGTCAGGCACTGAGCTGATCGAGCAAGCCCTTCAGGAAAACCTCTTTGGCTTTGAGCCGCTCGCGGAAATCCATCGAGTCGGTGTTCGAGATTTCCATTCGGAGGTCCGACAGATAACTCGCCAGGATCTCGTGGAGCATCGATGCCTGGTCAGGTGTCAACGTGAGCTGCACGATGTCCTCCAATTGGTGGGGCATGAGGTGGCGTGTGGCCGAATGGAAGAGTATTCGGATCTCTCATGTTTCCGCGAGCTCACGCCACCCCGTCCCTCGCCAAGCGATGCCGAGCAAGACCAAGGACAGGCCGAAAGCACCCATCCCCCAAACGGCGCCATGCCACACGAAGGTCTCGACCGCCCACCACCCCTGCCCCACGCGAGCCGCTCGCCACCCACCAAGAACTGCTCCAGCGGCCGTCAGCATCAAGACCGTGAGCAGCAGAACAGTCCGGATGCGCGGAGCGAGCCGGGGTCCAGGCAGGTCCGGAGCCGGCGCAGCACGAACCCAGCGCATCGTCCACCAGGCCAATAAGCCGAGCCCGCCGATGGTGCTGGCATGCTGCAACACGTTGTACACCCGGACCGTCTGCCCAAAGACCTGGCCAACGGCGGTGTTCAAGAAGGGAAGGATATCCATGGCCGGACCGCCGAAGTGGGTAAAGGCATCCCACAGCGGGTGGGTTAGGGCGCCGAGCGTGAGCGACAGGACAACGGCCCAGACTGAGGCTCGCGGCAGGCCCGGCTCACGGTCCACCAACGGCCAGAGACGCTGCGCTATCCGTTCGGGCAACAGGGCGGTGGCGGGCGCTTTCACAAGGACGTGAAAGGCCACGTAGGTGATGAGCCCAACCGGTAGGCAGAACCAGAGCAACCCAAGCAAGCTGTGGGTGCCGCCGCGAGCTTCCATGAGGTTCACGGTCCACGGCACGAAATAGGCAAAATCGGGAGTCAGACTTCCGATGATCAGGGCCGAAAGGACCCCGGAGCCGCCAAGCAGGCGTCGGAGGGGGATGGCGGCAGCGGGGTGTGCGAGGGTGAACGGCATGATGGTGGAAAGCTAATCAAGATTCGTGCCCACCGGCCGCCGAGCCTTGCAGGAAGACCGTCTAGTAGAATGTGGTGCGAACCACCGGCTGAAACAGCCCGATGGCGTGGGCACACGCCGGATCGACCGGGCATCGGCCGCAATCCGGTACCGTCATTTCCGGGCAGCGCCGACGGTTCTGGAAGAAGAAGTAGTCGACAGCCCCCATCGAGCGGCCACTGACTCCCTGCAGCCAGGCCATCGCCCGATACGACGCGTGCCGAACGGCCCGCTCGTCCCTGGCCGGCACGCTCTCCCTCCGTTCGAGTTTGCGCAAGAGCTCCTCGTCATCGATTCGGATCAGCCCCATACGAAGACAGCTCCGCATGACGTGGTAATCCACGATTGGCGGCGCAGTCTCACCGGGGATGCGTTTCAGAAAGCGCTCGGGCCGTTGCACGAGAATGACGGCGAGCAGGGCGGATTTCTTTCGGAGCGGGTCTTCCTTGTATCCGCCCACACGATCGAGTGAGGACAAGAAGCTCTCGAGCGGTGCGGGGCATGCGTTGGCGTGCGCGAGAACCGAGGCCGGGGTCCACCGAAGCGTGGTCATGTCGCGCCCGAACGCGCGTGCCGCCTCGACTCGGAGGTCAAGAACCGGAAGCGGGCTCGCCCCCGAATCCGAGCGGGTGTGAGCGGCGAGTGCGGAGCGATCGAGCGACGCCTGCCGAGCGGGGGTCAGGCCCTCGGGCTCGTCATCCATCCAGCGGCGGTAGACCGCCCAGAGATAGTCACTTCCTTTGCGCTCAATCCCACCCACGCGCGCGACCATCGGAGCCCTGTAGCGCCCGCCCTGCTCGTTCCAGAATCCAAATTGCTGGAGTGTAGCCGCGAAGAAGAAATCCAGCGCAGCCGTGTGTCCCGGCGGCGGAAACAGCTCACCCGTGAAGTCGAACGGTTCGACGTCCGGAAGCGAACCGATCAAACGGCCGATCCGACCCGCTTGCGTCTCATCGACACGAACCCGCGGGTCGTCCGGCGCCGGCGTCGGCGCGGCGCGGAGCAGAGTTTCAGGGCCCACGCCGGTGATCATCTCAGCCGCGGCGGCTACGCCGTGCTCCGCCGCAATGACCGGATGAGCGTTCTGCGCCAGAAAGGCCAGCACGGTTCCGCAGAAAGTGTCGCCGGCGCCGGTCGGGTCCAACTCGCGGACAGGGATTGCCGGTATGTCGGTTGCATAGTCGCCGAGAACGACCCTGGCGCCCTTCGGCCCACGCGTGATGAACAGGACCTTGCCAGTCTGGGTGCGGGCCCGCTCGATGGAACCGAAGAGACCGGCGGCTTCCGACTCATTGCAGAAGAAGATGTCCGCCAATGACATGATTTCGCGAACGACAGGCGCATGATCGGTCACGGCGCAGCCATAGGTCCCGCATGCCACCGTCCGACCAATGGACTGCAGGTGGGTAACGAAATCGAGTTGGCGGTGAGGGTCGGTCAATCCGATGCAATAGACCAGATGGGGGCCAGGCTCGAGGCGGGGTAGATCCGACGGCGAGAGCACGGCCTCCGAGCGCCAATAGATGTTCTCGATAGTGGAGCGCCCGGCTCCGTGGTGCGCGATTTCGAACGTGGGCAACTCTTCAGGCGTCACCTGGGGCCCGAGCCACCGAATCCGTTCCGCCGCGGGGCCGAGTTCAGGCGGCATCGGATTGGGCCGGGGACCAATCATGGTGACCCGAATTCCGGCCCGATGGGCCGCGAGCGAGGTGTAGAGCCCCGCCCCGCCTGCCGAGCGTGCCGTTCGTCCTCGGAAGTGCAGGATATCCAGCGAGGCGCCGCCGATCACGAGCAGGGTGGCCGTCATGTTGCTGTCTTCAACTGGACGGACTCGATACGGGCACGACGCGAGGTCTTAGCCGCCGCAGAGCCGCTCCGGAAGCCCGCCCGATCCGACCGCGCCGGGTACCAGCGAGAAGAAATCATCGAATCGCATGGGCTGGCCTTCCGGCACGTACTCGCCGTTCCCGGCGAGTTGCCGGTAGCGGCCCTGGTATTGGCCGCGCGAAATCCGGCCCAGCATGTCGATCAGGCGGTCGATTTCCTCGATGGTGTTGTAGCATCCGAAGCTCACGCGAACCATTCCCGGCATGTTGGACTTGTCGCCGGTCAGGACCTGTGCGCGCCAGGATGCCGCGTCCGCTTCGCTGAGCTGGAGCAAATGCACCACGTAGGGGTGGGCGCAGAAGCAGCCGTGCCGGACACCAATCCCGGCCTCGTAACCAAGGATGGACGCCAGGAGCGCGTGCGACACGCCCTCGAGATTGAACGGGATGGCGCCCACCCGGGTGTGTGCCAGCGCCGGATCTCGGTCCCCGTACACCACCGCCCCTGGCACGGTGCAGAGCCGCTCGAGACAATGGCTCACCAGCCGGGCCTCATGCTCGGCGATCGCGTCCATCCCGACATCCATCAGGGCCGCCGCGGCCGCGGCCATGGCTACCGCACCGACCACATTGGGACTCCCGGCTTCCTCGCGATCGGGAACATCCGCCCAATGCACCTCGTCGAGGGTTACCACATCGACCGTTCCCCCGCCCTGGTATTCGGGTGCGCTCCTGAGGAACACGTCCTTCGGCCCTATCAACGCCCCGGTCCCGAACGGTGCGTACATCTTGTGCGCCGACAAGACGACAAAATCGAGATGCTCCGGATCGGTGTCGGGCTTCATATCGATCCGCCTATGGGGCGCGAGCTGAGCGGCATCCACCAGGATGCGTGCGCCCGCCGCATGGGCCTTCCGGGCAAGTCGATGAATGGGCGGGATGAGGCCGCTCACGTTCGAGGCCCCTGTCACCGATACCAAGGCGACGCGGTTCCCGTACTCCGCTAATTGTCGGTCGAAGTCGTCTTCGTCGAACCGGCCATCCGGAGTCGCCCGGACGTGGACCACCTGGGCCGTGCGCCGCCACGGGAGATCGTTGGAGTGGTGCTCGAGCTGCGACGAGAGCACGACCGCGTCGGAGGACAGCGCCAGTCGGTAGGATAGCTTGTTGATCGCTTCGGTAGTGTTCTTGCCAAAGATGACGGTGTTGCTGGTCGGGTCGGCCCCGACGAACCTGGTGAGAATCCTGTGCGCGTCATCGTACGCTTCGCTGCTCAAGCGGGACTTGAATCCGGTCCCCCGGTGCACGCTGGAATAGAACGGCAGGAACCGCGTCAGCGCATCCATGACGTCCACCAGCGGCGGCGTGCTCGCGGCATTGTCGAAGTTGATGTACGCCCCCATCCGCCCGTCGAGCAACGGGACTTCCTGCTCGACCCCGAGGATTCGGCTGCGTAATGTGGTGCTGGCTGGGATTTCAGTGCTGCTCACGGCGTCTCCTCGGGTCCATGACCGTGCTCGTACCGGCATCGGGAGTCGGGACGCTTCTGCCTGGAAGATTTCGCGGGAGCGGCCCGACGGCAAGGATGGAGGACGTCACCGCCTCCCCCGATCTACCCTTCATATGGAAGACGAAAGGCTCGTGCTGGCCTCGAAAGCCAGCGCGAGCCAGCGCGCCCGGAGGGACTCGAACCCCCAACCCTCGGATCCGAAGTCCGATGCTCTATCCAATTGAGCTACGGGCGCCGATCCTCCGAAACAGTAGAGCGAGCCAAGCCTCAACTCAAGGGGCGGCTCACAAACGCGGATCTGCTACGGCCTCCGCCAGCGACTGCGTGGCTGGCCGGCCGTGGGGAGAGGCACCAGCCCACGGGACTCGGGCTCGGGCCAGACGGCCTCCCCGCGACCCTCGGCGGGCTCGAGTTGCACCAACCGATGGTCCTGAAGGAGCCGGGCGCTGGCGGACCTCCCCGCCTGCAGATAGTGCCTGAGTGTCTCGCCGGCTTCATCCAACAGGCCGGCGGGAATGCTTCGGCTGATCACCGCGACCGATCTTCCCACGAAGGCCGGGTGGTCCAGGCACCGGCCGAAGCGCGCATCCACGACGGGCCACACGCGTTTTCGGCGATAGGGCAGTGGGGCATCGGGGTGCTCGCGAAAGAAGCTCCACACGGTGTAGCCCCAGGCGTCGGGGCCTTCGTCACACAGCACCGTGCAGATATGCCGGTCGCCGTAGAGCTGCCGCCACCGGGCATACGTGGCGAAGAACTGCTCCCGATCCATCTGCGCTACGATAGCGAGCCGCCGCAAGTCGCCGTCGGTAAGTCCAACGGCTGTGTCATTGAGCAACATCTTGGGAACTAGAGCCATGCGCGAACCACCTGGATGATGCCGATGACAACCCCGGGGACGAGAAACAGCGCCTCGACCAGGAACCAGACATACTCGGCCGACGCGGCAGGGCTGTCGCTGGAGCGCATCTTCGGGAGGAGCTCGCCGATGCGTTGCGCGAATGACAGCATGAGCCAGGCGCCGGCGCCAAGAAGTACCACCACGATCCAGCGACCAAAGAACGCGAAGGTCGGCTCCGACCAGAACGTCACCACCATCAGCGCCACTGCGCCGATGGCCATGAGGCTCGCCAGCAGATGCCACCATGGCCGCCGCCGGCCCAGATCGAGGATCGACGAGAGCACGGCAACCGTGCCGAGGGCGCCAAGATACATCGAGGTCCACCATGGCAGACTCGAGATACGGCCTCCTGGAGATGAGTCGAATGTCGGAGCCAATTACAATGCGCCGAAACCCGTTCCTGCGCTAGGGCGGGAATCTGGCCACACCGGGCACTTCCCCTCCCGGCCGTGGGCCAGGGGCGTTGCGGCTACCGGAGGGCCGGGAGGGCCGGGATGCCGACGGCCTTTACGATATCGAGGGCCTCCACCTTGGTGAAGCGCCTGGCGAGCAGGGCTTCGTAATAATTCCGCGTGAACTCAGCCAGGCGGTCGGCCGTTTCCTTCTGGCTGAGCACCTCCAGGGTCAAATCAATCGCCCCCAGCGACATCTGCCGCAGCATCGGGGCCATCTGCTCCATTTGCGCCTGGACTTGTGCCTGGTCCCGCGCCGTCTTCCGATCGGCTTCCTGCGCCCTCACGAATCCGGGTGATGCCATAATGGCGAGCGCCGCGATGAGCACCAACTTCCCCCTACCCCACCGACACTGCCTATTGGGCGAGCACATAAGACACTCCCACAACGAGGGATGGATACGACCAATCGCTCTTCGGCACCGGTGCCTCCGAAGCGACCTGATCAATGATATTAGAAGATATTGCGATGCGGTCGCGTTTCGGTCAGTTCGCCGAGGAATCGAGCTCGACCAGGGAGCCCTTCCACTCGGGACGGCGGTCCGTGAGCACCGAGAGCGCGATGCGCAGGACCGGCGGAGGGAGGGTGGCGGCCAGCGGCACGTTCAGCCGGTCTCGCCGACTCCAGATCTCGGCGAGTGAGAGTCCACAGTCTTCTTTGAGCACCGCACCGGACATCGGATCGCGCACGATGCGAAGCAAGGCGGCCTCGACGGCGGGGTCGTCATGACGGCCGAGTTCGATAGCCGCGTCGTCGCGATCGCTGGGCCGGGCGGCGCGATCGAGCACCAACCGGACGAGCTCCTCGGTGGTGAGCGCCGGAGGCGTGCCCTTGAGCCTGTCGAGCAATCGGCGAACTCGTCCACGCATGGGACCTCCATTCGGGTCGAGGCTGAGGATCGGCGGCCGCAAGATGCAACCAGTTTCGGAGCAAGGCTAGAGGAGCAGTCGTTGCCGGGTCGCGCCACTCAACCCACGCGGCCACTCATCCCGGCCGGAAACACCTCCAGCGCAACCATTTCCCGGGCTCGTTCCCTATGCACGTAGCATTGCATGCCGCACGGGACGAGCCCGGCGTCCCGAAAGATCCGGCAGTAAGCGGAAGCGGTGCGGCGGTGAAACCCCTGGCGATCGCCCTCGATCTCGTCCGCGCGAGTATACGCCTCGAGGCACGCGACGCCGCCGACCAACTTCGCCACGGTGTCGAGCCCTCGAACCAGCTGCCGTCGGGGCAGGTAATGCAGCACATCGGAGCACACCACCAAGTCGAACGGACGATCGAGTCCACAGGCCTCGAGTTGGTCGAAGCTCCCCAACCGGATATTGCGATGGCGCCCATAGCGCTGTACCACATAGGGACTTCGATCAATGCCTGTGTAGACGGCCTTGGGACGGAATGTGGTGAGGACGCGTTGCCACCGTGCCTCGCCACACCCCACGTCGAGCACCGTCCGGATCGGGCGCTCGAGGACGAACTCGGTGAGGCTCACGATGAGCTGCACTTTGCGCCTCAGGCCGGCTGGGGAGCTGATCCGGTGGCGTGGGTCGCGGTACCACTTGTCGAAGTAGCGGCGATCGTATCGCTTGATCCGAGGGGGCATGAAGACTACCCGGGTTCCTTTTCCGCCGGGTACCAATGCTCGTCTGGGCTCACCGGCTTCGGCTGGTTCGGACCGAGGTTCTGGGAGTCGATATCGGCCTCGATGAAATTCTCGGGCGGGATGGGCGATCCCGCGAGGCGGCGCAGCATCGCAAGCTGTCCGGCGTGGGTCATGGCATCGGACAAGGGACCCTGGAGCATCCGCTCCGATGTGGTGTCCTGGAACGGTGTCCCTCGTTCCAACTCAACCCCGAGTGCCTGCAACATCTCGTGGAAGCGAGCCACCTCGTCTTCGAACCGGGGCAAGCGGGTTGGCCGGTAGGTTCCACCGATCAGGTGCGTGCGGGCGTAGCCCAGGACGCTGGTCATGTGACGCAGGAGTTCGTGCGGGGTCCGGAGACCCGGGGCGGCCCGGAAATCTGAGAAATCTGCCGGGGCTCCCTTCAGGGCCTTTTGGGTCCGGTAGGCCAAGGCTGCAAGGAAGTGCTTGAGCATGTGTCGCTTCTCATCCATTCCGAGCTCCCGCAGGTGCTGGTCCAGAACTCTGCCCCATATTCTCGCTGGGTCAAGTCGCAATCCGCTCTTGCGGCGCCACGAGTTGTTTGACAATCCCGCCTGTGGTTGCTAATAAGCGGGCTACCTCTTCGCGGAGCATTCGATGGCTCGATTGGTCGGACCGGCCTCCTTGTGTGCACTGGCCGTCGCGTTGCCTGCTCGTGCAACCGCGCAGCGGGCCGACCATCAGCCCGCCGACTCGCTTCCTACCATTGGGGCCAACGACAATCGTTCGCCCGCTGGGATGTTGGCGGACGGGGTGCTCGTGCTCGACCTGGAGGCCGCGACAGGGAGGTGGTATCCCGAAGCCGACGACGGCGTTGGCCTCCAGGTCATGGCGTTTCGCGAGCGCGGGAAGCCCCTGCAGATTCCGGGGCCTCTCATACGCGCGCCTCTGGGGACGGACGTACGGGTCAGTATCCGCAATTCGCTCGAGGCGCCGCTCGTGCTCCACGGCTTCGTGACTTCATCCGGGACGGACACCATTCATGTGGCGGCCGGGGATACCCGCCACATCAACTCACGGCTGGACAAGGAAGGCACGCTTCACTACTGGGCGAGCAGCACCAATTCGACCCTCAGGGACCGGAGCGGCGCCGAGACCCAGCTTGCCGGCGCGATCGTCGTGGATCCGCCGGGGCGAGCAATGGATGACCGGGTGTTCGTGATGACCCGCTGGAACGAGTTGCCTGATACAACAGTGTCTCCGCCAACCGAGGAGCGGGTGGTCCTGGCGATCAACGGCAAGTCATGGCCCTTCACCGAGCGGTTGACCTATGAGATCGGGGATTCGGTCCATTGGCGCTGGATCAACGCCACCGACCGCGCCCATCCCATGCATCTTCACGGGTACTATTTCCGGGTCGACGCCAAGGGTGACGGCCGGGTAGATAGCATTTACCAACCGGCCGATCGGCGGCTCGCGGTGACCGAAGATCTCCGCCGGGGCCAGACCGCCACGCTGTCATGGCAACCGCCGTTTCATCCGGGGAATTGGCTGTTCCACTGCCACTTGAGCTTCCACGTGTCGGGAGATCTTCGGCTTACTCCCCCCGCGCCCGAAGCCGAGACCCCCCACGGTACTGCGCAACACATGGCGGGCCTTGTCTTGGGCGTGCACGTGGTGCCACGCGAGGGTGAGACCAGTACCTCGCCGGCTCGCGGCACGCCGCGACGCCTGCGTCTCAGCGCCGGCCCCGTCCCGGGGCGCTACGGGCCCGTCGACGGGATGGGCTTAAGCCTCCCTGATGACTCCGGAGATGATGAGTCGACCCAGCATACCGTGCCTGGTCCTCCTCTCGTGCTGACCCGGGGTGCGCCGGTCGACGTGCAAGTCACGAACCACCTCTCGGAGCCCACCAGCATTCACTGGCACGGACTCGAGCTGGATAGCTACTCCGATGGCGTCCCGGACTGGAGCGGGTCAGGAACCAGGATCGCGCGTCCCATCGCACCGGGAGATTCGTTCACCGCCGAACTCACCCTCATGCGGGCCGGAACCTTCATCTACCACTCACACTTGCAGGACATCCGGCAGCTGAGCCGAGGACTCTATGGAGCGATTGTGATTCTTGAGCCAGGACAACGGTTCGACCCGGCGACAGACCATGTGTTCGCGCTTGGGTGGGGAGGAGGTGACGAGAAACCGCACATTGCCGTCAACGGCGACAGTACTCCGCCGCCGCTCGACCTCGCCGCGGGCACGACCCATCGCCTGCGGTTCCTAAACATCGCTCCCGCCGGCGGCCTCAGGGTCTCGCTCAGGAAAGACTCGATTCCGGTCACCTGGCGCCCGCTCGCGAAGGACGGGGCGGACTTGCCGCCGTCTCAGAGCACCTCGCGCCCCGCACAGTTCTTCATTCAGGTCGGTGAGACGGCAGATTTCGAGTTCACCCCGCCGTCGCCGGGAGACTACCGGCTCCGCGTCGCGCGGCGTGCCATGCTGCTCCGGGTGCGGTAGGGGAAACGCGCTCGGGCCCAGTCAGGCGCCTGGCCCGGGGTCGACCGACTTCCGAGCCAGCAGCCGCTCGGTGAAATCCAGCCGCTCGTGGGTTTCGGCCTGATCCTGCTGGAGTCGCAGTATCTCGTCGTGGAGCGCGTCGAGTTCCTCCTGCACGGCCGTCAACTGATCCCGGCCGACCCCTGCCCTTCCCTCGATTCGCCGCGCGATGGCGCGGCCGATGTCGGTCTTCCCCAAGATCCAGACACCGAACACCGTGACCGGAATCAGCGGAATCAGGAGAGCGAGCACCCCTTCCATCGGCTACCGATCC
>DATHRW010000054.1:0-10368 GCA_035464955.1 Gemmatimonadales bacterium
GGTCAAGCTCTTCGTCTCGCAGGAGCTTCCGCCCCAAGTCGCCCTGGTGAAGCGCGACATCGACGATCTGCTCCGTGACCTGCGCGGCGCAAGCGGCGGCAATCTCCGCGTGGTAGAACTGCACCCCAGTGACGACCCCGATGTGCGCGCGTCCGCCCGGGCACTCGGCATCCCCGCGGTGCAATTCAATGTGTTTGGGGAGTCGCGGCTGCAGATCCAGGAAGGGTACATGGGCATCGCGGTCGAACACGCGGGCAGAACGGAGACGATCCCATTTGTGCGCCGAAGCGACGACCTCGAATATCGGCTCGCCACCGCCATCCGGTCGCTGACGCATGGGGACGAGCAGTCCGTCATCGGGCTCGTTGCCAGCGCGCGCGGTCAGGTGGGCCAGCCCACGTACCAGGCGTTGCAGCAGGAATTGAGTAAGACCTATCAGGTCCGGCCGCTGTCGTTCCCGGCGCCGGGATTGCCGGAGGATGACATCGAGGTGCTGGTCCTCGCGGGGCATCCGGATTCCCTGCCCCCCGACCAAGTGGAGCGGCTCGAGGCCTTTTTCGATCGGGGAGGGAGCGCCCTGGTGATGGCCAGTGCCATGCAGATGGATCCGGCACAGCAGATGGTGGCGACCGAGCGATCGGTTCCCTGGAACCGGGTGATGGCACCATTCGGCGTGGCGATCCAGGCGGACATGGTGTACGACCTGCTGAGCAATGAGCCCGTCTCTCTGCCGACCCAGTTCGGGCGTGTGCTCACGGCCTATCCATATTGGGTGCGTGCCGCCAGCACTGGCTCCTCGATTGTGAACGAACAGGCGCAGTCCCTCTTCCTGCCCTGGACCAGCTCTATCGATACCACGGCCGCGGCGCCGGGCACGGTGACGCCCTTGTTCGTGTCCAGCCAAGCGGGCGGGGTCCAGACCCAGCAAGTGCTCTTGATGCCGCAGCAACAGTTCCCGCAGACCAACCTGGCCACCCGCGTCCTGGCCGTCATGGTCGATCCGAACGCCGCGGGCGATCAGGCATCGACTGGTGGGCGGGGACGGCTCATCGTGGTCGGGAACTCCGAATTCGTGGCGGATGACCAGCTCCGCTCCGCTCCCGAGAACCTGACATTCGTGCTGAATGCGATCGATTGGCTGTCCCAGGACGAATCGCTGATTGCCATCCGCTCGAAGGACCGCACGCCGCCCCCATTGGTACTGACCGAGGGCAAGCGGAATGTGGTGAAGTACGCCAATCTCATCGGCCTGCCGATCGTCGTGATCCTGGCCGCGATCGTGCGACTGCTCGGACGACGGCGGATGACCCGCCGAACCTACCGGCGCGGGGAACAGGAGCCGACATGAGCACGTCCTTTCTGAAGCGAGCCGGCTTGGTGCTGCTCGCCCTCCTGCTGCTGTGGGGAATTCTGGCTCTGCTCCGCCGGGGCACGAGCGAAGATATCGCGGGCTTCGTCTTGCCAAGCTTCGACTCGGCCGCCTTGAATCGGATCACCATCACCACCAAGACCGATACCATCTCCCTCGTACGGGTCCAGGGAAACGACTGGGAGGCCAACGGGCTACCCGCTGCGAGCCCGGCCGTAAACGACCTGTACAACGCCGTGTTCGACAGCACCACCGCGGCGCGGAGCGAACTCGCGGCGCGGAGCACGGGATCCCATGCGCGCAGGGGGGTGGAGGGGCTGGGCAAGTCGCACATGCTGTTCGTGGCCGGCACCGATACCGTCGCCGACCTGCGGGTGGGCAATCCCACTGAGACCGGCCGGGGGGCCTTCGTGCGCCTCGGCGATGCACCCGAGGTGTACCGGGTGACGACCGACCTGGCCCGGCTTGGCTCGCAGCCGGTGGATCACTGGCGCGACAAGCAGATCGTGGCCGTTACACCGGAGCAGGTTGCGAGGGTCACGGTCATGTGGCCGGGCCGACGGTATGCGTTGACCCGGTCCGATGGCATCTGGGCCGTCGATGGCGCTGCCACCGATACCACGGCCGTGGCGACCATGCTTCGGGGATACGCCAATCTCGAGGCCACGGGATTCCCGACCGCCGATGAACTCGATACCATCGACTTCTCGAGCCCGGACGGACGCATCGTCTTGCGCGGCATGGGCGGCGACACGCTGGCGGCGCTGGAATTCGATTCCACCGCTGCTGGAATCTGGACCCGACGCGCCTCGAGCGGCCCCGTGTTCAAACTGGCGGCATGGTACGGCGCCCGGTTGGCACCAGACAAGAGGGTGTTGACAGGGCAGTAGGCAGCTGGTGACAAATCATCGGTCGATCAACGGGCGCTGCCCCTAGCGCATATCATCCTACTCCCGACATCCTACTCCCTACTCCCTTTGTCCGTCTCCTACGCTCGTCGGCTCGGCCTCTTCTCGGGGACCATGATGGTGGTCGGCGGGATCATCGGGGCCGGGATCTTTCTCAACCCGGCGATCGTGGCACAGCGGGTCGGCACACCCGGCCTGACGCTCTCGGTCTGGGTGCTGGGCGGAGCGGTGGCGCTGATCGGGGCGTTCTGCTTTGGCGAGCTGGGTGACCGGCTCCCGAAGGCCGGCGGCGGCTACGTGTACCTGCGCGACGCATTCGGGCCGTTACCCGCGTTCCTCTATGCCTGGGCGCTCCTGCTCGTCATCGCGACCGGAGCGATCGCCGCGGTAGCCGTCACGTTCGCCAACTACGCCATCGCGCTCACGGGAGCACCCGAACGACTCGCGGTGCCGGTGGCCATTGGAGCCATCGTGCTGCTGTCGGCGGTGAACTACCTGGGGGTCAAGCCGGGGGCCGTCACCCAAAACGTGTTTACCGTGCTCAAGCTCGTGGCCATCGCCGGCTTGGTCGCGACCGGCCTCGCCTTCGCCGGCGCGGGGCCGGCCGAGCCCATGGCGGCCCTCGAGCCGCCACACGGGTTCCTGGCCATCGGGATCGCCGTGGCGTCGGCCCTGAGCCCGGTGCTCTTTGCGTACGGGGGCTGGCAGCAAACCAACTACATCGCGGAGGAGATCATCGATGTGCGGCGCAACTTGCCGCGTGCGCTCGTGCTGGGCGTCGTCATCGTGGTCGTGTCGTACCTCCTGGTCAACGTGACCTACCTGAAGGCACTCTCGGCACCGGGCCTCGCCGCGAGCAACGCCCCCGCCGCTGACGCCATGGGCACGCTCTTTGGCGTCACCGGGGCGCGGCTCATTTCCGCCGGCATTGCCATCTCGACGTTTGGATTCCTGAACCTCGTCATTTTGGTGACGCCGCGGGTCTACCAGACCATGGCGAGCGACGGTCTCTTCTTTCCCGGGATCGCCCGGCTCCATCCGAAGCATCGGACGCCTACCGCCGCCATCACCTTCCAGGCCGCGTGGGCCATCCTGCTCACGGTGAGCGGGACCTATGGAGCCCTGCTCGACTACGTCGTGTTCGGCGACTGGATCTTCTTTGGGTTGACGGCCGCCACTCTGTTCGTCTACCGCCGGCGCGATCGGGCAAGCGGCGCCGATCCGGCACCGGCCGGCCGGTTCCGGGTGCCGGGATATCCGGTTACCCCCGTGCTCTTCGTGCTGGCAGCAGGGTACGTCGTGGCGGGGTCGATCGGCACCAACCCCTCGAACGCGGCACGGGGCGCTGCCCTCCTGGCCCTCGGGGTGCCGGTGTTCTACTTCTGGCGGAAGCGATCACAGAAGGCGAGTCGCACGGCCTGACCTACGCCAACCACCCACTCCCTACTCCCTGCTTCTCACTTCCAACAACCAGCCCTTGCCCGGTTCGACCGGGATGGCCTGATCGATGTCGAAGCTCCGGGCTTCCTGGAACCCTTCGATCGCGGGTGCGCTGATGCTCGCCGCCCGGGGGTCGATGCCCAACGCATCCCAATCGAATTGGAGTTGGACCCGCACCGGCGACTCGGCCCAACTGGCCAACGCCACGAGTGCGGCGCCGTCCTTGAGGTAAGCCGTCGCGAGCACGTCTTCCCGTCCGGTTCGCACCGGGTGATCCGGCACCCAGTACCCCACCATGCGGGTGCTCTGTATGCCGAACGCGTCCCAGAGCTTCCAGAGCGGCCGCGGGTCGCCGGCCCACGGCAGCCGGCTGGTCATGCCGTAGACCATCCCGCGCCACGGGTTGCCGCCGTCCTGGAGCATCTCTCCCATCAGTCCAAAGGGGATGCCGGACATTTCCACCAGCCAGAACTCCGGAGGCGCGTCGTAGTCGAAGTACTCGCCGAACCAGAGCCGGTTGATAAACGGAAAGTGCTCCAGGTAGAGGTTGGCGCTGTTGGCGAAGCCGTCGCGCTCGTTGAACTGGTTGGCCGAGTGGAGGTCGATGAGGGCGCCCGGGCGATTCCGGTCGAGGACCTTCCGAACTCGTTTCATAATCGAGCGATCGAACGCCACGTCATCGATGTAGAGTCCGTCGATGCCGACGTTTCTGACCAGCCAGTTCAATCCCTCGACATAGTAATTGTGCCAGCGTGAGATGCCGGTGTTGACGATGGCGGCGTCCTTGATTCGCGGCACGTGCCACGCCGCGATGTAGTTGCCGTCCAGGTGCTCCTGCAGCCACGAAAACCCCCCGCCCTCGCCGGGAGAGAACACTTCGTCGCCCAGGCTCTTCAAGGCGAACAATTCAGGCGCCTTATTGGTGAGCTCGCGAACGGTGTAGTAGATCTTGACCTTCATCCCCCGCGCATGGGCGTCGTCGATATAGGCCTTCATCTCCGCGGGGCGAAGGAATGGGTAGTTGATCCACGGGTTGATCTCGGTCGCGTGGTGCACGTTGATCGTGTTGGCACCCGTGAGCGCCACACTGTCGAGTGGCTCGAATGCATGGAAGTACCTGGTGGCCCATTGCGCGGGCGTATCGATCGGCTTGAAGGGTGTCAACAAGAGCAGGAAGTCATAGCGTTGCACCTCACCGGCGCCGAACGTCCGCGGCCCGCTGTAGCAGGTGACGAGGTAGGTGTCCTCGTCCCGGTCGCGGAAGCGGCACCCACCGCGGCCGCCATTGTGCCAGGACGCCGGCATCACCAGCGGCTTCGATAGGTAGAAGTTGGTGTTGAGCGGACGCGAGTACTTGTCGTCCTTGAGTCGAAACTGAAGCCCGGCGTTCACGTCGCCGACCCAGGCCCCGTCCTGGTTGTGCGGCACCTGCCAGGTCCAATCGAACGTGGCTGGGGCGAAGCCTCCCTTGAGACCCATGCCCATGGCGTACCGTGCCACGTCCTTCCGGATGGGGATCTCGAGCCGGATGTCGCGCACGCTGGTTTCGACAGCACTCTGGAGCGCGACGGTGAACTCGATGTTGCCATCGAACTCCATTTCGGCATGGAGATCCATCACCACCGGCCCGGCCTTGCTCTTCGATTCCCAGGCGGCGGCGCCCTCGGCCTGCTTCACAAACACGATGGGACTGCCCTCCCAGGGAATCGGGCGCCCGTCCTGGCCTTCGATCACCAGGGCCACGGGACCTCGCAGCAGGTCCCGCCCACGGTCGACCAGTCGCGTCATCTCGGGGGCGAAGAAGCTGGTGATTTGGACGGGCAGCCCGTGCAAGCCGAGAGTCACCTTGCGTCCCAGGACGGACACGGTGCCGCCCCGGACCTCGACCTTGGTGTACGGCGGTACGAGTCCGTCGTCCTCGGCCAAGCGAGAGTCGAGCCAGCGCAATCGAGCAAGCCGCCAGGGGTCGTCGTCGCCCGAGCTGTGCAGCAAGAAGCGGGTCACGTCGATCTCGAGATCGACAGTGGTTTTCGCCAGCCCCACCGGCGCGACGGTCAGCTGGCCGCGGTACAGCCCGGCCGCCGCGGAATCGGGTATGCGGACGCCGCACCAGAGCGGTTGCACCGTGCCCAGGTCGACCGTGACCCGCTTGGTGAAGGGCCTGCCGCGCCAGTCGACCCCGCCGAGGTTGATACACCGAAAGGCCGAGGCTGGAATCACGTAGCCGGCGCGCGATGTGGTGAGATCACCGAATTCGACCCGCACCTCATCGAGGCGCTGCCGCGCGGCGTAGACGCCGAGTTGGAACGCGTAGAATTCCCCTCGCTGTGCCGTGCCTTGAAACGGAAGCCCGATCTCCGTCTGGGTCCATTTGTAGGGCAGGTCGCCGTTCATGCGGATCGGCAGCGAACGATCCTCCGGAAACACGAGATAGGGCGTATCCGGATACCGCGCCAAGAGCGCCTGCATCTCCGCCGTGGTCGCGATGACTTCCATCGGGTAGAAGCTGTTGAACTCATCCACCGACTGGAGCTCGACGACCTGCCCGCGGGGGAACTCACTGAGCCGGTCTCTCACGGCGGATGGAACGACGAGCCCGTGGCGCTCGAGCCAGCCGGAGTCGGCCGACGCCTCCGGGGGCGGATAGGTGATCTTCGGGTAGTTCGATCGGACGTTACCCGTGTAGGGCAGGTAGTAGACATAGTACCGGCCCGGCGCGATCACCGGCTGGAACACCAGGTCGCCATACTCACGATTGATCGTGATACGGGCGACGTTCCGGATCCGCGCACCGCTTCCCGCGTCGACAATGATGATGTTCTTCCTTTCCGGCTCGAGGTCCCGGCGACGCCACGGAATGCGCACCCAGACGGCATCGACGTCGTTTGTGACGCGGACCACCGCCCGGTGGTTGCCGAACGAATCGGGCTCCCACGTGCCGGTGCCGTAGCTGGGAACCTGAGCGACTGCGATACCGGAGAGCGTCGCCAGAGCGAAGGCGGCAGTGAGTATGAGACGTGTCATGGCAGCAAAGAATCTCGTGTGAAGAAAAAGGAAATTGGCTACCGTGTCCGGCCGCGTCTCAACCGCTCCATCATGAGCTCGTGCGCGACGCCGACAAAACTCTGTTCGCTCACCAACCCGACGAGCTTCCCGTGGGAGACGACCGGGAGAGCGGAGACTCGCTTGGCGCGCATGAGCTCGATGGCCTCGATCGTCGGCATGTCCGGTGGAACAGTAATGGGATCCGCGTACATGATCTCGCGCACCGCCATGGTGCCTTCGTTGGGAATGCCGCCCTCGGCCAAGAGCCGAATCAGGAGCCGGTACGAGACGATCCCAACCAATTGATGGTCATGGTCTTCCACCAGCACATGTCGGAGTTGCTTCCGATCCATGACAAAGGCGACCCGATCCACCAGTTCGTCTTCGCTGACGGTGAAGAGATCGGTGTCCATGAACTGCTCGATGCGAGCGTAGGCCTCTTCCCAGCCGGCCGACTCATCCAGGCGGGCCAACGGCCATTCGTGGACCGGCGCCCGCGTCTCCTGACGGGCCACCGTGGCGGCCGTGAGCGCCGCGAGGTGCTCGGCCGTGTTGCCCTTTCCGCTCATCGCGGCCAGCGACTCCAACAGCCAGCTGGCACCGACCCGCCGGCTCGCAACCCGCGCATCGATGACGCCGAGGTAGCGGTCGATGTCCGACGAGTCGACCGCCACCGACTCGAGGCCTGCACGCGCCAGCGGCAAGAGCTGGGACAGGATCAGCTCGGGCGCGGTCACCATCTGCCCATCGAGCCAATTGAAGCCGGCCTTGAGTCCCAACCGACCGGCCGCCACGAAATTCGCCTTGGCATCCGAGAAATCCAGCCGGTGGGAAATGTCCCCGAGCTCTTCAGTGGCGCCCAGCATGAGCCCGGCCCAAAAGGCGGCGTTGGCCACTTCATCGAGCACCGAGGGACCTGCGGGCAGCAGTCGGCACTCGATCCTCAGGTGGGCATGGCCGTTTCCGATGCCGTAACAGGCGCGGTTCCAGGTGTAGACCGTGCTGTTGTGGAGACGCAGTGCTTGGAGCTCGGGCGCTCGCCCCGCGTCGATCTCGCGCATGGGGTCTTGGGTGATCGGCGTGGCCATGAGAACCGGGAATCGGGCGACGTCCTCCTGGAACACCTCGAGCACGCTCTCCTTGACCCATCGCTCTCCGAAGCGCACCCGGGGGCTGAGTTCGCGGGCATGCACGCTCGCTCGCCGGGTATCGATGGACTGCCGGAAGAGGGCGATTCGCGTCTCCATCCAGAGCCGCCGCCCGAAGAGCAGCGGCGAATTCACCGCCGCGGCCAACACCGGCGCCGCAATCGCCTGGGCCATGTTGTAGAACCGGGCGAATTCCTCGGCGCTGACCTGGAGGTGAATCTGGAAGCTGGTATTGCAGGCTTCGAGCATGACGTTGTCGTGCTCGACGTGTAATTCGTCGGCGCCCTCGACGTGGAGATGGAGCGGGCCGCCGCGGAGTCGGCACGTGGCGTCATTGAGCGCTTGGTAGCGGGGCCGCGGGCTCATGTTGTCCAGTCGCAGATCGGACTTGGACAAGGTCGGCAGTATGCCGGTCAAGACGACCTTGGCATGGGCCTCATGGGCGGCAGCGCCAAGCATCGCGAGCAGCGAATCGAGCTCACGTTCCATCGCCCCATAACACCCGCCCGTGAGGGGGGAGGGGCTGAGATTCGTCTCGAGATTGAACCGCGCCAGCTCGGTCGTGAAGCGCGGGTCATTCAGAGCCTCCAGTATCTCCAAAGCGACCGGCGCGGGCTTCCAGGCACGGTCGACCAGAAAGACCTCCTGCTCCGCCCCGATCCGACGTCGTCCCGACTCGATCATGCCAAGCGACAGCATGCGTTCGAGCGCGTTGAGGTCGCCCAGGAGGTGCCGCGTGAATTTCCGGATAGCCTCGGGGGAAAGATCCGGCTGAACGTCCTGCTGACCCACAAGCCACCTCCTTCGTCTGGGGAAGGTGGCTCGGAGCCGGGCAGTGCGCCAGGGATGGGGCGAGCGAAAACAGCAAAGCCTCGGCGTCGGAATCCGAAGGCGAGGCTTAGCGTATGGGACGGCCGCCTATCAGCGGTTCGGTCTGGTCAGAACCAACTCAGTAGCACTCATCGCAACACGCCATACAAAGCCCGGGCGTGTCGCACTGTTCGGCCGATAGGGTTTCACCGCAGCGGACACACAGCCTGCCATCGGGTTCGCGCGCAAGCTCCGACACGCCGGACGCATCGGGAGCATCGAACGGGTACCCGCAGCCGGGGCAGGCCGTGGCCATGTGTGAAATCGTGCGGGCGCACTCAGGACATTGAACGAGGGTCATAGCGATCTCCGCTTGGGCTTCCGAAGCCGAGCCTGCAAGACTCGCGCCTTGGGTGCAGAATGCGGAGTCCACGATGAAGGTGACATGAGGATACTCGGAGGATCCCTTCAATCTCGGCCGATTCCCCGGAATCGGCGCCCCGGCCCAGGGACCACCGCGCCAACAAACCCTCACCGCCAGCCCACCCGCCGAGCCCATTCTTCCTGCCGGCGGCGCCACTCACGGAGGTCTGCCGGCGGGCCCGGCCCCTCCCTGAGGGTCTCCGCCTCCACCCTGCGGATCGCCTCAGCCAGCGGCGGGAGGTCCACATCACGCCGCAGCTGGTCCACAGCGCCGGCGTCCTCGAGCGGCCCCGGGCTCAACCGTCCGGCCTCGTCCCAATCCAAACAGGTGCCGTAGCGCTGGGGCCGCCCTTCATTGAAACGGATTCTGTCTTCCAGGTAGGCGGCGTGCTGGGCGGGGGCCTCCCCGCGGGCGACGGCTTCACGGAGAAGCGTCAGGCACTTCCGTTGAAACGCGGGCAGGCTGATCGCGTGCTGGGCAATGATCCAGGCCGCTCGGCAGCCTTCGGACCCGACCTTCGACCGCTCGGGCCAACCCTCCGCGGCGAGGATCGTGTCCAACTGGGCGGCATTATCGAGATGCACCTGCTCCATTGCCGGAGCGTAGCCGCCGAACAACACCCCGTCCTTCGCGAGGCGTGCCCTGGTCTCTTGGTCACGGCGTTCGAGCCGGAGGAGTGCTAGAGTAAGATCGGATCGCATCAACCCTCGTTTGTGACAATTCAGGCCCGGGTGTTAGCTTAGCGCCCCGAGGCGTCAATCCACAATCAGTCTCACGGAGCGGCGATGATTCTAGTCACTGGATCGACCGGCACAATCGGCGACGAGCTGCTGAGGCTCCTCGGCGAGCAGGACATCCCCTGTCGGGCTCTGGTGCGAACACCGAAGAATGCCGAAGGCATGCGAGCGCGCCGAATCGAGGCCGTTGTCGGCGACTTCCAGGACCCGGCGAGCCTCGATCGAGCACTCGAAGGGATCTCGAGCGTTTTTCTCTTGAGTGCCGCCCACGAACGCCAGGCCGAACTCCAGCTCAACGCGATCGCGGCCGCCAAGCGCGCGGGCGTGGGGTACATCGTCAAGGTGTCGGTGATCGGCGCCGCCCCCGATGCACCGATCAAGTTGGGACGCGACCATGCAGCCGTCGAGCAGGGCATCCTCGACACCGGGATCACCGCGGCCATTCTCCGGCCTCATTCGTTCATGCAGAACATGCTTGGGTCGGCAC
>DATHRW010000055.1:0-2068 GCA_035464955.1 Gemmatimonadales bacterium
CGAGCGCGCAGCGACGGCATTCCTGGAAGAGGCGAAGGAGGGCTCCGCCGTGGATACGGCCTTCTACAACGCCGGCACCGCGGCACTCGTCGCAGGGCGGCTCGAACCCGCACGCGCCGCCCTAACCCAGGCCGGGAACTCGGTGGATCCC
Organism: Gemmatimonadales bacterium; assembly: GCA_035464955.1. Classification (GTDB taxonomy): domain Bacteria; phylum Gemmatimonadota; class Gemmatimonadetes; order Gemmatimonadales; family GWC2-71-9; genus JABDII01. The sequence continues at coordinate 152 of DATHRW010000055.1, forward strand.
GCGCTCCGCTATCGGGCGCTGTACAACGCCGGTGTCGCCGCGATCCAGCAGGCGCAGCAGGACTCCGCGGGTCGCGACAGCCTGTTGGACATCGCGGCCGCGAGCTTGAAGCAGGCTCTGTTGCTGCAGCCGGCTTCCCAGCGGGCCAAGTGGAACCTGGAACTCACCATCCGCGATCGAAACCCGCCCCCAAGCGGCGGGGGAGGCGGTGGAGGCACGCCACCACGACAAGGTGGCGGGCAGTCGGAGCAGGAGCCGAATACGCCACCGCCCGAGAGCGGCTCGCTCACGGAGGCGCAAGCGGAACAGATCCTGAACTCGGTGGAACGGGAGGAGCGGGAGACCCGCGCGCAACAGCTCCGGCGCCTGCGTGGCGGCGGCATCCCAGGGAGGAAGGATTGGTAGGCGCGCTGCTGTTCGCGGTGGGTATGCAGGCCGAGCCGCCACGGATTTCCGCGTCGGTCGATCGCGCGACGCTCGCGGTCGGGGAGGAACTCATCCTCACCATCAGGACATCGACTCGGTCGGATATTCCGCCGCTCTACGTGCAGGTGCCGATGCTGGACGGGTTCGAGCTGATCTCCCGATCGGAGCGCACGGAGGTGGCGTTCGACCCGACGCCACTGCGCTCGACCGTAATCCAGATCCGTCTTCGCGCCACCCGAGTCGGTCTCCTGACCATCGGTTCCGCGTTTGCGCTCCAGGGTCCGCATCGCGTGGAAACGGGCGAGATCGAGGTGGAGGTGATCGACGCCAAAGGCGCCGTAGCCACGACGTTGAATCCGCGGGTGGCGCGGGTGTTGAACCGTGGTCCCCCCCGCGGCCTGGGTGGCAAGGTCGCGCTTCAGGTGCTGCTGTCGTCGGACACAGTGTTGGTGGGCGAGCAGGTGGACATGGTCACCGTCGCCTGGATCCCCCGCGACTTGCGGCTCCGCCTCCGGCGGCCCCCGACGCTCGAGCCGCCGACGGTCGAGGGGATGTGGACCTATCCGCAACCCACCCCGGTCGGGATCGCCGCGAGCCGGATGGTCGGCGGGGTGTGGTACGATCTCTTCATCACCCACGAGGTCGTCTTTCCACTGGCTCCCGGCGACCACGAGATCGAGCCGGCCATGCTGCGGTACAGCGTGCCGCTGGCCCTCCAGTTCTTCAGCCAGGAAGAGCGCCTCTCGCTCGCCAGCGACCCAGCGAACATCACGGCGCTGCCCTTGCCCGAGCGTGGCCAACCAGCCGACTTCTCCGGCTCTGTTGCGCGCGGGCTCGAGCTGGGCCGCACGGTGACGCCGTCGGTCGGTCGGGCCGGGGAGCCGCTGACCGTCGACATGGTGCTCGAAGGGGAGGGCAATCTGTCGCTCTGGTCCGAGCCGGCCGTGCGCTGGCCTCCGGGTGTGCGGTCGTATCCGGATCAGAACGAGGAGCGCGTGCAGCCGATCGACGGGCGCATCGCCGGATCGAAACGATTCCGCTACGTGGTGATTCCCGATTCGGCCGGGACCATGGTGCTGCCTGCGGTGACCTATTCCTACTACGACACGCGTAGTCGATCCTACCGCGAGGCCACGGTGCCCGCCGCGCGTATTGCGGTGGCGCCGCCGTCGACCCGAGTATCGACCCGCGCGCTGCCACCACCGCTCTTGCGGCGGAGCGGGACACCACTCCTGACCCGGATCGGCAATGCCGTACCGGTGCCGCTCATGGTGCTCATCTGGTTGTTGCCGGTTGCGGTCTACGTTTCCAAGCAGGTGCCATGGCATCGCCTCCGGCGATCGGTGCCCGCCGTGACCCTTTCGAGCGAGCAAGTAGTGGAAGCCGAACTCCACAGCCTGCTCCGGAAGCTGGTTCCCGACGTGGACGACCGTGAGGATCACGCCCTGGTCGAGGCCCTTCGCATGAGCGGCGAACCCGGTGACATCGCGG
>DATHRW010000056.1:0-6779 GCA_035464955.1 Gemmatimonadales bacterium
TCGGCTACCGGGCGCGACAATGCGCGGGCCGCGACCTGCGCGCCCAACAGTGCTGCTGCCAGCCCCGCGAGGGTGGCGAGCAGGAGCACCAGCGCCAAGTCGACCTGCCGCTCCTCCAAGTGCGGCTCGTGGGTCAGCTGCGGAGTCCCCAATGTTCCGAAACCGCCGGGCGGACCGGACTGGGTCACCCGGAAGGCCACCCGCTCCGCCAGGCCGATTCCTGCTCCATCGCGATTGGTCTCCAGTTCCCGCCCGAAGGCGAGGGTCGCGAACACACCCGGGTCCATCAAGGGCGCGACGACCGCGAGTTCCTGGAGGATCGGGGCGCTGGTCGCCACGAGGGCTCCCCCCGAGTAGGCGAAGAGTTCGGCACCCAGCCGCTGGCTCAAGCCTTCGACCGCGGCCTTCGCCCGGTCGGGCTCCTGTGACAACAAACTTGCCCCGGTGGCCGTGACCGCAGGATCACGGAGGGTCCGGATCGCCAGCAGGTCTGCGCTCTGTCTCGCTTCATCCTCCAACCGCGCGAAGCTCCAGGCCGAGAACCCGACGGCCGGAACAATGAAGAATCCGGCGAGCGCCGCCCCCAACCGGACCCGAAATGACCCGCGCCAGGTGAGCCACGCCGGCCGGCGAAGCGTTGCTCCGTCGATCAGCTCGGCCAAGGCCCAGATGATCCACAGCGCGACCACGTCCAACAGAACCACCAATGCGCCACGCACCAGTACGGGTGTGGCACCGCGCAGGTCTACTTCCGCATGTACCCTGCGGTGACCGCCCGGAAGCTCTATCGACTGCTCGGCATGGACGACCCACCCCTCACGCCGCCACCGCATCTGCCGCGCTGCTTCATCGGACACCCCTGGCGTGGGCGGTGAGATGGCCAGCTGATACAACTCGGATTGCTCGTCTCTCGGTGTAAGAAGCTGGCTGACCCGGCTCGGGCCGATGAGGCGCGTTCGCGGACCGAGCGTGAGCGACACCACGGACAGCGAATCGGTGCGAGCCAGCAGCAGGTAGTGAATGCCAGGGGAGCGACGCACTTCGGTAATCGTGCGGATGGAATCGGCGGGCATCGCCCGCACGAGTTCCTGTCTGAGTCGATTGGAGACGTCGAGCGAGTCGAGCGAGAGTTCACCCTCGAGCGTCCCCTCGTTGGACCAGATGGCCAGATGCGCTGGATAGCCCTGCCGTCGTGCCGAGGACGCGTGCCACCGAACAAACAGCGCCGCCGGCCTCGCCCCGTCCGGAATCGGGTCGGCCGCGAGTTGCTCCGCGAAATTCTCGAGCAGCGGGAGCGCAAGCGGGTCGGGTTCCACGCCCAACCGTGTCACGTCGCGACGGGCTACCTCGAGCCGGCCCTCCAGCACTGCCCCCCAGGTGACGAGTGCACTGGCACTGCCGGCCACGAGCGCGATCGAGGTGATGGCCGCGAGACGCGGGGCCGGCATGGCAGCCAGAAAGAGCGCAGGAGTCCAGAGGAAGGTGTACCACGGCGGCCATCCCCCCCGCGGACTCCAAATAAGGATGCCCACCAGCGTCGCGAGGAGCGCGAGTCCGATGCCGAAACCAACCCGGACTCGCCAGCCACCGCCGGCTCCATTCGCCTTGCCACGGAACAGAGCCGCTGCAATCACGATGAGGGCCGCGGAGGTCGAGAGCAGCACCACCTCCCAGACGAGCCAGAGCCCCATCGAGACGCCGTTCGCTGGGGGGGTGATGCCTCGACCTAACTCGCGCACCAGATAGGGTGCGGCAAGAAGGCTGGCCACACCGACCAGAATGCCGAGGGGATGGCGTGGCAGCGCGCGGCGCCAGAGGGCTACCCCGGCGATGGTGACGGCAACGCTGCTCAGTAAGAGCACACCGGCGGAGGAGGAGAAGGGGCCGAGTGCGGGGCGAAAGAACGTTGCCGGCGAGAACAGGGAGTCCAATCCCAGGGCGGCACCGACCGGCGAGCGGATCGCCACCCACAGCGCGGTCGCGATGGCGAGATACCGCAGCAACGGCGTCTCGCCCCAACCAAGGGCCAAGAGAAGCAGCAGCAGGAGAATCGCAGCGACGACGGCGCTGCCCCCTTCGAGCGTCTGACGTCTCGTTTCACCCTGCTCGGGCGGAACCGGCTCGACGCTGAAGAGGAGGCGCGGGCCGGCGGTCGTCGGCTCCGCGTAGTCGAATACATCGGGGCCCGGCGGTGCCCGACCGGGTGGAAAGACCTGCAGCCCGACGCCGGTATTCCGATGGAACAGTTCGGCTAAGCTCCGGCCATGCTGTGGAGCCGCGCTGTGGGCCCACACCAACGTGGAGACCACAGCCACCCGTCCATTCGTGGAGTGGCGCCGGGTCTCGAGAAACAGGTAATATCCGTTCCAGCGAGTGGTGATCGAGTCGCCACTGACCTCGGGTCGAAGCCGGTAGCGTCCGGCCCACGCCCACGGAGCCCCGGTGGGTTCGAGGATCGCGACACCGACCTCGGGGCCGCGCGCCGGGACGGCGTCGGCCAAGCGCGCGAACGCGTCACCTTGATCCAACTCGGCTGCGTCGGCGGCGATGGCAGCGAGCTGGATGGTCTGGAGGAAGGCCGCGCGAAGTTCTCCGGCTAAACGCCGGGAGGCATCCGTCACGCGCTGCTCGCGCAGCTCGGGCCAGCGGTGCTCGACTGCGTTCAGCCGGTACTGCGTCACGGCCAGCGCCGCCAAGAGGGCCGCGACGACCAGTGTGAGGAATCGTCCACGCCAGCCGCGCTCACGACCGAGCACGAGCACCGCCGAGACGCCGAACCCGAGCGCGAGCCAAACCCAAAGGGGGGCCGGCTGCCGGAGCCATTCCCCGGCGACCAACGCCAGGGCAATGAGTAGCCCAGGCCACCACCGAGAGCGATGGATCACGAATCCCGTCCGTTACGAATCAAGGAAATGCACCCGACCGACGTGCGTGCACGGATCTCGCACCGGCCGGCGTTGATCATCCCTGTTGGTAGCACCGAGCAGCACGGGGCCCACCTGCCGCTCGGGACCGACACCTTGATCGTGGACCGCCTGGCCGACGACCTCTCGGCTCGGTTCCAGATCCTCCGGGCTCCCGCCATTGAATTCGGGGTCAATGTGACTGCCGGACCTCCCGTGGGCGGTGGGGCATCGCTCAGGCGCAAGACCCTCCACCGATTCATGAACGAACTTATCGAATCTTGGGAGGAGGGGGCAGGCATCCGAGAGTTTTTCATTCTGACCGCCGAGGGATACGAACCTCACCAGGAGGCCTTGAGCACCGTGGTGGTCAGCAAGGCGCAGGTTCAGGTCATCGATGTTTTCGCCATGCAGTTCGGCCATCTCCTGGAGCGTCCGGGTGGTCCGGTGCACGGTGGGGAGCTCGACACGTCGCTCCTGTTGTTCATCGCACCCCATTTGGTGCGCATGGAGGTTGCACAGGATACCGAGATGCCGGCCAAGACCGCCGCCAAGTACAGCCGGGGTGGGAGGATGCGACGGGTCATCGGGCTCCACAGCGGGATTGGCCATCCGAGCTTGGCCTCGCCCGAGAAGGGGCGGGCGCTCTATCAGTTTATGTTTGAACGTGTTGCGGAAAGATGTTTCACCGAGCAGGAGAGTCGATGATCGTCGTGTTGCTGCTCCTCCTCGCCGTTCCGGCTGGGACGGCCGCGGCTCAAGCCCTCGACCAAGGCACATTATCGATCCGGCAGGACGGCCGTGAGGTTGGGCGTGAGCAATTCGTCCTTCGCCAGGGTCGGGGCCGCGGTGACGGACCCGGCACGACACTCACCTCCACTGCACGATTCAGGAGCGGCGACTCGGTGCGGACGTTCGTTGCCGTGCTGCAGCGCACGCCTGCCGGCTCCATCGCCGCGTTCCAGTATGACCTTCCTCCGACGTCGGCCACCCGGCGCATTCTCGCCGCGACCGATGGCGGGCGCCTGACGGTACGCAGTCTGGGCGAGGACATGGAGGCGGCCCGCCAATGGCCCGCCACCCCTTCCATGGTGCTCCTCACGGACAGCGTGTTCGTGCTGTATGCCGCCATCGCCGACCTGGCTACTCCCGGGGGCTCGAGCCTCACCGCAGTCTTTCCCCGGACCGGAGTCAGGATCGGCTTCACCGCAACCCGCCTCCCTGGCAGCCGTCCCACCGAAACGACAGTCCAGCTGAGCGGGGGTCTCACCGGCACGGTCACGCTCGACGCGGCCGGTCATCTGGAGCGACTGGACCTGCCCAATGGTATTTCCGTGGTTCGACGGCCTGATTAGCCCGACCATCGTCGGATCACTCCCTTCCTCAAGGCCCGGCTCGGCCAAACCGGCGCCGTTGCGTGTCCCAAGGTGAAACCTGGGTCCGACTCCGACCGTATGAGTCGGTGGCTCACCGAGCATCCACCCACCTAGGGGAACCCGATCCATGTGCCGCTGGCAGCTCTCGTTTGCCCTCGTCATCGCCTTGCCCGGAGGGGCCCTCGCCCAGGATACGCTGGTCATCCCGGGGCGTCCTCCGGTCCTCGCCACCCTTACCCTGGCCGAGGCCTTGGCAGAAGCCCGTGCGAACAGCCCCGGCTACCGGCAGGTGTTGAATGATGCCTCGCCCGCCTCCTGGGCGGTCCGGAATGCCTGGGGCAGTTTCCTGCCGTCAGCCAGTGTTTCGAGCGGCATCGGCTATACCGGAACGGGCTCCTCACGATTCGGCGGCAACCTCACGAATGCCACGCCCTCGATTCTGAGCTCGAGCTACAGCGTGGGACTGCAGTGGCAGCTCGACGGTCGCGTCATTTCCGGCCCCGGGCTTCAGAAGGCCAACCAGCGTGCGGTCGAGGAGGACATCAACAACGCCGGGGTGATGCTCGAGAGCGACATCACGGATCAGTACCTCGCAGCGCTCCAGGCAGCCGCCCAGGTCGAGGTGGCGCGACAGCAGGTCGCGCGCAACCGTGTGTTCCTGGAGCTGGCGCAGGCCAGACTTGCGGTGGGACAAGCGACCCTGTTGGACGTCCGCCAAGCGGAGGTGACCCAGGGTCAGTCGGAGGTGGCGCTGCTCGACAATATTCAAAGCGAGAATGCCGCCAAGATCGAGCTGTTTCGACGGATGGGGGTCACACCTCCGGTGCCGGTCGACCAGGTTGGGTTGACGGATCCGTTCCCCGTGGTTCCGCCGGAGTACCAGCTGGACGACCTCCTGGAGATCGCCGGGGAACAGAATCCGGCGCTTCGCGCCCTGGAAGCACGTGAGCGGGCGGCGGCCTGGTCGGTCCGATCGGCCAAGTCGGCTTTCCTACCGTCCCTGTCTGCCCAGGCCGGCTGGAGCGGGTTCTCCCAGGAGTTGACCGATCGCAATGCGCTCGTTCAATCGACCCTCTTGGGCGCCCAAGGCGCTGCGGCCGATTGCCAGTACCAAAACGACATCCTGACCCGGCTCACGTCGCCGCACCCCGCGGGCACGGTGCCCGACTGCAATGTCGCCTCGGGGCTCAATGCCAGCGGCACGGCGTTGGACCCGGCGCTCGAGCAGCAAATCGTGGATGCGAACGACGTGTTCCCCTTTGATTTCACGGCCCAGCCATTCCAGGCCAGTATTTCGATCTCGCTCCCCATCTTCACCGGGTTCGGCCGGTCGCTGCAGCTGTCGCAGGCCAAGGCCGCGCAACAAGACGCCGACGAGAGTCTCCGGGCCGGCGCGCTGCAGGTTCGGGCCCAGGTCAATACCAGGTTCCTTGCCTTGAAGACCGCGTATCAGGCCATCGCAGTCCAGGAAAAGAGCCGTGTTGCCGCTCGGGAGCAGCTCAGGCTGGCCCAGGATCGCTACCGACTCGGCAGCGGGACCTCGCTCGAGCTGTCCGACGCACAGACCGCAGTGCAGCGAGCCGAAGGAGACTATGTGAACGCCGTGTACGCTTATCACCGGGCCCTCGCCGCGCTTGAAGCCGCGGTGGGTCGGCCGCTCCGCTAAGAGGAACATCATGTCCCGTCGTGCCAAGCTGGGAATTATCGGCATCGTCCTTCTGGTCGTTGTCGGCGGCATCTTCGCCCTGAGCGCTGCGAAACGCGGCAGTCGGGGGACCGAGGTTCGCTATGAAGAGGTGACCAAGCGCGATCTCGTCGCCACGGTGACGGCCAGCGGGAATATCGAGGCCAAGACCAAGGTCGACATCAGCGCCGACATCACCGGCCGCATCACCCGGATCGCGGTGCGGGAAGGCGACGCCGTCAAGAAGGGCGACTTCCTGATCCAAATCGATCCGTCCCAATACGAGTCGGCGGTGGCCCGCGGGGAGGCGCTCTTGGCCACGGGCCAGGCCTCCATGGTGCAGGCCAAGGCCAACCTGGATCAGGCCGATCGCGCGCTCCAGCGGGCCAAGAGCCTCAAGGCGGCGGGAAACTCCTTGATCTCCGACCAGGATGTGGAAATCGCGCAGACGTCCTATGACGTCGCGGTGGCCAATTACAACGCGAGCCGTGCCCAAGTCGAGCAATACCGGGCCGGCCTCCGCGAGTCGAAGGACCAGTTGGACAAGACCCGACTCACGTCGCCCATCGACGGCCGCGTCGTGCGATTGGCCGTCGAGGAGGGCGAGGTGGCCGTTCCCGGCACCTTCTCCCGCGAAACCGGCCTGTTGATGACGGTGGCGGATTTGTCAGTCATCCTCGCGACGATCAAGGTGGACGAGACCGACGTCATCCGGCTGGAGATGGGCGACTCGGTGGAAGTCACCATCGACGCCTATCCCGACACCTCATTCGTCGGACGCGTCACCAAGATCAGCAACAGCGCCCTCTTGACAGC
>DATHRW010000057.1:0-11012 GCA_035464955.1 Gemmatimonadales bacterium
CAGAACTGGGAGGTCGTTCCGATCGAGGAGGTGCACGTGTGCATCAGTCAGGCCTGGTAGGAGAAAGCGCCCCGTTCCATCGACGCGTTGGACGTCGTCCGAAACGGACGAGTCCTCGAGGGGGCCGATGGCGGCGACCAACCCATCTTGAACCAGCACGGAGGCGATGCGAGGTGGGGCGTCGGCCCTCATGTCGATTACCCAGGCGTTCTCGATGAGAACCGGGCCTTGGGCCCCTTGTGACAGGCTGCTTACCGAGCCGTAGGCGTGCCGGAACGCGATGATGACGAATGCAATGATCATGAGAGTGGCCCGATTGCACATGGTACCTCCTATGGACGGCTACCGAGGCGGAGCGAAGCCCTTCGATATGAAGTGCATCGCCGTAGCCCGCGCGACGGAGTCGAGAGCATAGTTCCCACCAGGCGTGAAGTGGCGGTGCATCGCAAAGGTTGCGCAAGTCTCGACGATATAACGGGCTGCCGTCGGAAGATCTGGTGGCGTAATAAGCAGGCCTTTTCCGCACCTGAGAGACAGGTATGCCTCCAGCGCTCTCAGAAGCGGGTTCCGTACCTGGTTGGCAAAGAGGGTGTTGAGTTCAGGCCAGTCGCTGGCCGACCGGTCGATCATTCGAATTGCGACGTACAGCTGTGACATGGTGTCGTACAGCTCACCGAGCACGGACTCGAACTCCGCCCGGCCATCGCGTGGAGCATCGACCTCGAGCGCCGCGGTGAGGATTGGAAAGCGATCCTCGCCGACGAATTCATGTCGGACGAACTCGAGGAGAGAACTCTCGAAACTCGCTCTGCCGCGTGCGTCCCAAAGCACCGTGGGCTCTTGACCCAGTTCCCTTCGGAGAGCCAGCTCGAACAGCTCCTCCTTGCTCTCCGCATACCGGTACAGCGTCCCGAGGGCGACTCCCGCCTCGGCCGCAATGTCCGACATCATGGCGCGCCGGTATCCGACCAATGCGAACACCCGCCCGGCGGCGCTGAGAATCAGCGAGAACTTGCCCTGCTTGAGCAGCTGGATCATGGAGTTCAAGATAGAATGAATGCCTCATTCTAGCAACATCCCAGGATTGTCTCCTCGTTCTGATCATGCAGCCGACCGTCAGGACTTGGGCAGTTCCTTGGTGGGGTCGACGAACGGCTTGGCCACCACCGTCGCCGTCCGCTCGCCGTCCGGGGTGCCGACCGTGAGCGCCGTGCCCAGTGCCGTGAGCTCGGTGGGTACCATCGCGTAGCCGATGTTCTTCTCGAGCCGCGGCGAGTAGACCGCCGAGGTCACCGATCCGACGGTGCGGCCTGCGGCCTCGACCGGCCAGCGGGTCATATTGAGGTCCAGCGGGTCGCCGGCGATCTCGACGCCGGCCAGTTTCCGGCTCACCCCGTTCGCTTCCAATCGGCGGAGCGCGTCTTTCCCGATGAAGTCGGCTTTCTGATCCAAGTTCACCAGCCACTCGAGTCCCACGTGGTAGGGTGTATCGTCCAGTGTGATATCGACGCCGTGGTTCAGGATGCCGGCCTCGATCCGTCGGATGTCCGATGGTCCGGTCGGGGCGATGTTGTGCGGCTTCCCGGCCGCCATGACCCGGTCCCACAGCTCGGTCCCGCGGCTTCCGTCGCGCAGGTAGATCTCGTACCCGACCTCTCCGCTCCATCCCGTCCGGGTCACCACCACCGGGATCCCGTCCACCTCGGTCTCGATGAAGTAGTAGTAGGGCAGCTCGAGCACCCGGTCCCCGAACAGCGCCTGCACTACGGGTTTCGACTTGGGCCCTTGAATCTGGAGCGGTGAGACATCCGGCTCGGTGATCGCGACATCCAATCCCGAGTTGTAGGCCACGCCGCGCGCCCAGAGCAGCACGTCGCTGTCGGCGAGGGCCAGCCAGAAATGGTTCTCGCCCAGGCGCAGCAGGACCGGGTCGTTGATGATGCCGCCGTCCTCCCCTGTGATCACCACATATTTGCCCTGCCCGACCTGGCACTTGGTCAAGTCGCGGGGGGTCAGCAGGTTGGTCAGCCGAAAAGCGTCCGGACCGGTGATCTCGACCTGGCGCTCGACCGACACGTCCCATACGGTCACGTCGTTGAGCAGTCGCCAGTATTCTTCTTCCAGGTCGGCATAGGCGATCGGGAGGAACATGTGGTTGTAGACCGTGTAGCCCCGGCACCCTGCCGCCAGCGTCGCCTCGAAGAACGGCGAGCGCCGGAGCCGGGCGCCGCGTTGGACGGCGGCCATGTCGAACGTCTTGTTTCCGCTCTGCCCCATCACGTCTCTCCCTGTCTGGTTGTCTGGTCGATGTCGCCGTTACTGTTGCCACACGTTGTTGCCGCGGTCCACGTCCGGATACACGCCCCGCGGGTCCAGCTCGGCGCGAGCGAGCTGCCGGCCGCCGCGCACGCGATAGGCGAACTCCGGGCCGAGCTTCCACATCTCGACCGGAAGGCGGACGGTCTCCGTGCTACCGTCGGTGAAGGTCAGCGCCAGCTCGGCGGGCATCACCATATCGCCCCGGCTGCGTAAATAGACCGTCGTCCCAGTGCCGACGGCTCCGGGGGTCACCCGATCGATGGCCTGGTCGAGCCGGGCGGTCGAGTAGATCCACTCCCGCCAGAACCAGTCGAGCTGCTTGCCTGTGGCGTTCTCCATGAACCGGAAGAAATCGGCCGGCGTGGGATGCTTGAAGCTCCACGCCTTGGTGTACTCCGAAAACGCGCGGTCGAATCGCTCGGCGCCCAGGACCTCCGTCCGCAGGAGGTGCAGCATCAGCGCGGGCTTGAAGTAGGCGGCCCAGTAGAGATCGTGCTGCTCGTCGGGCGGCAGGGCCATGGGCTGCTCCTGTCCTTCGATCGCATGCAAAGGAAAGAGATGCAGCGGTTGCAGATCGATAGTGTCCGCGTAGGCCTGCCCCGCGAAGTACTCCTCGACCGATCCGATGTCGATAAAGGTGTTGAACCCCTCATCCATCCATGGATAGAGCCGCTCGTTGGAGTTGACCAACATCGGATACCACTCGTGGCCGAATTCGTGGGTCAGCACCCAGTAGAGCTCTTCGCGCGAGGCGCCGCGCGGCACGAACGTCAGCATGGGATATTCCATGCCGTCGTTCGGGCCCTCCACCGTCGTCGCGTGTGGGTAGGGATAGCGGGCCAGCCGATCGGAGAAGTGCTTGATGGTGACCCACGACATCCGGTTGGCTTCTTCCCAGAGTGTCGCCTCGGGCCGGTAGAAGGTCTGGATCAGGGTGCCGTCCCAGCTGCTCGCGTCCCAGCGGAAATCGGGTGCCATAGCAAAGGCAAAGTCGCGCACGTTGCGAGCGGAGAAGTGCCACGTCTTGGTACCCGCGACGGCTGCCCGCCGCGCCCGGAGCGCCTCATCCCGAGTCACGATCGCCACGGCGGTTTCCGACGCCCGCGCTCGCGCGAGCCGGTCGTGCTGGGCTCGAGTCAGGACCGTCTCCGGGTTGTCGATGGTACCCGTGGCCGTGACGACGTAGCCGGCCGGCACGGTCAGCGCCGCCGTGAAGTTGCCGTATTCCTGGTAGAACTCTCCCGCACCCAGGAACGGCGCGATGTTCCAGCCGCTCACATCGTCATACACCGCAGCCCGGGGGTACCACTGCGCGATCTGATAGAGCGTGCCGTCGCGTCCCATGCGGCCGTAGCCGTAATCCGGCAGGGTCCACCGCCAGGCGAGCTCGATATCGATCGTTCCGCCGGGCTGGAGTGGATGGGGTAACTCCACACGGGCTACTGTGCCTGATACCTGGTACGGCAGCGCTCGCCGCGAAGAAGTCACCCGCTCGAGCGTCATGCCGCTACCGCCGCGGCACGAGAAGTCGAACACCGCGTCGCCGAACAGGAGCGGCGGCGTATTGAGCACGGCGGCCTCGCTCTCGTCGCCGCAGCGGTTGGCGTCGAGCTTGAGCCAGAGGAATGGCAGGCTTTCGGGAGAGTTGTTCCGGTACGTCATGATACCGGAGCCCGTGAGGAGCCGGGTGGCGGTGTCGACCGCCGCCTGGAGATCGTAGTCGACCTGTTGCTGCCAGTAGTCCGGGCCCGGGCGTCCCGCGCCGGTACGGATGGTGGTGGCGGCCGGGAGGTCGAGGGGCCGGAACGGAGACGGGCCGGACCATCGGGAAGCGCCTTGTGCTGCGGCGCCGGTCATGGGCCACGCCACGAGTCCGAGCCACAAGGCCATGAGAATCGGGAATCGAAAACATCGTGTACGAGCAAGCATGTGCATGGTGATTGCCTCCGGAGTCTGCGGCAAACTACGGCAGGCGGCTCGGCGCCGCCAGGAGGCACGGAATACGCATGACGGCACGGGTCACAAATCTCCGGCTTCCACGAAGCGGAAGCGGTTTGGCGTCTGTTACGTACGGAGTGGCCCCGCCCGCCGGACCATGCTAGAATCCGACGTCAGTACTGAACTCCATACAGCACTTTCTTTCCAGCGAGACATTACGGCGGGTAGAACCATGGCCACGACAGCCCCAGTCCTGAGCGATTTTCTGGCGACCCTGGGAATTACGGAGACCAACGCGGGCGGCTTCGACGGTGAGTGGATCGGATCCGGTCCCGAACTCGAGGTCATCACCCCCATCGATGGTTCACGGATCGCGACCGTGCAGCAAGTTACCGAAGAGGAATACGACCGGATCGCGGGACGCGCCCACGAGGCCTTCCTTTCCTGGCGCCGCGTCCCGGCCCCGCGCCGCGGCGAGATCATCCGGCAGCTCGGCGATCGGCTCCGGGAGGTGAAGCACGAGCTGGGTCAGCTCGTCACGCTCGAGATGGGGAAGATTCTGGCCGAAGGTGAAGGCGAAGTGCAGGAAATGATCGACATCTGCGACTTCGCGACCGGCCTCTCCCGCCAGCTCTACGGGCTCACCATGCAGTCGGAGCGGCCGGACCATCGCATGTTCGAGCAGTGGCACCCGCTGGGGGTAGTGGGGGTGATCAGCGCGTTCAACTTCCCGGTTGCCGTATGGAGCTGGAACACGGCCATCGCATCGGTATGCGGCGACAGCGTGTTGTGGAAGCCGGCCAGCAAGACGCCGCTCACCGCGATCGCGTGCACCAAGCTGGCGGAACAGGTGTGCCGCGCGAATGATGTCGACCCGGCCATCTTCTCGCTCACCATCGGCAAGGGATCGACCGTGGGCGACCGGATGTTGCACGACCGGCGGGTACCGCTCGTGTCGGCTACCGGAAGCTGCCAAGTTGGGTACCGCGTCGCCGAGGTGGTCGGGAAGAGGCTCGGTCGAGCCATCCTCGAGTTGGGCGGCAACAACGCGATCATCGTGACGCCGCATGCGAACGTGGACTTGGCACTCCCGGCGGTCTTGTTCGGGGCGGTGGGCACGGCGGGCCAGCGCTGCACCAGCACGCGCCGGATCATCGTGCACGAGTCGATCCGGAAGGAATTCGTCCGCCGCCTCTGCCGGGCGTACGAGGGGGTCCGGATCGGCGACCCACGGAAACGCGAGACCCTGATGGGACCGCTGGTGACCCGGCAGGCCGTGAAGGATCTGCAGAATGCTGTCCGCCGGGTCCAGGAGGAGGGTGGGGAAATCCTCTTCGGCGGCGAGCCGCTCGATGGGCCAGACTATCCGGGCGGACATTACGTCAGACCGTGCATCGCGGCGGCCAAGAACGAGTTTGCCATCGTGCAGGAGGAGACCTTCGCGCCCATCCTCTACATCATCGGCTACGGCAGCGCGTCGGCGTCGCCGGCCGAGTCGGTGGCGGAGATCGAGGAGGCCGTGGCACTGCACAACGGCGTGCCGCAGGGGCTGTCGTCCGCAATCTTCACCGAGCACATGCGCGAGGCGGAGTATTTCCTGTCGCACCGTGGCAGCGATTGCGGGATTGCCAACGTGAACATCGGCACGAGCGGCGCCGAGATCGGCGGGGCCTTCGGCGGTGAAAAAGAAACCGGCGGCGGGCGGGAATCGGGTTCCGATTCATGGAAGGCCTACATGCGCCGCCAGACCAACACCGTCAATTGGAGCACCGAGCTTCCCTTGGCGCAGGGCATCAAGTTCGGCGGGTAGCTGTGGGCAGGAACGATGGAGGCCCCGGGCGCCGATATCGGTGCCCGGGGCCTTGTTTCGCGATACAGGGTCAAGGGGCGAGGTTGGTCAGGAGGATTCGCGGCCCATCCGCGCGGCCGTGACCATTTTCACGACCACCTCCACGACATTCTGGCGAGCCTCATCGGCAGCTTGCTTTGTGGACACCTTGCTTGTGAGGGGGTTACGGCGCTCGCGCTGCCGAATGGCTTCCTCGAATGTGGCCAGCGCCTCGTGCAGCGTATGCAGGTCTTCGTGTCCCTTGCCCATCCAGCCTCCGGAGTAAAAAGGAGCCGCGCCCGCGCCGTCGGTGCGGGCCAGATTTCGATATAGCCCATGGCCCGGACCTTCGCAAGGCGGGCTCGCGTCTCGCCCGGCTTCGATATCCCTGGTTTCAGCCGGAAAGACAGGAGCCGCCCTGCTGGTGCAGGACGGCTCCCGGATGTTGCCCCTCCTGCGAGGGGATCGCGGTCAGCGGTTAGCTGACCTTGACCACGTTCTCCGCCGCCGGGCCCTTCTGCCCTTGGACGACGTCGAATTCGACCTTATCGCCTTCGGACAGCGACTTGAAGCCTTCGGCCTGAATCGCCGAGTGATGCACGAAGCAGTCCTTGCCTCCGTTCTCGGGGGTGATGAAGCCGAAGCCCTTGGCATCGTTGAACCACTTGACGGTTCCGGTGGTGCGCATTGCCGTACTCCTCTGGTGGAATCTGTGTCTTCGGAGTCCGGCGTTGCCGTACCATCCGTCGACATTACCGCGGACACGCCCCGCGGCAGGCTGCCAGCCGGCGTTAGTGCGCGGTCGGCGGAACATCGATACGCAACGAGGGATCCAGCGCTGAGCCAGATCCCTCTTGCGGTATCTCGGTCCTCAGGCGCACAGAATCCGGGTGCGCGGTAAGCTGCACTAAGCTAATGACCTGACCTGTTTTCGCAATACCTCGGCCCGGGTCAGGCTGGTGTACGCCACCGGCAGGTCCGAACGCGGAAAAGGCCGCCCCGGACTTCGGGACGGCCTTCCTTGCTTCCCCTGTTCGGGGACGCTCAATCAGTCGTTAGCTGATCTTGACGACGTTTTCCGCGGCCGGGCCCTTTTGGCCCTGGGTCACGTCGAACTCGACCTTGTCGCCCTCGGACAGAGACTTGAAGCCCTCTGCCTGAATCGCCGAGTGGTGCACGAAGCAGTCCTTCTCGCCATTCTCGGGGGTGATGAAGCCAAATCCCTTGGCGTCGTTGAACCACTTGACGGTTCCGGTGGTACGCATACTCGTACTCCTCTTGATAAAAGCTGTCATCGGAGTTCGGAGATTCCGCACCACCGAGACATGTTTGCCACGGTAAGGCCCCGTGGCAGGCTGCCGATCCACTAGTGAGAAACGATCGGCCGAACACTTGAAACGCAGCGAGGGATCCAGCTCCGAGCCAGATCCCTCTATGACAGATATCTCCGGTTCAGCGCGCACCCCGTAGGTGCATCAAGCCTCTCAAAGGTAATGCCCTGGCCGCGTTCCGCAATAGCCGTGCTCCGATTCGGCTATCGACCCGAAACGAGGTCTGCCGGATCGATGGGAAGCCTCCGCACTCGCTGGCCGGTCGCGGCATGGATTGCGTTCACGACCGCCGGTGCAATCGGCGGCACCCCGGGCTCGCCGATGCCCCCTTGCGATTCGGTGCTCTGCACCAGGTGGACCTCGATTCGGGGCGTCTCAGCCATGCGGAGTATCTGGTAATCATGGAAGTTACTCTGTTGGACCCGTCCGCGGTCGATCGTGATCTGTCCGTAGAGCGCCGCCGTCAGGCCGAACACGATACCGCCCTCCATTTGCGCCTCGATGGTGTCCGGGTTCACGATCGGGCCGCAGTCGACAGCGCACACCACACGATCCACCCGCACCCTCCCCTGGTCGTCGACCGTCACCTCCGCTACCTGAGCGACAAATGTGCCGAATGCCTCCGCGACGGCGATGCCGCGACCCTGTCCCGCGCCGAGAGGCGTCCCCCAGTCTGCCTTCTCGGCGGCGAGCTCGAGCACCCGACGGTGTCGAGGGTGATTCGAGAGGAGCCGCCGCCGGAATTCGAATGGGTCCGCTCCAGCCTCACCGGCCAACTCGTCGAGAAAACACTCCGTCACGAAGGCGTTCTGCGAGCTGCCGACCGAGCGCCAAAAGCCGATCGGGACCGGTGTCTCCACCTGGGTGTATTCGACCCTAAGGTTCGGAATGGCGTATGGCAGGTTCGCGGCGCCCTCCACCGATGAGTCGTCGATTTCGCCCGGGCCGAGCCAGCCTTTCTGAGCTGAAATCGAAGGACCCACGATGTGGTGCCGCCAGGCGATTGGCATTCCGTCGGCATCGAGTCCGGCCCAGAAGTGATTGTGGGTCGCCGGTCGATAGAACCCATGCTGTACATCGTCTTCGCGCGACCACACAACCTTGACCGGTGCCCCGACCCTCTGGGAAATCAGCGCCGCCTCTGCGGCGTAGTCCGGCTCCAGCCGTCGCCCAAACCCGCCTCCGAGAAGCGTCGTGTGGATCCTGACCTTGCCGGCCCGGACCTTCAACGCCCGTGCGACGGCACCCTGGGCGGCGCTCTGTGTTTGTGTGGGCGCCCAGATGTCGCACTCCCCATCGCGAACATCCGCCGTGCAATTCATGGGCTCCATGGTTGCTTGATGCAGAAAGGGCACCTGGTATACCGCCTCGATCCTCCGGGGCGCACCGGTAAGCGCCCGGATCGCGTCGCCATTGCTCCGCGCCACCTTCCCGTCTCGTGTCGCCAGGGACCGAGAGTCCCGGGCGATCGTTGCGCTGCTCACCGCTGCGTTGGCGCCCTCGTCCCATGTGATGTCGAGCGCCCGCCGTCCAGTGACCGCCTGCCAGTAGGTGTCGGCCACCACGGCGACCCCGCTCTCGAACTGCGCCGGCCACGACCCGTCCGTCCGCTGGCCAACCGTGCTCTCAACCTCGACGACGTGCCGCACACCGTCGACCGCCAGCGCCGCTGCCGCCTCATAGCGCGCCACCCGGCCCCCGAAGACCGGTGAACGCTCGACCGACGCGACCAGCATTCCCGGAAGGCTGACGTCGATCCCGAACACCGCTGTGCCGTCCAGTTTGGCCGGCGTGTCGAGCCGCTTGACCCGCGTGCCGAGGATCGTGAAGTCCTTGGGATCCTTGAGCGGCGGATCATCGGGCACGGGCATTGTTGCGGCGTGCGCGGCCAAGGCTCCATAACCCAGCTGACGGTTACTGCCGGCGTGAAGAACCTCGCCCCGAGTCGCGCGGCACTCCGACGGTGGCACGCCCCATGTGTCGGCCGCCGCCGCGAGCAACATGGCGCGTCCAGACGCGCCAGCCTTGCGCAGCCGTTCATACGACTCGCGCACGCTCGAGCTCCCGCCGGTACCCATGTTCCGTTCCCAGGAGCTTGGATCGATCGGCACCTCGCCCAACCGAACCTTCGACCAATCCGCCTCGAGCTCTTCAGCCAGGATCATGGCGAGCGCCGTGTGGGTACCCTGGCCCATCTCGGACTTGTCTAAGGTGAGGGTGACCGTGCCGTCCGGGCCGATCGTGATCCAGGCATTGGGCTCGAAGCCTTCGCGGACCCGGGCGGCCATACCCTTGCAGCTCGGCAGATAGAGCGCCAGCACGAAGCCCGCCCCGATCCCTCCGGTCACCTTGAAGAACTTCCGTCGGCTAGCCATGGCTTACCTCCCCTGCGGCGCGGCGAATGGCCCGTCGGATCCGGGGATAGGTGCCGCAACGGCAAAGGTTCGGCGCCATGGATCGATCGATCTCTTCGTCGCTCGGCTTGGGATGCTGATCCAAGAGCGCGGCCGCGGCCAGGAGTTGCCCGGATTGGCAATAGCCACATTGAGACACCTCCTCAGCAATCCATGCCTGGAGGAGCGGGTGGCTCTGGTTCTCTGCGAACCCCTCGATCGTGGTGATGGCCTGCGTGCCGACCTGGTTGACCCGAACGAGGCACGAGGCCTTCGCTGCTCCATCGACCAACACCGTACAGGCCCGGCACATCCCGATGCCGCAGCCGAACTTGGTGCCGGTGAGGTCGAGGCTGTCCCTGAGCACCCACAGCAACGGGGTGTCAGGGGCGGCGTCGACGGTACGATCCCTGCCGTTCACGGTCAGCGTGAAGTTTGCCATGACGGTTCCCCCGGAAGAGCAGGAGAGAATGTGAGGAGGAGGCAATGCTCGAAGACTGCCTGCGCGCTTCGGCGGAGTCAACCTCGATCCCGAGGGACCGAGCCACACGCCCGTACGGCCGAGCTAGTCGATGCCCACGGCGGTGAAGTCCACCCATGGATAGCAGGCAGCCTGCTCTCGGATCCGGTCGCGCTGTGGTTCGGTCAGGTCGTTCCCGCGGCCGCTGACACCGACATTGATGCGGACTTCACTGGGATCGCCCGCGTGCAATCGTTCGAGGGTCGCATGAATGTCCTGCTCGGGGGCCTGAATGTGATAGAAGTCGAGCACCTGTCGGATTCCCCCGGCCCAGTCCTGGATAAGATCGTCATAGCGGAGCCAAAGAGCGTCGATGGAATTCTGCCGACAGGTGTCAAACCACGACACATAGAAGTTGAAGTACCAGGGAAGCGCGTGCAGGATCAGTAGGTCGAACTGCCGCTCCCGGGTAAGGTCGGCCATCTGCTCAGTGACGTAGAGCGATGGAAACTTGTTGAACCCCTCGGTGAAGAGATAGTCACGGATGCTCACGACGGTGTCGAATAGGTTCCGGACCAGCACGACGGGTCGGATTCCAAACCAGTGCATCAACTCGAGATTTGGACCCGTGGCCCGCACGTGTTGTTGTGTGACGGTGGCCACATTCCAGTGGTCGATCAGGGCGGGGAAATAGAGATCCTGTTCATTCCGCCTGTATGCATATCCCAGGTAGGCCGACGAGA
>DATHRW010000058.1:0-2476 GCA_035464955.1 Gemmatimonadales bacterium
CGAGCAGCTTCTCCGCCTCGGCGGCAAGCGTCTCGCCGGCATCCGTCAGGTGGAGCGACTTGCCGATCTGCTCGAAGAGCCGAACACCGAGCTCCTCCTCGAGCTGACGCACCTGCCGCGAGACCGCCGGCTGGGTGAGGAAGACCTCCTCGGCCGCCCGGGTGTAGTTCAGGTGCCTGCGGACGACGAGGAAGGTTTGGAGATGGCGCGGGTTCATCGGCTACCCAAAGAGATATGCATGGTAACGAACAATAAAATGCATTTCCAGCATAACTCCGGGAAGCATAGCATGGAAATAACCGGTACGAAGCGGGAATCCCGAAGTCGAGCCGGACTAACAAGGAGGATAACCATGTCGAAGAGCAAGGTACGCTTGACCCAGCTCTCCAGCTGCGCGGGGTGAGCGGCAAAAATCGGTCCCGAGGACCTCGCTCAGGTTCTGAGCGGCCTGCCAGAAATCACCGATCCGAACGTGCTTGTCGGCCCTAGAACCGCCGACGATGCGGCGATCTACCTTGTCTCCGACGATCTGGCGCTGATCCAGACCGTGGACTTCTTCACGCCGGTGGTGGTCGACCCCTATCAGTTCGGAGCCATCGCCGCGGCGAATTCCCTTAGCGATGTGTATGCCATGGGCGGACGGCCCGTAGTGGCTCTCAACGTCGTAGGCTTTCCGAGAGCAAGCGACGTGGCGCCGATGTCGATTCTCGCGGAAATCCTGCGGGGCGGGGCGGAGAAGGCAAGGGACGCCGGCATCGATATCGTCGGCGGCCACACCGTCGATGACAAGGAGCCGAAGTATGGCCTGTGCGTGACTGGCTTTGTCCATCCGAAGGAGTATTGGGCCAACGTCGGAGGGTGCGCTGGAGACCGGCTTGTCCTCACCAAGCCGATCGGGACCGGGATCGTGACGACGGCCATGAAGGCCGGCACGGCCGGCGATGAGGCGATGAGGGCGGCCGTCGAGACCATGGCGACCTTGAACCGCGCGGCGGCCGAGGTTGCGCGGGAGGTCGGTGTACGCGCATGCACCGACATCACCGGGTTCGGCTTGCTGGGCCATCTCCGCGAGATGCTCTCCGGCGTCGGCGCGCGGATCCGGCTGTCCGCGGTTCCCCTCCTTCCGGGGGCACGGGAACTCGCTGCCCGAGGCTCGATCCCCGGGGGGACGCGCCGCAACAAGGAGTCACTTGATCGGGTCGTGAACTACCATGACGCGATCGACGAGATTGATCGCCTCCTGCTCTGCGATGCCCAGACTTCCGGTGGGCTCCTCTTCGCGGTCGAACCTTCGAGGTTTAAGGTCTTGCTCTCCGGCCTCGCCGGAGCGGGCGTTTTGGCAGCGGCCATCGGGGAGTTCATCGCTGAACCGGAAGGGCGGATCGAGGTCGTGTCGTAGGAGCCGCCATGATCGAGCCGGGACTGGCGGTACTGATTCTTTTCGTGGGTTTCGCGGTCAGCTGCCTGTCCGGGTTGCTCGGGATCGGCGGCGGGATCGTCATGGCTCCCGCGCTTCTGTACCTGCCTTCCGCCTTCGGTCTCGCCTCCCTGGACATGCGGCAGGTCGCCGGCCTGACGATTACCCAAGGGCTGTTCGCCTGCCTGTCCGGGGCTTGGCGTCACGACAGGTACCGGTCGGTGAGCCGTCGGCTCGTGGTCTCGATGGGGAGCACCATAGCGGCCGCCGCGCTGGCGGGCTCGGTGATCTCACGGTGGGTGGCGAACGAGGTGTTGATGGTCGTCTTCGCCGGGCTCGCCGCCATCGCCGCGATGATGATGTGGCTTCCGAAGTCCGAGGAACATGAAGTCGAGGACCCGAACGCCTGCCGGTTCAATATTCCCCTTGCCATATCGGTTGCCGCGGTGATCGGTTTTCTGGGGGGGCTGGTCGGGCAGGGAGGCTCGTTCATCCTCATTCCCCTGATGCTCTATGCTCTCCGTCTGCCAACCCGTGTGGTCATCGGGAGCAACCTGGCGCTCGTGTTTCTCGCCTCCCTCGCGGGATTCGTGGGCAAGGCGGCGACGGGGCAGGTGCCGCTGGCCCCCGCCGTGCTGATCGTGGTCGCGGCGGTACCGGGTGCGCAAATCGGCAGCATCCTCAGTCATCGGACCAGCTCCCGATGGCTGAGAACCACGCTTGCGGTCGTCATCGCGTTGGCTGCCGTGGGCATGATCGCCGACGTCGTGGCCGGGGGGTAGTGACCTCCAGAGGGTAGCCACGGTGGAGGACCTCGATGGATGTGCCCACCCGCCTGACTGCCTCGGTGGAGCTGACCTGTCCCCCTCAAATCGGTCCGAGAGGTGGTAATACTTTTCAGTGGGGAGACCCGTGGGGGTTCGAGTCCCCCCTTCGGCACCAACGTAATGATCAAAGGAGTTTGGGATTCCCGTCAGAGTCCCTTTTTTCGTGAAAATGGTCCAAGTGGCTAATCACTGGCTCACGGGGTCTGGCTTCCTTCAGGAAAATACAGCTGGG
>DATHRW010000059.1:0-4291 GCA_035464955.1 Gemmatimonadales bacterium
TCCGGGGCGAATTCTTAGGATTG
Source organism: Gemmatimonadales bacterium (assembly GCA_035464955.1). Classification (GTDB taxonomy): domain Bacteria; phylum Gemmatimonadota; class Gemmatimonadetes; order Gemmatimonadales; family GWC2-71-9; genus JABDII01. The sequence continues at coordinate 24 of DATHRW010000059.1, forward strand.
GCCGGCAACTTGGCCGCGCTGGCCCGGGACGAGCGGGCCATCGACCGCGACCTCAACCGACACTTCAAGCTCGAACGCATCACAGCCCTCCGGAATGGCCACCCGCCCGACCCGGCGATCAGCGAAGACCAGGAACTGGTCGAAGTGCTCGAAGCCATCGAACCCGCACTCGGCCGGGCGCACGACGAGGCGTTCTTCATCGACCTGCACACCACCTCCGGCAAGAGCGCGGCCTTCGCCACCGTCGGCGACACGCTCCGAAACCGCGAGTTCGCTCTCCGCTTCCGCTCCCCGATCATCCTGGGATTGGAAGAGCATATCGAGGGGACCTTGCTCGAGTACTTGAACGGCCTCGGCTACATCACCATGGGGTTCGAAGGCGGCCGCCACCAAGACCCCGCCTCGGTCGATCTCCTGGAGGCCGGCGTCTGGGTTGCGCTGGCCGCCGCCGGCGTGTTGCCCACGGCCGACCGGTTGGCCGAAGTCGAACGAGCGCAACGCCTGCTCGAACAGAACCGGCGAGGACTGCCACGGGTGTTCGAGGTGCGGTATCGCCACCCGGTCCAGCCGGAGGATCGGTTTCGCATGCGGCCCGGATACGAAAGCTTCCAACCCCTGACTCAAGGCGAGTGGGTGGCGGAGGACCGGTCGGGCGACATTCATGCCCCGGCCGGCGGGCGGATTCTGATGCCGCTCTATCAGACCCAGGGCGACGACGGCTTCTTCGTGATCCGGGAATTCAGTCCGTTCTGGCTGACCGTGTCGCGGATCCTGCGTCATACCCGCGCTGACCAGCTGCTGCGCGCGTTGCCCGGCGTGCGCCGGCACCCGACCCTCGAAGACACGCTGGTGATCGACATCCGCGTGGCCCGGTTTGTCGCGCTTCAGATCTTCCACTTGTTGGGATATCGGAAACAGAAACAGGTCGGACGGGTGTTGGTGATGAGCCGGAGGAAGGAGCGTCGGAAACCGTAGGATCCCATAACGTGACACGCTCTAGCCCCGCTTGCGGTCCCGCGAGCCGCCGACGCGGGACATCGATCGACGCGACATGCTATGGTCTAATCGCCCGAAGTCGCGTCCACCCCCAATACTTCGCCAGACTATCCGCAGGGCGTGGACACGCCCATTCAGATTGACCAGGGCCCCGCAACCGCAATTGGGTCAGGCCTGATAGAGATCGGGATGGCTGTCCTGCAGCCAACTCACAACTCGTGCGCGAAGTTGTGCGGCGAGAGTGTAGATCTCCAGTGCTTCACCGGAAGATGTCGTTCCTGTGCGCTCGTAGTGACTCAGATTGCGCTTGCGGCGTACACCATCAAGAACATCCACCAACGCGGACTCTGCCTCGATCGTATAGGCGAGCGATCGGAGCGCGTATTCATGGCCGCGTTGCCGGCCGGGACGGAACCCCTCGGCCGCGAGCGCCAGGGTCGCAAGTTGCAGTGCTGCGTTGTACGCTATGCCGAGGCGCCAATCTGGGCTGAGCGCCTCAATGGCGGCGTCGGTGAGGTCTCGATCGACAATGGCCAACAGGTCATCGATCTCCTCGGGACTCGCTTCGTGGGCAACCAGCCAACCGTTAGCGAGCCAGCTGCTCAAGCTCATCGGCGTTTCCTACCAGGAAGATCCTGTCGCCCGCCATTACTCGATGCAGAAAGTGCTCTCGCATCTTGAGCTTGTGTGTGAACTCCGGCACGCTAATGATGGTCGGGTTGACCTCACGTCCAATCTGTTCCTGCACCTGGCGAAGACGTGGGAGCAAGGCTGAGAGCTGAAGATCGCCGACGATTATCAGGTCAACGTCACTTCCCGGGTCCTGTGTTGCCGAGGCAACGGAGCCATAGATGAACGCAAGGCGTATGCGTTCCTTGTCAGCGAGTTGTAGCAGGGCTGCGCGCAGGACATCCGCTATGCCAGCCGTTTTCACAATGAGACTTCGCAGCTCTTGGTAGATGGGGGAGTCGGGATTAGCCTCGAAGTAGACCTGGTTGCCGTTAGCGGATCGGCGGAGCAAACCAGCAGCGGTGAGCCGGGTCAGTTCCCGTTGGACTGCGCCCGTCCCTGTCCCTGCAAGACGTACGATCTCTCTCAGGTAGAACGACTCACCTGGCCGCCCGAACAGAAGAGCCAGGATGTTACGCCTTGTCCGCCCGAAGAGAGCCTTTGCGGCGTTATCTGACCTTGTCGTACCCATTATTGTGACAACAGCACCCTTTGTGGTGACAATTGTTACCTATATTGGTACACTAGACACCACCAGGCGTCAAGAGCGCCGACCTCTAGGCAGGGTCCCGGCCCCCCTTTCGTGCCCTCGAAGCCCACCGTACCTTTGATCCGCTCCGAGTCTCCAGCTCAGATCCTGGCTGTGCTCCCCGCGAATGCCCCTCAGCAGTCACGCATTTCCGTACCCTCCGGCGACCCGGGCCCATTCGGGCTCCAACCGATACGTCTCAATCCAGGGCTGCAGGGCCCCGCGGTCCAGCCGCGCCCCGCTGATCTCGAGCATGTGCTCGATATCACGCAGGTGGCGCTCCGAGTCGCCATCCCGGAAATAGCGAAGCTTCATGACGATCACATACTCCATGGGAGCGACGGCGATGCTTTCGGTCCCCATCTCCTCTCGCTGCCGGCGGGACAGCGCCCAGTGCTGGAACGGATCGCGGCCGGCCAGGTACACATCGGCCCTCAAGGCGGTGGCGAGGTGGACCGGATTGAAGTGCCCGTCCGACTCGCGCCGTGCTTCTTCCTCCACAACTTCCCGGGGGGGCGGTAGAACTCGGTCTCGGGAAAGGCCGCGATCAAGCGCCGACCGTCGCCCGGCCTGAGGTCGAGCACTATGTCGAGATCATGAGTCAACCGAGGCTCGCCATAGACAATGGCCGCCACGGCTCCAGTGACCATGTAGGGGAAATCCAACTGGTTGAGCGGGCGGAGGAACGCCGCAAACAGTTCAGGAACCGGCATCCCGGAAGACTTGGCGGACCCGATCCTGAACCTCGTGGTCCAAAAGCTCGGGGCGGGCGCGCCGGATTGCGCCGGCCTTGAGGTCCCAGGCCGCCTGCCGCATCTGGGCAGCCAGGGCAAGCTTCCGCTCGGCCGTCATGCGCTGGAGCAGCGCCACTTGAACTTCGCGGGCATCCGCAGTCATTGCGGCAATATGCGGCCGGCCTAAACCCCCTGCAAGGTGACTCACCGGCTCGGCTGCCAGAGCCGCTGCCCACCGCTCAGGTCTAGGCGGCCCGCATCCTGGCCGCCACCTTGGTCGCGGGTGGGGTGACCTCCGCTGTCCCGGCTGATGGAGCAGCACATCGCTCGCATCCTACTCAACGGGGCCGGCCCGGCTGCGACCGGTGTCCGCTGGTCCGTAAGGACCATTGAGGCCCCCCACCACCCTCTTTCGTTTCGGCAAGGCCCGCCACGCGGAGTGATCCCCGAGGCCCGTAACCAGCGACGGCCTGCCCGCTGAACCCTGCTGGGGAGCACCGCACGCTAGACTCGGCCCAGTTCCAGTGAGGCCCGACAACCCGGACGTGCCCCCGCTGTTACCGTATTGCCTGGTTTGACCTCACGGAGCAGGCAAAGGTCCACATTCTGGCAACTGAGCGGCATGAACCTCATACCACTCGTCCTCCGCATAGCCAACTGCCATCGGCGTGCCCGCATCCCCAAACTCGCCGGTCCAGATGCAGTAGGCTACATCTGCATGGCCATCCCCATCGAGATCCGTGATCTCCGTAACTGCGAATCTGTTCGGGCGATCCTCGATAAGCATCGGGGAGGGCGCGGAAGCAGACGGCGGAGATAGAATGAAGAGTCTCACAATCTCAGCGGTTCCTTCCCGAGCGGGAATGGAAGCTATTAGTAAGTACTCCCGGGTCGGGCCGACGCTGGGTAGCGTGTCCAGCTGACCATCCAACAGGCTTCCTTGCGGGTAGTACTGTTCGCGAATAGTCCCAAGCACCGAATCAATCGCGTCGCGTTCCAATGGCGAAGGACGGAAGAGCCATTGCACAAGTTCGGTCGAGGAGCCCTGTCCACGCTCGGTATCCGCCGGACTTGACTCGCGCTGGCACGCGGCGCTCGCGATAGCAAGGAGCACAGCCAGACCTGAACGCATTCTGGATACCACACTCGTGATCAACATGCGTCCGCCTCCCCGGCAACCGCTTTTGCTGGGTCGCATCGGTTGCCCAAGCCCTTTCCGGGAAACCGGCGGGTACGGATTTCAAAATGCACATGAGGTGGGGTGCCAGGTGCGTTTCCAG
>DATHRW010000060.1:0-4181 GCA_035464955.1 Gemmatimonadales bacterium
GACCGGGAAGCCGGAAATTGTAGCCGGCGCCGACGCTGAAGACGGTGGGTGAGCCACCATCGACGTTCACGTAGTCGGCCGCGGCCCGGAAGCCCAAGCCATTGATCAGATTGAAGTCGATGCCGCCGCTCAATCCGAACCTGGTGTCGGTGTCGTCCTGAACGGTGTCGCCGTACATCCGTACGATTTCGAGCCGGGGCGCGAGCCACGGTTTGATGGCCACCGCGACGCTGGGGATGGTGAGCGTGAGGCCCAGTCCGATGGGCACCCGCAGATGATTCTCCCCATCTTCGACCTCGGCGAAGGCCACGCCGGCCTGAAGCGTGGCGGCCAGGGGAATGAGCGGCCCGCCGAGCACCTTGAAGTTGGCCGTGCCGCCGACCGACGTGAAGTCGCGGTCGGAGCTCTCGATGCCGGACCGGGCAACGCTGGCCGAGAACCCCAGCAGGCCGATTCCGATGGTCGCGGTGGCCCCGTAGGTGGTCTTGAGATCGGAGTCGTCGTTGGGAAAGCCGACGTCGCCCATGATGCCGAGACCGCTGCTCACGCCGCTGTTGAACACCGGTAGGCCGTACACCTGGGCCTGGGCGGCTCCCGAACCCAGCAGGAGGGCGCTAACGACTACCATTGCGATGCGTGTCCGCTTCATGGGATCGTACTCCTCAACCGTGAGTGACCGTAAGGTGGTGCCGGGAAATCATTGGAGCCCGGCAAGGCTCACCGAGATCCCGTCGTAGTCGCCGAGGGCCCCGCCGACTCGCAGGTCCAAGTGTTCGCTGACCCTGATGTCGACCCCCAAACCCACCGAGAACAGGACATCTTCCCTGTCACCGAACGTCGGCGTGAGCAGGGGCTCGAAATATGGGACGAAGCTCACGGCAGATTCCTCGAGGTCGATCCGCCGACCGAGGCTGAGTCCGATCGGGATGTACCCGACAGAAGCCTGATCGGACAGGGCAGCGCCAACGCCCAGCACCAGGGCACCATCCAGCGGCATGTCTTCGTCATGCGTCAGAACCCGCACCCGGTAATCCACCCCGACCAGGCCGGCGGTCGTGCCGTCGGTGTCGAGGATGCCGGCACGGAAGCCGAAGTCGTGAGGCTGGTGGCCGAATCGGTAGAAGCCTTCGATGGCGACGCCTTCGCCCGGATCCGACAGGGTCGCGCCCAGTTCGTTGGTCCGAGCGGCCCTGTACGGCGCGAGAAAGGCCGGTGTCCCGGTTGATTGCCCCCACGCGGGTCGGGTGCCGGCCAGGCCGCACACCAGCACCGCGGCCACAAGGAATCTACCCATCGAGAACTTCTTCGAGTCGCTCCGTCACGACGCGCACCGTGTCGTCGACCACCTGGAGAAAGCCGCCGTGCACGGTAAACCGATGCTCCGTGCCGGCTTGCCGGACGACCAGGAGGCCCGTGCCCAGCAACGTCATGAAGGGTGCATGCCGCGGCAGGATTCCCACGCGCCCATCGTAGGCCGGCGCGACGACCGCGTCCGCCGGTCCATCGTACTTCGACGCCTCAGGCGAGATGACGGTAACGTGCATCAATGCTTTGCCAGCGTTTCGGCCTTTTCGATGGCTTCGGCGATGCCACCGACCATATAGAAGGCCTGTTCGGGCAGGTGATCGAACTCGCCGGACAAGACCCGCTCGAAACTCTCGACCGTCTCGTCCAGTTTGACGTACTTCCCGGCAAAGCCGGTGAACTGCTCGGCCACGAAGAACGGCTGCGACAGGAACCGCTGGATCCGGCGGGCGCGGGCCACGATGAGCTTGTCTTCCTCGCTCAGCTCGTCCATGCCCAAGATGGCGATGATGTCCTGCAGCGCCTTGTAGCGCTGCAGCGTGCGCTGGACGCCGATGGCTACGTTGTAGTGCCGTTCCCCGATGAATTGCGCGTCGAGAATGCGGCTCGAGCTGTCGAGCGGATCGACGGCGGGATAGATCCCCAACTCGGCGATCGCGCGCGAGAGCACTACCGTCGCGTCCAGGTGGGCAAAGGCAGTGGCCGGCGCCGGATCGGTCAGGTCGTCGGCCGGGACGTAGATCGCCTGGACCGAAGTGATGGAACCCTTGGTGGTGGACGTGATCCGTTCCTGAAGGTCACCCATCTCGGTGGCCAGCGTGGGCTGGTATCCCACCGCGCTCGGCATGCGGCCCAGGAGTGCGGACACTTCCGAGCCCGCCTGGGTGAACCGGAAGATGTTGTCGATGAACAGCAGCACGTCCTGCCCCTCGACATCCCGGAAATACTCCGCCACGGTGAGGCCGCTCAATCCCACGCGCAATCGCGCGCCGGGCGGCTCGTTCATCTGGCCGTAGATGAGCGCGGTGGAGTTGATGACCCCGCTTTCCTTCATCTCCAGGTAAAGGTCGTTGCCCTCACGGGTCCGTTCCCCGACGCCGCAGAACACCGATTTCCCGCCGTGGCCCTTCGCGACGTTGTTGATCAGCTCCATGATGATCACGGTCTTGCCGACGCCGGCGCCGCCGAAGAGGCCGATCTTGCCGCCCTTCACGAAGGGGGCGATGAGATCGATGACCTTGATCCCGGTCTCGAACACCTCGGTCTTGGGTTCGAGGTCGGTGAACTTGGGTGTTTCCCGGTGGATGGGCCAGCGCTCGTTTGATGCTGGGATCGGCGCTCCGCCGTCCACCGGCTCGCCGAGCACATTGAGAATCCGCCCCAGCGCCACGGCACCCACGGGTACCGTGATCGGTCCGCCTGTATCGAGTATCTCCATTCCGCGCACGACGCCGTCGGTGCTGCTCATGGCCACTGCTCGGACTTGATTCTGGCCGATGTGCTGCTGGACTTCGGCGACCAGCTTAACTGGGAGCACGCCGCTCGCATCCTCCAGCTTCAGCGCCGTGTAGATTTCCGGCAGGTGTTCGGGCTCGAACTCAACATCGAGCACCGGCCCGATGACTCGTACGACCTTGCCGACATTCTTCGTGCGGGTTGCGGTTGTCATGTTCGCTGATTCCATCCCTCGTAAAGTGTCTTATTGCTCGAGCGCGGCGGCGCCGCCGACGATCTCCGCAATTTCCTGGGTGATTTGCGCTTGTCGTTGCCGGTTGAACGTGCGCCGGAGCACGTCGAGAATCTCGCCGGCATTGTCTGTCGCGTTCTTCATGGCCGTGCGGCGAGCGCCATGCTCCGACGCGGCGGTCTCCACCAAGCCGCGGAAGATGACATTCCGCACATAGAGCGGCAACAGCTCGCTCAGGAGCTCATCAGGCCCTGGCTTCAACAGGTAGTTGGGGTGGCGGGCTCGGGCTGCCGGCGGCTCCACCGGCAGCACGCGGAGCGTGGCGGGTGGCGTAGAAATAGCGCTCGCGAAGTGAGCGTACACCAAATCGACGCGGGCAACCTGGCCGTCGGCGTACGCCCGGATCAGCGCTTCCGCGACCTCCGCCGCGTGGGCCGACGTCGGCTTGTCCCCGATGTCGATTCGTGCGGAAGCCAGTGGCCGCCCAATGTACTTGAAATAGCCGATGCCCTTCTTGCCGATGGCGTGAAGATCGACGGTAAAGTGGACCCGTTCGAGCGCCTCCATCCGAGCCTGGGCTTCCCTGATCAGATTGGCATTGAAACCGCCTGCCAGGCCCCGGTTGGAGGTCAGCAGGATGACGGCGGCCCGGGTCGGACCACCCTTGTCCGGTGGGGGCGGCCGGCGCAGGAGCGGGAACCGCTCCTCCAGCTCGGGGGTCACGAGGTCGGCGATGGCCTGGGTTAGGGCCTCGGCGTACGGCCGCGCGGCGACCACGCGACTCTGGGCGCGCCGGAGCTTGGACGTGGCCACCAGTTCCATCGTCCTGGTGATCTTACGCGTGTTCTGGACGGAGCGGATCCGCCTCTTGAGCTGCCGGGCTTTAGCCATGCGTGGGAACGAAAAGCGGCTTGAACGCCTTGATGGCGGCCTTCAGTTCGCTGGTGATCTCCTCGGTCAGGTCTTTCTTCGTCCGGATTCCGGTGAGCACCTCCGGATGGGAGGCATCGAGGTAGGCCAGGAAATCCTTTTCCCACTTGCGGATGTCCCCAATCTCCACATCGTCGAGGTGGCCGTTGGTGACGGCATAGATGACGACGACCTGCCGCTCCACCGGCACGGGCTCGTACTGCGGTTGTTTCAGGATCTCGACGGTCCGGGCACCACGTGCGAGCTGCTGTTGGGTTGC
>DATHRW010000061.1:0-19625 GCA_035464955.1 Gemmatimonadales bacterium
CGATGAACGCGCCGTACCCCCCGGCATCCATCGGCGCGTTCAGGTAGTCATCGCCGTTGCCCTTGCCATACCGAGACATGCGATACAGCCTGGCGTGATCGAGCGACTCGGCGGAGACGATGGGCGCGATCGCATCGTAAAACGCGAGCGCGTTCGTTCCCAAGCACTCGGCGATGGCGCTGGCCAACGCGTCGGAGGTGAGCGGGCCGGTGGCGATCACTCCGGGAGCCGGAATCTGGGTCACTTCCTCGCGGACCACCGAAATCCTCGGATGCGACAGGACCCGCTCTTCGACCACCCGGGCAAATACCGTGCGATCGACCGCGAGCGCCGAGCCCCCGGGCACGCGGGCCGCGTCGGCACAATCGAGCAGAAGACTGCCGAGGAAGCGTAACTCCCACTTCAAGAGGCCGTGGGCGTTTTCGAGCTCGACCGATTTGAATGTGTTACTGCAGACCAGCTCGGCAAGACGGTCCGTCTGATGAGCCGGGGTCTTCACGCGCGGCCGCATTTCGTACAGGGTCACGTCGATGCCACGCTCGGCAAGGGCCCACGCGGCTTCGCAGCCCGCGAGCCCGCCGCCGACCACCGTCGCCATCACCCCTCGGACACCTCCTCCGGCTCCAGCACCAACATGCCGTGACCGCACTTCATGCAGATGAGCCGATCACCATGCGTCTTGCTCACCTTCCGTTCCATACCCACCCACTGACATTCGGGGCATTGCTCCGTGGTGGGTCGGTTCCAGGTGGAGAAGTCGCAGTCAGGATATCGCATGCACCCGTAGAACGACCGTCCTCGTTTGGTGCGCCGCTCCGTGAGATCGCCCTCGAGGCATTTCGGGCACTTGATCCCGAGTGGGATGGACCGGGTGCCTTTACACTTCGGGTATGTCGTACACGCGAGGAATTCCCCGAACCGGCCCGTCTTGATGACCATCGGTGACCCGCACAGATGGCATTTCTCGTCGGTCGGTCGATCGGGCACCTTGTCCTTTTTGAGGGGCTTGGTGAAGCGACAATCGTCGGGATACTTAGTGCAGGCAATGAACGGCCCGAATCGCCCAGTCCGGAGCATGAGCGGCGAGCCACACGTGGGGCATGTCTCTTTGGCCAGGTCGCCCAACCCGTGGGTTTCCATGACCAGCTGGTTGATATCGACCGCTTCCAGCGCCTTGATGAAGGGGCGATAGAAATTGTCCAACACCGTGTGCCAGTCCAGGTCGCCCTCTTCGACCTTGTCCAGTTCCAATTCCATCTCGCTGGTGAATTCCACGTTGAAGATCGCCGGGAATCGCGACACCATCACCTGCTCCACCGTCTCGCCCAGGTCGGTCGGGAAGAAACGCCGCTGCTGGATCTGGACATAATTGCGCGCAGCCAAGGTCGTGATGATGGAGCTGTAGGTGGAGGGACGGCCGATGCCCAGCCGCTCTAACTCCTTGACCAAACTGGCCTCGGAGAATCTCGGCGGTGGCTGGGTAAAGTGCTGGTTGGGCGTGAGTTCCTGCACCGCGACCCGATCGCCCTTCTCGATGGTCGGCAGCGGGGGAAGATCGTCCATGGTCTTCCCCTCTTCCGCTTCGCGCCCTTCCATGTAGACGGCGTGATATCCGTCGAAATGGAGCACCGAACCGGTCGCGCGAAACAGGTACTTGCCGAGATCGAAGTCCACCACCGTCATGTCGTATTCCGCCGGCGGCATCTGCGAGGCCACGAACCGCTGCCAGATCAACTGATACAACTTGAACTGATCGGGGCTCAGATAGGCCTTGAGATGATCAGGCCGCCGCTGGACATCGGTCGGGCGAATGGCTTCGTGAGCGTCTTGGACTTTGGCGTTCTTCTTGGCCGCGTAGGTGTTGGGTGCATCCGGCAGATACCGCTGGCCATACTGCGCCGTGATGAACTCCCGCACCTGTGCTATCGCAAGATCGGAAACCCGGGTGGAATCGGTTCGCATATAGGTGATCAGTCCGGTGGCCCCTTCTTCCCCGATCTCGATACCCTCATAGAGGTCCTGTGCAGCTCGCATGGAGCGGCGCGAGGAGAACCCGAGTTTCTTGGCGGCTTCCTGCTGGAGCGTGCTGGTGGTGAATGGTGCCGCCGGACGCTTGCGGCGCCGCTTCTTCTGCACGTCGGTCACCACGAACGGCAGCGGTCGGACAGCGTCCACCACCGCCGTTGCGTCGGCCTCACTGTGCAATTGGGGCTTGTGACCGTCGACCTTGTGGAGCGATGCCTCGAACGTTGCGCCGTCCTTGGCGCAGAGCGCCTCGATCGACCAGTACTCCTGGGGCTCGAATGCCCGGATGGCGCGCTCGCGCTCGACGATCAGCCGAAGCGCCACCGTCTGCACGCGGCCGGCCGACAACCCGGTCTTGATCGCTTTCCAGAGCAGCGGGCTGGCCTTGTATCCCACCAAGCGGTCCAAGATGCGCCGAGCCTGCTGGGCATTCACCTTCTTGTCATCGATGGTGCCGGGCTCTGCCATGGCCTGATGCACGGCGTCGCGGGTGATCTCGTGAAACAGGACCCGCTGGACCGGCGCCTCGGTGGACAATTGATCGGCCACGTGCCAGGCGATGGCCTCGCCCTCACGATCGGGGTCGGTGGCCAGATAGACGGCGCTCGCCTTCTTAGCCGCGCGCTTGATCTCGTTGAGGGTCTTGGCCTTTCCTTTTATAGTCACGTACTTCGGCTCGAACCCGGCGTCGACATCCACTCCCAGCTCGCGGGTCGGCAGGTCGCGGAGGTGGCCCACCGTGGCCTTGACCGCGTAGCCGGAGCCCAAGTACTTGCCCACCGTACGGGCCTTGGTCGGGGACTCGACCACAACCAATGCATCACCCCCGCCCTCGGTCCGCGCGGCGGCTTTCCGGGTGGTCCGTTTTCGCTTGGCCTTGCCGCTTGCCGGCTGCCCAGACTTCGCGGCCGCCTTCCGCCCACGCGGGCTCTTTCGCTTTCGGCTAGCCTTCTTCGCCTCGGTCATTCGCTCACTTTCGACGCTGTTTCCACCCCGGACTTCCGGTCCGCGACCCGCCACAAGAAAGGGGTCGCCGGAGGAAGCCGCAAGGAGTGATTCACTAACTATATGATAAATAAGGGATTACCAGCCGGCCTTCTGGCGCGCCACCCCCAGGACCTCCGTGACGACTTCCTCGACCGTGGTGCGGTCGGTCTTGATGATATGATCGGCCTGGGCGTAGAACGGTTCCCGTTCCTCCAAGAGGGATCGCATTCGCTCAACAGGGTCCTGCGCCACCATGAGCGGGCGGGTCTCGATCGCACCGAGGCGGTTGACTGCCGTGGTCACCATGGACTTGAGGTAGATGATCAAGCTTCGAGCGCGCGCTTCCTCGAGCGCGCCCGGCTGTGCCGCCCAGCCACCGCCCGGGCTGATCACGCTCGCCGGTTCGGCCAGCGCCTCATGCATGGCCTCGGCTTCCATTTGCCGGAACCGCGCCTCGCCGAGCTCATTGATCAGCTTTGCGACCGACATGCCGGAACGCCGCTCGATCCTTGCATCGAGATCGACGAAATCGGTGCCCAATTCCTCGGCCACCTTTCCTCCGACCGTGGACTTGCCTGCTCCCGGGAGCCCGACCAGTACGAGATGTCGTTTCATATCGTTTCCACTTGCTTGGACGGCGATGACTCCCACATGGCCTGTCGGGCCCCGAGCTGGGCGAGGTAGCCATCCACGTTCCGACGCATCTCGCCCAGCGAATCGCCGCCGAATTTCTCGCACATAGCGTCTCCCAGAACGAGTGCCACGAGAGCCTCGGCAATGACTCCCATTGCCGGGACCGCAGTGACGTCCGAGCGCTCGACCTGGGCCTCGGCGGTGGCGCCGGTCTCGAGATCGACCGTGGGCAGGGCGCTCGCAAGGGTGGAGATCGGCTTCATCGCAACCCTCACCACGAGCGGCTCACCGGTTGTCATGCCGCCTTCCAAGCCTCCGGCGTGATTACTCTGCCGCCGAAGGTCTCCGGGCCTGCCTTCGCCGGGTGCTGTCGCACGGCGGACGATGGGATCGTGGACCTCGGAACCCGGCCGGAGTGCTGCCTGGAAACCTAGCCCGATCGCGATCCCCTTGACCGCCGGGATCGACATGAGCGCCCCGGCGAGGCGGCCGTCCAGCTTCCGGTCCCAACTCACGTGGCTGCCCAGACCGACCGGCATTCCTCGAGCGACGACTTCGACTTCCCCGCCCAACGTGTCGCCCTGGGCCTTGGCTTGGTCGATCCGTTCGATCATGGCCGCCTCGGCGGCCGGATCGAGGGTGCGGACAGGGGAGCGGTCGGCGGCCTCTCCGAGGGGCCGAGGCAGCGAGGCGGGCGGAGTGGCTTTGACGCCCCCGAGCGACACGACGTGGCTGCCGATGTCGATACCGAATTCGTCGAGCAGGCGGCGGGCGAGGGCACCGGCCGCGACCCGCGTGGCGGTCTCCCGAGCGCTGGCCCGCTCGAGGATGTCCCGCGCGTCGGACCGGTCGTACTTGAGCGCGCCCACCAAGTCGGCGTGACCGGGCCGGGGCCGGCGGACGGCACGAGCCCGCGTTCCGGGGGTCGCCTCGGGCTCCATCACATCCTTCCAGTTGGCCCAATCCCTGTTGGCGATCAGCATTGCGACAGGGGAGCCGAGGGTCTCCCCTCCTCGGACACCGGCGAGCCACTCCACGGCATCCTGCTCGATCTTCATCCGCCCCCCGCGTCCGTAGCCGTGCATCCGACGGGCCAGGTCGCGATTGACCCAGGAGGCGGATATGGGCAGCCCGGCAGGCAGGCCGTCGACAATGGCGACAAGTCCTTTGCCGTGGGATTCACCGGCGGTGCGGAACGTGAGCGTCACGATGTTGGGCTCCTGCCTGCGTCCTGTCGACGTGCGGTCCCAGGAAAGATAAGAGCCCGACGGGCGGCCGGGCTCCTATCTTCGGACTTGGCTACTACAGATCCGTTACTCAAGGCGCCGGTCGGAGGCCGCCTTCATCGATGATCCGCGGGGTCACCAGGATGATCAGATCCCGGCGGCGCTCCTGATCGGATGAGAAGGAGAACAGGTTCCCCACCAGCGGCAAGCCCGAAAGCAACGGGATGCCCGACCGGGTTCGCGTAATCTCAGTAATGGTCAGTCCACCGATCACCGCCGTTTCGCCGTCATTCACCAGCAGCTGACTCCGGGCGGACTGCTTCGGGAAGTTGAAGCCGAGGTCGGCGGCGGCCAAGGCCTGCACGGCCGAGCGCTCGGTCAAGAGTTCCATCAAGATCTGCCGGTTGTTGGTGACATGCGGCGTCACCGTCAGCCGAATACCGGTTTCCTTGAGCTGGACGCTGGCGCGCGGCGGGACGCCGGCGCCGGTGGCCGAACTCACGTCGATGACGCGGATCGGGGTTTCCTCACCGACCAGGATGTCGGCTTCGCGGTTGTCGAGCGTGCTGATAACCGGCTCGGCCTGGACGTCGGCCAGCTCGATCCGCTCGAGCGCGCTGAGGAAGGTGGTCAGGCTGAAGCCACCCACCGTCGTGCGCCACACCAGGTCGAGGGCCGAACTCGGGATGGTGGCATCAGCATTGGATATCGCCGCGACCGACGACCCGCCGATCACCACGGTGTTCACATCGAACGGCTCCCCGGTGGACGGATCGATCCGCTGCACCAACTTGTTGAAGAAGACATCGTTGTCGCCGAGGTCGTACTGCACGCCGAGCTGCTGGAGATCGCTGCGATCGACGAAGATGATCTTCGCTTGAATGGCGATCTGTGGCGTGCGAATGTCGAGCTGACTGACGAAGTCGGCGATCCCGCCGAGCCGGCTTCGGGTGTCGGTAATGATCAGGGTATTGGAGCCCGTGTCGGGCACCACGCTGCCGCGGTCCTTGGTCAGGATGCCCTCGATGCTCTTGGCTATCGAGGCCGCCTTGGCATAGTTCACCCGGACGAGCTGCGTCTGGAGCGGCTCGAGAGAGTCGAGCGCGGCGAGCGCCGCGGGCGAATCCACCCGAATGATGCCGCCTGGCATTTCTTGCGCGGAGAGACCCTGGGTCGCGAGAATCGCCTCGAACGCTTGGTCCCACGGTTGGTTCTTGATTTCCGCGGTGACTTCGCCATCGACGTCCTTGCCCATGATGATCGTGCGTCCGCTGAACGCCGCGAACCCGGCCACCACGTCACCGATCGAGGCCTTGAACCAGGTCACGGTGATGCGCGGTTGCTGGGACTGCACGGGGGCGGCGGCCAGGGTCCGCTCCTCGGGCAGCTCCACCGACGGGCGGCGCGAGGCCGGCGTGGTGGCGCGCGGCGGTACCAGCTCCGCGGGGGCGGTCGCCGACCAGGCCAGGAAGGCCCGTTCCGATCCGAACGACACCCGGATTTCGTCCTTGACGCGCGCGATCTCGTAGTCCTTCAGCTGATCGAACTCGAGAACGATGCGGACCACGTCGGGGCGGAACTGATTGTACCGGATGTTCCGGACGCCGCCCCGGTTGACCCCGTCGTACAGCGTCTGGACACCGGAGCGCAGCACTGCGCCCTGGACGTCCAGTACGAGACGTTCGGGGGAATGAAGGACGAAATCGTTGATCTCGACCTCGCCACGGATGGTCACGACGACTTCTGCGCGCCCCGGCGAGGAAATGAGGCTTACACCCGTCACCTCGCCGTCTGGTTCATCGGCGGCGGCGAGCGCCGGAGAGACCGCGCCCGCGAGGGCGGCGACAGCAAGGACGTACCTGAGGAATCGGGTCATGGTGAAGCTTCCTCCCGCGTGGGCAAGGATAGAGTTTCCTGTCGCTCGAAGCCGAAGTCTTCGATAGTGAACGTGACGTCGCGCTGTCTGATCTGTCGGACGCGTGCCCGGCCGATTTCATCTCCGCGTCGGACCTTGTAGGGCCGGCCCGTCGTCTTGTCCCGCAGGACCGCGACGCTATTGCCGGGCCGCTCGGCATCGAGGTAGACACCGACGAGCTCGAGATCCGACAGCTCGGGACCGAGGCGCTCCATGTTCAGCAGCGACTCGAATGGATCGCGGCTCCCGCCGCCGTAGCTGAAGGTTTCCCGAGACAGGCTCGTTTCATCCAGCACGGGCTCGGTGTCCGCAACGGCTGCCTGGGCCGCTTGCGGGGTCGCCGCCTGAACGACGGTGGTCGTCGCGGGGGCATTTGCCACGGCCGTGCCTGCGGCATCGCCCTGGCCGCAAGCCAGGAGCAATCCGGACAGCAGGCCGAGGCCGAGGCTGACGCTCTTAGGTCCCACTGGCCACTCCTTCCGCTTCTGGCGGCTTGACGAACGTACGGATCTGGAACCGAGCCTGGAGGAGGGCGCCCGAGGTATCGCTGAGGGCCCGCGCGGCCTGCTGGTTCGCGGGTGCCAAGCTCACGTCGATCGGTACGATGATGCGCTGCAGTGACGCGACATCGGAAAGGAATTCGCCGATCTCGTCGTATCGGCCTATGACGGCAATGTTGTACTTGTGGGTATCGAATGGAATCGGCCCTGGCTCGACCGGCAACGGCACGACCTCGGAGAGATTCACCCCGCGGATCTTGGCCCGGGTCGACATGTCGTCGAGCAGGTTGGGTACTTCGTTGCTTTCCGGCACCAGCCGCCGCAGCAGCACGAGGCTCGCGCGGTGCCGCTCGATTCTCCGTCTCAGGTCTTCCACCGTGCCCTTCGCCAGCTCGCGCTTGGCGCTATCGGTCTGCGCCTCGAGCTTGGCGATCGTGTCTTCGATGGCGGTGATCCGGACCTTGCGTTCCTTCATGCCGTTGACTCCCAGCGCGCTCAGCCCGGTCCCACTGTAGGCGACGTAGCCCACGATCACCGCCAACAGAATAATGAGAATTGGTGCGCTCTGCCGATTGCTCCCGAGTGCCATGGGATCACCTCACCGACTGACTGAGAGGAACGGTCTGGATGTAGGCCGAGTCGGCCCGGCTAAACGCCGCCCGAATCGCAAACGCGGTCACGGGGCGGTCCTTATCCACCACGGTCTGGGCCGAGACCGGCGCAACCCGATGGATCCAGGGCGAGGCCTCGAGCTGACGGAGGAACCGGGTATAGGCCTGGATATCGACGGTCTTCCCGTTGATCTGGAACTGCACCTGACGCGGCGTGATGCCATCGTCGACGGAGTCCGCCGCGGCGCCGGTGGTGGCGAGGGTCGATACATCGACCAGCCACGTATAGGGCGGTAGGGCCTTGGTCACCTCGTCCAACAAATGCGGCCAGACGTAGCGGTCGCCGTCGACTTGGCGGATCACCCGGATCTGCGAGACCAGCGAGTCCCGAATCAGTTCCTCGCGCCGCTTCTGGGCGATGATGTTCTGGAAGCGTCGGTTCTCCTCGCGTACCGACTCGAGGCGCGGCTCCAAGGTACGGATGGTGGCCGCCGTGCTCACATAGGTCCAGCCCAGCCATCCGAGCACACCGATGACCACAGCCGCCGCGGCTAAGAGAAGCGGGTCTTTCACACCGCTCGTCAGCCCGCGCAGCCCGGCGAATGCACCGCCGAGTTTGATGCCGGCTCGTTTGCGCTTCTGGCCCGGACGAAGATTGATTTCAATCATAGCGAGTCAACTCGGGGTTCGGGGCTTACGCCGCTTTGCGGAGCGCGAGTCCAACCGGAAGCATCAGGAGCGGCGCGACCTCGTCGACGTTCATGGTGTCGAAGACGCCTTCCGCGACCCGCAGCCGTTCCAGCGGGTTGGCAAGCTGCACCGGCAACCGCAGTCGGTCTGCCAACACGCGGTTCAGGCCGGGGATACGAGCGCCGCCACCGGTGGTGTACAGCTGGCTGAGCCCGCCGGTCGAGCGGCTCGAGGATTGGAGAAAGGCCGCCGCCCGCTCGATCCCGACCGCCAACTCCTCACCGCGGCCTTCCAGGAACGGATCCAGCATCTCGTTCCGATCGAAGCCCTGCAACACTCGGTCGGCCTCCTCGGCCGTGATGCCGCGCTCCCGCTGCATGTCTTCGCGGAAGCGGCGGGTTCCCACGGGAATGTCCCGCGTGAGCACCGGCACGCCCGAGTCGAGAATGTTCACGTTGGTCGTTTCGTGGCCGATGTTGACCAGCCCGACGACCCCGGACATCGCGTCCGGGTAGTTGAGTTCGAAGGCGTTGTGGAGGGCAAAGGCGTCGACGTCGATGATGGTCGGGGTCAACCCCACGTCGCCGAGGAGCGCCACCTTCGACTCCACCAGCTCGCGCTTGGCCGCCACCAACAGCACCGTCATCTGCAAGCCTTCGCCGTCGGGATCGAGGATTTGGAAGTCGAGTTCGACATTGTCCATGTCGAACGGGACATGTTGCTCCGCCTCCCAGCGGATCATGTCCCGGGCCTCGGATTCCTTCATCCGGTCCATGGTGACCTTCTTGATGATCACGTCGCGGCCGCCCACCGCGGTCACCACCGTCTTGGTCTTGATCCCGGCCGCCGCAAGCAGACCCTTGATGGCATCCGTCACGATACCGGTATCGACCACCTCTCCCTCGACGATCGCGTCATCGACCACGGATGTGAACGCCACCTTGGTCAGCTCCGGCTCGCCGGAGCGGTGACTGATGGTGACCATCTTGATCAACCCGCTGCCGACGTCGAGACCGACGGTTTGCTTCCGACCGAAGAGCGCCATAATCGCCTACAGAGGTGAAAGAGAGGACAGACAGGCAGCCCTCGCTGCCGATCAGCCCCGGATCTGTCAAGCGAAGACTCGCTTGAGGTGACCTACCGCAGTCCAGTGTGGCACATCATGTGACGCCTGCACTGCGGGAATCGGCGACCGCACCGGGGAGCCCGATCGCAGCGAAACCCCGTGATATCGTCGGCCGGCTCGGTTCACGATCCCGGCATCCCGGCCGGAAAAGTGCCGCAAGTTCGGCCGCAGCAATGAGTAGCGTTCAGCAACCCATGTGCCAGGGGTTGCATGGAGAACCCAACCCGTTTGGATACAACATATTAGGTTCTTTGCCCGATGCCAGGGCCGACTTCCCCTCAACCGAACTCTAGGCAGGTTTCGCAAGCACTCTCTCGGGATGCAGCAGCGGCCCGGGAGCCGCCGAATCCCTTGATTTGTCGAGAGATCCGCCCTCCGGCGGGGAATTGCCGGGGCCAGCGCTAGTTGAGGGGAAAGACCTGGGCCCAGGGCCTCTCGGCGAGCGGGCGGGCAATGCCGGCTTGCCGGAGGGCCCGAGTGAGGGCGCACGAGGAGTACTGCACCAGGGCTGCTCCGCCGCTTTGGGACCGGATCGTACTGTCTCCCTGGGCCATCACAGCCCCATGGAGGCTGGGACTCACTTCCGCCTCGAACCGGCCCAACGTCACGACCAACCCGTAGAACGCCGCCGAGCCCCGGATGGAGAAGTCTCCCCGAACCAGCAGGATCCCCTGCCCCCGCCCGTTGGACAGTTGAAAATCCCCCGGAGCGTAAATGATGGGGAAGTAATTGAAGCAGTCGTCGAACCCCAGGCCGGTCAATGGCTCACCCCAGTTGAGCGGGTCGGCTCGATCGCAGGTGCCCGTGCCATTCAGGCTGGGGCTGGGGACGGCGCTCGCGCCCACGATCTTCTCCGCCATCGCGGCGAGTTCATCGAAGGACACGCCGCCAAAATCCGTGAACAGCGAGGATGTGACGGTGCTGTCCGGACTGAGAATCGGGAGCGCGGGCGGAGGGGGAGCACCAACCAGACAGGACACCCCACCGCAATCGGTGCTGTCGACGACGCTGGCGGCCGAGCGGACCGCTTGCACCGTATCGACAACCCCAGGACACTCACCACCCCACCCGACCGGATCCAGATCCACGCCCGACGCCACCGCCTGGCTGAAGAACTGCGACCCAGTACCGGTAACGAACGCCGCGCCCGGATTCACTGCCGGGATGCCCAGCCGTGCCAACAGCCCCACGGTGCGCTCGGCGAGGACAGCTCCGCCCGCGTCGAGCCGCTGGCCCGTGGCCCGGACGAAGAACAGGTCGGGCGTCAGGCGCGTGACGGTGGGCACATAGACTTGAAATGGGGCGAGCGCGACCGGAGGCAGTGTCGTGTCTGCTCCTGGCGCAAGGGTGTTGAAGGTGCCCGGGACCCAGTTCGCCAGCACGTCGGTGGCGCCGGCTTCGGCGAGCTCGAACGACTGCTCCGCGAACATGGTGTTGAGCCCGGTGCGCTGCTCGAGACGCCCGGCAAAGAACGTCCCGGCCACCAAGGCCCCGATGACCACCAAGGCGAACACGGCAATCGCCAAGGCGATGCCCCGTTCATCGGCTGCCACTGCCGGGCGTGCGGATCGGACTCTGATCATCACAACGCTATGGGATCGGCGCATTGCGCAAGCTCACGGTGGTCACCAGGCTGTCCTGCACGTAACCCGTCGGGCCGGTCCCGGCAGGCCCACGGATCAGTTGGTCCGTCACGCCCCGAATCGCAACCCGGAGGGTCCGGACCTGGAACCGATTGGACGTGGGGGCACCGGCCACGTCGAAATAGTCGAGCTCGAATCCGTTTGCAGTGAGCGGTCCAAGCACCGGCTGAAGCGAAGGTTCACCCCCACTCACCGACCGCGCGCCGAGCCAGAACTTGCCCCCCGAGGAGTAAAGCCGGAGCTCCATCACTTCGAACGGCCGCACGGGCCCGCCCACGACGAGCGATCCGATCCCACCCGGCACCACCGATCCGAGATTCGCCACCCCCAACGCGATGGCGGGGTCCGTGCCGCAAGTGCTCGCGGAGTTGACGCTGGAAACCGCGAGCCGGACCCACACGTCGTCCGAGGAGATGCCGGGCGTACGCTCGACAAAGAGGAACAGGCTGTCCCGGCCCGGCACGATGGCGCGCAACCCGAAATACGGCGTGGCCGGAGCATTAGAGATGCGAATTTCGGACGCCGAGACCTGGCACGTGAATCCGAGCCCACGGGCCGCGCGGTAGATGATGCCGGAAGAGCCAAGCGAAAGAATGTCGGACCCGCCCCCGCCAACGCCGATCTCACGCAGCTCGGATGGCACGACCAGGATTCCGGTCCGCACATTGGACTGGAGATTGACCAGTTCCGATTGGCTCCTGGTAATGCGCTGGGTATTGGCGAGGAAACCGTAGGTGACCCCTCCGATCATCCCGAGCATGACGAGGGAGACCAGGAGTTCGATGAGCGTTAGGCCCCGGGAGTTTCGCACCATCAGAAACATCGGACCACCGTGAGCAACGTGTCGGTCACCATCCCGTCGGCGCGAGCATAGGTTACGATGGCCAACACGGTCCGGCTGGTTCCCGCGGGAGGGACCACCCACGATTCCGTCATCCCGCGAGTGGTCACCGGTCCGCCGCTCGCAAAGGCCGGATCCAGACATGGGGGAGCCGTGGATCGGCTCGTGGCACGAAGAGTCTCGAGCCGCGACGCGGCAACCTGCACAGCGGCACCGGTGCGCTTTCCCTGCCCGATCATGCGGGTGACCAAGCTCGAGGAGCCCACCAGGGCGATCACGCCAACCGACAGAATCACCAACGCAATCATGACCTCGACCAGGGTGAACCCCGAGCGGCTCGAAGTCATTGCGCGATAACCCTCCCGAATCCGCTGATTTCCACTGTGTCGGCCTCACTCTCCCGGGTCAGGGCGATGGTGGTGGTGCTCGTTCCCGCTCCCATGCCCAGTCCCCGCGCATCGAGCCAGAGCACCGAATCCGACGTGGCCACATTCACCCCGAACTGCGCATGAAGATCGACGCCGCCGAGAGTGTCGGACGCGCCGCCGCCGCGCTCGGCGGTGACGAAGGCGGTGTTGCCGCTGAAGCGTAGCGCGGTCCGTCGATTTCCCTGTACCGCCGTCGCCCGAGCCTGGGCGTAAAGTGTGACGACCGTCGTACGCGCCCCCCGAATGGAGTTGCCACGGAGGCCTCGCCGCACCGAGGGGTATGCCATCAGGGCCAAGACGCCGATGATGACAAAGACCACCAGGAGCTCGAGCACGCTGTACCCGGTCCGATTCCTCACCCGGTCACTCCTTCACTTGATCGTGAGCCGCCCGGCGATCCGGCAGGCAAAGGAGGCCCTCGGTCCCCCGAAATCAGGGCCGGAGGGCCAGGGCATAGGTCAATTGTGCGGGAGGA
Organism: Gemmatimonadales bacterium; assembly: GCA_035464955.1. GTDB lineage: Bacteria > Gemmatimonadota > Gemmatimonadetes > Gemmatimonadales > GWC2-71-9 > JABDII01. The sequence goes on from DATHRW010000061.1 coordinate 13,101, forward strand.
ATCGAAAGAACGCAACTCGGCGGCGCGGAGCCCTCCGGAAGGGCCGGCCCAGGCGCTGGTCGGGCCTACTCCAGCCCGTAGCGGCGGAGCTTGTAGAACAGGGTCCGCAAACTCACGCCGAGGAGTTGGGCTGCCTCGCGCCGATTGCCGGAGGCGGCGGCCAGCGCGCGCCGGATGGCGTTTCGCTCGAAGGATTCGACTTGCGGCTTGAGCTTGAGGGTCGGGCCACCGACCCCTGCCTCGCTCATGCCCCCTCCTCCACCAACGTCGCGGCCAGGGCCCGTCAAGCCGAAGTCACTGCGATCCAGCCGGCCGGTCGGGCTCAAGGCCGCCGCGCGTTCAACTTCGTGTCTGAGCTCCCGGACATTCCCAGGCCAGGGATAGGCCGTGAGGAGGGAAAGCGCCTGTGGGGTCAGGCTGATGGGCCGTCCCAGGCTCCCGGCCGCTTGCTGGGCAAAGTGCGCCAACAGTCCGGGAATGTCCTCGGGCCGCTCGCGCAGCGATGGGAGCTTAATGTGTGCCGCACGCAGCCGTTGATGGAGCTCGTCGAGGAACTGGCCCCGCTCGACCTCGGCAGCCAAGGACTTGGTGCTGGTGCCGATTACCCGGGCATCGCGAGCGCGGGCAAGGTCGCCGTTGGCCCGTCCCGCCGCTCGATCGTCGATGGCGCTGAGCACCTGCTCCTGCAGGCGCAGCGGCAAGGCGGTGATTTCTTGGAAGAGTACCGTGCCCCCGGCCGCCCGCACGAAGATGCAGCAATTCGGTTGGCGGCCCGACGCCGAAGCCGGGGCATCCCCAAAGAACTCGGTCTCGAGCAACTGCTCCGGAATACTGTCACACGGCACCCCAATGAAGGGAGCGTGCTTGCGACAGGACATCCGGTGGATGGCTCGGGCGAGCACTTCCTTTCCGGTACCGGTTTCCCCGGTGATCAGGACGGGCGCATGGTGTGCGGCCAGGGTCGCCGCCATGTCGAGTGCCGCGCGCATGGCCGCGCTCTCGGCCACGATCTCGCCGTTGAGCATGTGCGCGCCGAGTGATTCCCTGAGCGTTTGGACTTCACGACGCAACTGCTCGTGCTCCGCGGCGCGGCGGGCCACGAGCCGCAGCTCGTCCGGGCGGATCGGCACGGGAAGAACGCCATAGGCACCTTCCCGCATGGCGGCCAGCCCGGCATCGTCTGTCCCGTGTCCGGCGAGGACGATGACGAGCCCGGCCCGGCCGGCTTCGCGGAACCGCTGGAGGAACTCGACCGCATCCATGGTTGGCAAGCGGGCCGGCAAGAGCACGACGTGCGGCAGCTCGGCTTGGGCCTGGGCCAGGCCGTGCCCGGCATCGGCCGCCGCATCGACGGTGAAGCCGGTCTCCTCGAGTGGTTGCCGGATCGCAGCCGTGAGCCCGGCGTCGCCCCCCACGATGAGGGCGCGCAGGGCCCCCTCGGGACCCGTCTCGTTATTTGGATGACTGCCGAGCTGCATTGCCTATTGCGCCAGGTAGATTGCGGAAATCATGCACCCCGACCGGCCTGGGCGACCCAGGAGTCGTCTTGGTCGAACCTCCAGCCTTCTGATGGGTGAGCCTGTAGCAATTGTTCTGCCATTTCTTGCATCCGGTCGCTCAACTCGTCGAACTCCCGCGTGCCCAAGGGCTCGGCACTCCCGGCTGGCTGACCAGCCGCGGCCCGATCGGCCAGCGACCGGAGCCGACCCAAGGGATCGAGCACCGCATGGCGCACCAAGTAGGCGCCAAAGCCGGAGAAGACGGCGGTTCCGCCGGCCCAGAGCACGAGCATGGCGGCGAAGGCCCGGTCGGGATCGAGCCGGCTCAGCATCAGCGTGCTCACGCCGACCACCATCATCGCGGCCGAGGCGAGGAAGACCAGGTTGAACAGGAGTTCGGTGTGGATGGAGCGCTGCTGACTGGGTGCGGGCATGTGCCGTCCTCCGATCGCGCCGTAAACAAGTGCCAAGAAAACGGGCGATCGCAGGGCTCTGGCCCCCGTCGCCCGGTTACACGCTCAAGCAACCCCCGGCCCTAGGGACTGCACCTCACCTCTCCCTCGACCGTTGCCAAGTTGAACGGACCGCCGTTCCCGACGTAGATGTAGCAAGTGGCCGTCGTGAGGGTATGCGTTGCCGTGGCGGCCCAACCCGCACTGGTGACGTTGGCAAGCACAATGGAGACGTTCTGTGACGGCTGGTAGTCGATGACGGCCGCGTTCGGCACAGGGCCGTTGTAGTACGTGGCCGTCTCAAAGAATTCGTTCTCCTGCACGGTCGCCAGGTTCCGGAGGTCGGACTTCATGGTTGCGACGAAGGTCTTCCCCTTTGTGTTGACGAATTTGGGAATGGCAATCGCCGCAAGGAGCCCGATGATCACCACCACGATCAACAGTTCGATGAGCGTGAAGCCCCGTCGGCCTCGGCGCCGGCCCAGCTCAGCCGAGGCTGGCTGGGATCCCGGGTCGCGCTTGGGTTCAATTGGCAGACTCATCGGTGACTCCATTCCGACCGCCGGGATGATGTGAAAGGGGCGGCGGAACAACCCGCCGCCCGATTCAATTCCACCTGCGTCCGACTCAGGCAACCCTTAGTAACACTTCGGGGCGCCTTCGGTGTCCGTCGCAGCCAGACCGGCACCACCGGCATACGTGGCGGGATCGCCCACGAAGATGCCGCACACGTCGTTGGAGGCGCTGGTAACGGCGGGGTTCGTGATCGTCGCACTCCAGCCAGCAGCATCAACGTAGTTCAACGTGAGCACGTTACCGGTGGTCGGCGAAAACGCCACCGTACCGGCACCGGCCACACCGTTGATCTGCGCCACGCCGAAGTTACCGGCGTAGTCGTTGTTGTCGGAGAAGAAGCCTTCATTCGCGGTCACCATATTCCGCAGATCCGACTTCATCGATGCCACAACGGCCTTCTCCTTCGTGTTCGCGAACTTCGGAATTGCGATCGCGGCCAGGATGCCGATGATCACGACTACGATCAGCAACTCGATCAGGGTGAATCCCTTGCGGTTCATGGTACTTCCTCCAGTTGAGATAACTTTCATCACCACGTTCGTAGGGTAGCCAAACCCATTGGGACCTATTCCCGCGATGGTAATGAGCAACGAGTGTGCCAGGGGTGGGCCTAACACCATAAATCATTTCAAGGCAATGACTTAGAGTGCCATTAAACAGGAAAATCCGATGCGCTTTTTCGGGCGTTAACCCCGGATTTTGCAAGACAAGCGAGAACAGGGAGCCTGCGGACTGCGAGGGGAGGCCGAGTGCTATTCCTTGGCCAGCTCCGCCGCCTGCTCCTCGTAGCGGCTCAGCTTGCGATAGAGGGTGGATGGATCGATGCCGAGGGCTTCGGCCGCGCGGGTCTTGTTGCCCCCCTCCGCCTGGAGCACATACATGATGTAGGCCCGCTCGATCACGTCGAGGGTCGGGTTGCGGAAGGACCGCTCCGCGACCAGCGGTTCCTTGCGGCGCCGGGTGATGCGCTCCGGCAAGGCGGTCGGCTCGATCAGGTTCCCGCGGGTCAGCACCACGGCGTGCTCCAGCGCGTTCTCGAGCTCACGGACATTACCCGGCCAGTCGTAGACCAGCATGGCATCGAGCGCGTCGGCAGATAGCGCCTTCGGTTCCCCGTCCCCCTCGTTCGCAACCCGCTGGAGAAACCACTCGATCAGAAGCAGGAGATCGTCACGCCGCTCGCGCAGCTGCGGAAGGTGGAGCGCGATCACGTTGAGCCGGTAGAACAGGTCGGAGCGGAAATTGCCGCGGCGCACTTCTTCTTCGAGGTCGCGATTCGTCGCGGCGATGATTCGCACGTCCACCGGGATGGCCTCGGTGGCTCCCACAGGAATGACCTCGCGCTCCTGCAACACCCTGAGAAGCTTGATCTGCAGCGACGGGGGCATCTCGCCCACCTCGTCGAGGAAGAACGTCCCCCCGCGTGCCGCGGCGAAGAGTCCCTGCTTGTCACGGACCGCCCCGGTGAACGATCCCTTGACGTGCCCGAACAACTCACTCTCCAGCAGGTTCTCGGGCAGGGCCCCGCAGTTGATCGACAAGAACGGCCCGTCCGCCCGGATCGAGAGATTGTGCAGGTAGCGGGCAACGACCTCCTTGCCGGTCCCGCTCTCGCCCTGAATCAAGACCGTGGAGTCGGTCGGCGCGATCTGCTCGGCCAGCTTGAGCACATCGATGAACCGCTTCGACTTCCCGATTGGGCGTGAGTGACTGCTCCGGTCGCGACGCTGGATTTCCTGTTTGAGCTGTTTGTTCTCGACCCGGACCTGGCGGAATTCGCAGGCCCGGCGGAGAATGGCCACCAACTCGTCGTTGGCAAACGGCTTCTGCAGGTAGTAGTAGGCCCCTTGATTGACGGCGCTGATGGCGGTCTGAAGCGATGCCTGGGCGGTCATCAGGATCACGGGCGTCATGGGATCCTGCTCGCGCGAGGCCTGGAGAATGTCGATGCCCGTGACCTGGGGCATGCGAACGTCTGACAGGATGAGATCGTGCACTCCCGCGCGGATCTGGTCCAGTCCGGCCTTGCCACCTTGGGCGGTGACGACCTCGAAGCCTTCCTTCTTCAGGAGGATCCGGAGCGTGTCCAGAATTGCGGACTCGTCGTCGATCACCAACACGGACGGCTTTTGGCTCATGCAGCAGCGTCCTCCACCTTGCGTTGTGCCGGAAGGAAAATAGTAAAGGTCGTCCCGACTCCGGCCTGGCTATCGACGAGTACCAACCCTCGGTGGGCCTCGACCGCCCGCTGGACGATGGCCAGCCCGAGCCCGGTGCCGCCTTTCCGGCCCGTCACGAACGGCTGGAAGATACGGTCGAGAACGGCTGAAGGGATCCCCGGCCCGTCGTCTTCCACCTGGATCCGGACCGGCTGTTCGATGCCGCTCCCAATCGGGAGGTCCGCGGCATGACCGACGCCGAAGCTGACCCGGATATGCACAGGACCCGTGGCGGCTTGCGCGGCATTCAGGAGGAGATTGGCCACGATCCGGTGCAGCAGGTCCTCGTCCGCTTGCACGAACGTGGGCTCGCCCTCGATAACGATCTTCGCGTCGCCGACATCGGGGTGGGCCTGCACCAACCGCGAAGCGGCCTCGACGACCGACCGCAGATCCACGTCCTGGGACTGCGTCACCCGAACCCTGGAGAAATCGAGAAACTCACTGAGCAGCCGCGTCAGCCGGTCGGTCTCCCGCATGATCAGATCGGCCAACACTTGATCGTCCTCGTCGGCCTGGGCGGTCTTGGCCAGTTGCTCCACCGAGCTCCGAATGGAGGATAACGGGTTCCGAATCTCATGGGCCAACGAGGCACTCAGCGCCGCGACGGCTTCCAGTCGTTCGGCCCGACGATGCAGCTCCTCGAGTCGCTTGGAGGCCGAGATATCCGTGAAGAGGGCCGTGACCGACTGGCCCGCGCCCGTACCGCGCGCGAAGGTGGTCGTCGTGAGACCGATTGGGAACCTGCTCCCGTCCAGCCGGGTAATTGCCCCTTCGCCACGGCTCACCCGTTCACCGCTGCGCGCCCCCGCCTCGAGCGCGGCCCACAATTCGGCCGACCGCCGTTTCAGGACATCGAGAAACGGTCGGCCCAACATCACGGCCGCATTCACCTGGAGCAGTTGCTCCGCCATCGGGTTGATGAAGGCCAACCGGCCCGTGCTGTCCACCGTCAGAACGCCGGATCGGATGTTGAACAGGATTTCATCCGCTTCGAGCTTGATCCGGCGCAGCTCGCTCTCGAGGGACATCTGCTCGGCCCCAGCCTGCCGCAGCCGGGTGCCGAGTGCCGAAATGATGGCATACACCGCCAGAAACACGGCCACTTGGCCCGACTCGCCAAGATCGGGCATGCGCGGCGTGGGCCACATGACCTCTGCCAGGTACAGCGACGAGGCCAGGAGAGCAACGAGGAATCCCGGCAGCGGGGGCATCAGCACCGCATAGGCCGCGATCAGAACGACGTAGAGCGCCGTTGCGGGGCTCTCGCCACCGCCCGAGGAATAGACCAGGGTGGCCACCAACCCGAGGTCGACCAGCGCCTGGACGAAGAGGAAGAACAACCCCGGCTGCGCGCCTCGCACCCACACCAGCCACCAGGAGTACGCGGTGACGGTGAAGCCTACGAGCACCACGATGCTGACGAGAAACGACGCGTCCGGCGCGCGCGTCCAGAGCACGGCTGCGCTCAACAACGCGGCCACCGCGAGGACCATCCGGGCCGCGAAGAGCCAGGACATCATGGTGCGTTGGCTGGGCAGCGTCCGGCCTGTCCCGGCGGAGTGCGGGCCAGGAGATGCTGGCTCAGCCACCGGCGTGGATTGCTCAGGTGTCATGTACCCTCGGAGGCAGGGAGCAGGCCCACGGCAGTCCGCCGGTCACCCGGAGTGCATAATAGGAAGGGCGCGCCGCGCCGGGCAAGCGAGGGAGAGGCTACCACGCGGCCAATCGCCGCAGTACATCGGCGTCTCGACGATGCCCGCCGTCGAACGTGATGAC
>DATHRW010000062.1:0-1953 GCA_035464955.1 Gemmatimonadales bacterium
CCTTCGCCACCCCGATGTCGAGGCACCACCGAGGTGGCTCGCCGAGCTTCAAGAGGAGCGCGTGACACTGGTGGCCGGCGGTGACGAGCGGGCCGACTCCGTGCGCGCCGGGCTGGGCGTACTCCCGGCCGAGTGCCGGACGGTGCTGGTTCACGATGGCGCGCGGCCATTTGTCGAGTCTGATGTTCTGGATGCCGTGATCGCTGTCGCGCGCCGTGGCATCGGAGCTGTCGCCGGGGTTCCGCTCACCGATACCGTCAAACACGTGTCCGATGACAATGGTACCGCCGTCGTTGTCGAGACACTGCCCCGGGAGCGGTTGTGGCGGGCGCAGACCCCGCAAGGTTTTCCCCGGCGGATGCTCGAGGACGCGCACCAGCGTGCGGCCAAGGCGGGCGTGTCAGGGACCGATGACGCGAGCTTGGTGGAGCAGGTCGGAGCACGGGTGGAGATGGTGACGGATTCACCGCGCAACATCAAGATCACCTCACCGTACGATCTCGCGTTGGCCGAGTGGTTGGTGGACCACCTCCGATGATCCTCCCGTTTCGTACCGACGCCGACATCGACGCGGCCATTGCCACGGCGGTGCCGCACCTCGAGGCCGAGCGGCTCCTGGCCTATCCGACGGAAACGGTGTACGGCCTGGGGTCGATTCCCACCGAGCCGGCCCTCGCGGCGCTGTCGCGCCTCAAGGGCCGGCCGCCCAGCAAGCCTTTTCTCCTCCTCGTGTCGACTCGTACCATGGCGGAAGAAACCGGACTGGTCTTCAGCCATGCCGCCTCGGTCCTGGCCGAAGAATTCTGGCCCGGGCCGCTGACGCTCGTGCTACCGGGTGGGGAAGGCCGGCTTCCCGATGCCTTGCGCGGACCGGAGGGCGGGATCGCCGTCCGGCTCACATCGCATGCGGGCATTCGCCAGCTGATCGCGGGACTCGGCCAGCCACTCACGAGCACCTCAGCCAATCGTCCGGGCCAGCGACCTGCGCCCGGCGCCGACCGACTCGCCGAGGCGTTTGCCCGGGAGATCGCGCGGGGAGAGTTGTTGGTGTTGGATGGCGGGGTGCTCGGGAATGTGCCGCCCTCGACGCTGATCGATCTGACCGCGCCCGTTCCCCGGTTGGTGCGGGAGGGAGCGATTCCACGGGCCGAATTGCGCCGCCGCGTCGGTAGCCTGGCGCCGTGAGCCAGGTGGCCGAACCATGACATCGCCGGCCATGCACGTGCTTCTCGTCTGCACCGGCAACACGTGCCGCAGTCCCATCGCCGAGGCACTGGCCAAGCGCACCCTGGAGGAACGCGGCGTATCGGATGTCACGGTCGCCTCAGCGGGCACGGGGGCGTGGGATGGGGCTCCGGTCTCCGAGGGAGCGTATCTGGTGGGTCTCGAACGGCAGATCGACCTGTCACGGCACCAGGCAACGCTGTTGACACGAGAGGTCGTCACCGCGGCGGACGTGATCCTGACGATGGCCCGCCACCATCGGGCCAGGGTGGAGGAGCTGGGCGGCGGCGACAAGGTCCACCTCCTCAGCGAATATGCCGGTGGTGGCGGAGAGGACCCGGAGGTGCGCGATCCCTTCGGAGGTGATCTCCAGGAGTACCGCCATACGTTCGACCAACTGGAACGATTGTTGGAGCCCGCCATTGCGCGGATCCTGAGGGAACGCTCCGGTGGTCACCGGTAATACGCGGGTCTTCGCAGTGTTGGGGGCACCGGTCTCGCAGTCCCTCTCGCCAATCATGCACAACGCGGCCATGCGGGTGCTGGGCCTCGACGCTGTGTACGTCGCATTGCCCTCGGGGGACGACGCTGTCGCGCCGCTCATCGCCACGCTTACGGCGGCAGGCGGAGGGGGCAGCGTGACGCGCCCGCACAAATCTCGAGCCGCCGCGTCGGTCTCGCATCCGACCGAATTGGTCCGCACCCTCGATGCGTGCAATACCTTCTGGC
>DATHRW010000063.1:0-4936 GCA_035464955.1 Gemmatimonadales bacterium
ACGAGCGGCCGGCCGGCCTGGTCGGACGCGGCATTGCGGACCCTGGCGGAACTGAAGGAGCGGTACGCACAACCGGTGCAGTAGGTTCTGGCCTCGGATCAGTCGAAATCTGTACCCCAACCGTCCCCCAAACTCCAACAAACTGGTCAGAACACGACCTCACGGGGCGTGCGCCGCGCCACTTTCCAAAAAGCGCCGGGTAGTTAGAGAGGTATGCGGAACCGCCTACGCCATCCAAGGCTCCGCAAATGCAAGACCTTGCAGCCGCAAGACGACCTCACAACTTGCTCCAGCTGTGACCAACTCGTAATGTATCTTGGGATGGTGCTGAGCCCACAACGGCACCCTCTTCCTCACTCCGTTCGACAGCGCTTGCAGGGCCCAAATGGAAGCGCCTGGCTGGGTCCAGTTCCGAGAGGCTTTATCATCGGGGCTCTGACAAGTGAGGAGGGGCTATGTCACGAAAGACCGCCTTACCGCTCACCCTGCTGGCCGCCACGATGTGGCTCATCGGGTGCACCGACGACCACCCGTTGGGGCCGTCTACCCCAGCAGTGCCAAGCTTCGCCGCCGGGGAGCCTGACCAGCAGACCCTGATCCCCAACCAGTACATCGTCGTGTTCAACGACGACGTCGCGTCGCCGGCCCAGGTGGCGAACGGCCTCGCGGCAGCGCATGGACTGACGCTGCGCCACACCTACCGCCATACCATAAAGGGATTCTCGGCAGTCTTTCCGCCCGCCGCGGTGGTAGCAATCCAACGGAACCCCAACGTTAGGTACATAGAGCAGAACGCCTACAGCTACATCGATACTCACGAACGGCTGAATGCTCCCAGGTTGACCAGCTTCCCCACGATGGTCACCGCTGACGCGGCCGCCGCGGTGGGGAAGTTCAGCCCGCCGTCCGGCCTCACAGCCACGGCAGCGTCCGAGACCCTGATCAACTTGAGCTGGACCGACAACAACGGAGACGAGGCTGGCTTCGAGGTCCATCGTTCTACCGCCGGTGGGTCCTTTGTCCAAATCGGCCCGGACCTTGGGGTGGACGCGGAGTCGTACATGGACAACGCCGTTGTCGCGTCGACCGAGTACTGCTACACAGTCCGCACCTATAAGTTGAACAAACGGGGGATGAAGCAGTTCTCCAAATTCTCCAACACCGCCTGCGCAACGACTCCCGGCCCCCCGACCGCGCCGGCCGCGCCGAGTAATCTCAGCGCGACCGCCGTCGCGTCGAGCCAAATTGATTTGGCCTGGACCGACAACGCGAACAACGAGGACGAATTCGAGATCGAGCGGTGTGCAGGAAGCGGGTGCTCGAACTTCACGTTCCATGATGTGGTTGGGGCGAACGTCACCAACTACAACGACACCAACTTGCCGGCGAGTTCCACCTTCCGCTATCGGGTCCGGGCGACCAACGCGGTGGCTGGCCCTTCGGAATATTCCAACAGCGCCGAGGACACCACCTTCGACACAGCTCTGCCGCCGGACGGTGACCCCGACAACCTGACAGCGACCGCCGTCTCCTCGAGCCAGATAAACCTCGCCTGGGACGACAACTCGACCAACGAGGATGGCTTCAACATCGAGCGATGCTCTGGGGCGGGCTGTTCCACCTTCGGACAGATCGACCAAGTGGGTGCCAACGTCACCGCCTACAACGACATCGGTCTCGGGGGCAGCACCCTCTATCGCTACCGGGTGCAGGGCTCCAACGGGGCCGGTAACTCGAATTACTCCAATGTGGCCGAAGCCACGACTGAGCCGGCACCAGCCGGCTGCAACGATAACGGCTCGCACGATGCCCTGACCGATCCCGGCCTCTGGGGGATCGTCAAGGTGAAGGCCAACCTGAACCCCAAGTGGTTGAGTGTGCGTGGGAACGATCCCGTCTTGTGTGGCATGCAGGCCGAGTTCTACGGGATAGATACAGGGGTGGACAGCGACCACCCGGACCTCAACGTGGTTGAAATACAGTGTTTCCTGGCTGGCGACCCGAGCTGCACCGGGGAAGACGACCATGGCCACGGCTCGCACACGGCAGGCACCGCGGCGGCCATTGATGGTGGCCCTGCGGGCGGGGTGGTTGGTATGGCGCCAGGAGCGAAGATCCACGGGTTCAAGGTCTGCGACGCCCTCGGGCAATGCCCGAACGATGACATCATTGCAGCGATAGAGGCGCTAACAGCTCGCAAGAACAACAACCCAAACACGGCCATGGTGGCCAACATGAGCCTGGGCACGGGGCTCTTCGAGGGACCGAGCCCGACCATGGACCAGGCCGTGCGGCGATCGGTGAACGCCGGGGTGGTCTACGCGCTGGCGGCAGGCAATGGCATCTTCGGTGCCTGCCTCTTCCCGCTTGACGCCCAACTCACGTCGCCGGCCGGCGTCGGCGATGATGACATCAATGGCAGCAGCGGCAGCAACGGCGATACCAAACGGGCCAATGGAGCGATCACGACGACCTCCAGCAACCCCAACGACACTGACGTCGACTGCAACTACGGCAATCCGGTGACCGTTGCAGCACCAGGCGAGGGGATCAAATCGACGTGGCTCAACGGAGGTTACGCTACCATCGCCGGCACCTCGATGGCCACGCCCCATTCGGCCGGAGCAGCGATCCTGGTCCTGCAGGGCAATCAGAATCTTATGCCCACCGAGGTCGAGCAGCAGATCGTCAACGACCTGGACAACTGGACCACCAACGATCTACCCAACGCGAACGGGCGGCTGGATGCGAGGTGCCTGGGTTCGGGCGACAACAGCTGCGCTGGCGACAACTGAAGTAGCCGACTAATCTATTTGTTGAGTGAGGGCCGCCGTGAGGCCCTCACGTTCGCTGTACCCCAGTTGTGCCCCAAACTCCCACAAACTCACCGATACAGCACATAAGAGGGCAGGTGAGGATTCCGCCGGAAGTGGCCAACTCAAGCCAACTTGTGCCAACTCTGCAACACTGGCGAATAGTGGCCGCGGTTAATTCCTAAACTGACGGTCGGGTGTTGAGCTCGGCGCAAGCTGCTCGCTCGCCTTCGGCTCGATTCACCCCGGGGGCGCTTGAGTTTGTCTCAAGTATCATCGTCTCCAATGCGAGGTTACGATGCATGGCCACCGGCAGCCCACGCGGCGGGATGGGACTGAATCGGCATGACGCCATAGCAGGTTCTGGCATGCGTCGTCCGGAGCGGCATCCCGCCCCCTGCGTTCATCCTTGGATCCGGATTCGCGCACTCCGTCGTCGCCGGATTGGGCAACGGCGTACCGCGTCGACTACCAAGGTGCCGAGCAAGCTAGAATCTCCGCACCTCAACCAGATCGGGGTGAACCGGTGGTACCCATCTCTCGTCCCAAGGGAGCCGGCCGACGAGATGCGCGTCGAAGAATCCGGCGAGAATCCTTGCGCAGTTCTCGATCCCGTCTGCAGGGTCAACGCCCTCCGCTCGCAGGTCAGGAATGAACAGTGGCAGGTCCGCGCACGTGAAGTGGTTGCTGCCGATCATTGTGACATCGTAGGCAACACTGCCGGTCCGACCAAGATAGTCGTGGAGTTTCGCGACACGCTCGTTATCCCATGGTGAGCGCAACGTCAGCAACGGGGGCTGAATCCCCGTCGTGCGCTCGCGTGCCGGGCCGATGTTGTCGATAACGGCACAGGCCTTGAAGGCCGGATGAGACGCGCAGGTCCGTCCTACCGTCTTGCCGCCACGGGAATGGCCGGCAATGCCGACCTCGTCGAGGTCCAAGGCGCCTGCGAATGACGTCCCCGTGCGGGCGAGGTCGCGAAGCCGCTCCAATACGAAGGCGGCGTCTCGGGCCAGAACATCCGCGAGTCGGTTGTCCGCCTCGGCTGCTGCCTGCTCGTCCTCCTGGTCCAGGCCCCAATCGATCGACATGGAGAAGCCGGAAGCCGGCGCGACGTCGATCGTGCTGAACGGATGCGACATCGCGACGAATACGAAGCCACGGCTGGCCATGCCTTCCGCCAACACGGTTTGCCAGTGTCGAGAGACGTTGCCGCCGGGGGAGAACAGGACGACAGGCCACGCACGATCCCGGTACAGCATCTCAGCGCAGGGCAAGCTGTTCGTCGCAGTATGGAGGAGCGGCTGGTGGGCCATGACGAAACCGCGATCCGACTCCGGCAGGTCTGCCGCGGCAGCGAGAATCAGTTCCAGGCCCGGTGAATAGAGGGCCGGGCGGGACGCACTGCTGCCTGTGGCGGGATACCAGATCTGCACGCTGACCTCACGGCCGAGCGCGCCGCTTGCGGTCCGTGCCGCAGGATTCTGATCGTCGATCCAGGAGAACGACCGCACGCCTACGAGATGGGGTCCCTGAGGATGCGGGAGCACGAACTGCGGCTGATCCGGTGCAACCGGAACCTGGGTCGCTGCCGCGGATGGCGCCATGACGGCGAGGAGCATGCAGAATGCTGACGCTCTCATGATGGGTCTCACAGCAAGTCCGAAGTCCGAGTCGTGATTACTCTGCTTAGACAATTCGACGCCCCCGATGGTTGCGTCCGCAGTTCACCCGAAGGACACTGTGGCGACCGCAGGTCGCCACACGTGGGTGGATGGGCGACTCGCCGATCACGACACGGTCGACGATCCTGTGCCCCAACTGTGCCCTAAACTCCCGCAAACTCGCGGATACACGCCCTAACTCGATGGGTTAACACCACGCCGGAAGTGCCCAACTCACAGCAACTTGAGCCTACTCTGCCGCACTCACCAGGAGTCGACTTCGTCAATTACTAAACTGAAGGTCGGGTGTTCGAGTCAACCCGGGGGCGCTCAAGATTACTTCATGCCTGTCCTTCAGAGCTGACCTGAGACCTGGATGGCGAATACCGCACGGACACACGGCGGGCAGCTCCGCTGCCCGCCGTGTGTCTATATCGTGGCTGCTGCGGCTTACTTACT
>DATHRW010000064.1:0-5707 GCA_035464955.1 Gemmatimonadales bacterium
TCAGGCTCTCGCGGCGGAGCGAGTCGCTCCGCCTCCCTCAGCGAGCCCGGGACGAGGCCCACCGGTTCGGCTTGGCCTACAGCCAGAAGCGCCGCCAGCAGCGCACCCTCAGTTCCGAGCTGCTCGAAATCCCCGGCATCGGGCCGACCAAACGCAGCCGACTCCTGGAACGCTTCGGAAGCCTGGCCGGGGTCAAGTCGGCGAGCGCGGAGGAAATTGCATCCATTCCGGGCTTCTCGCTCCAAAGTGCGGCGCGGCTGTTGGATCGGTTGGGCACGGGATCCCGATGACTCGCCACGCGCTGAGCCCCGATTGGCAGCTGGAGTGCTCCGCCTGCGGGAAGACCGACGCTCCGGGCGGACTTCCCACCGTCTGCGGCTGCGGCCTTCCGTGGCTGGTCCGATACCCCGAGCGATCGTGGCATCAGGACCTAAAGACCGGTCTTCTGGCCAGACGCGGCATGTGGCGGTTCCGGGAGTTCCTCCCCATCACGGCCGACGAGACGCCCGTGACCCTGGGTGAAGGCGACACCCCGCTCCTCAGACTGGACCAGAGCGCTCGCCGCTTGGGGTTCTCCGATCTGTGGATGAAGGACGAGGCCTCGAATCCGACCGGCTCGTTCAAGGCCAGAGGGCTCAGCGCGGCAGTGACCCGAGCGAGGCTCGCCGGGGTCACGTCGTTCACCCTCCCAACAGCGGGCAACGCCGGCGTCGCGGCGTCGGCCTATTGTGCCAGGGCAGGGGCCCGGGTGCGGGTCTTCGCCCCGCGAACCACCCCGGCTACCATCGTCACCCAAATTGTCACGTATGGGGCGGAACTCGTCCTCCTCGAAGGACATATCGGCGATTGCGGTCGGGCTGCCAAGGCTTGGGCCGCTGAATCCAACTCGTTTGACCTCAGCACGTTACGGGAGCCCTACCGAATCGAGGGAAAAAAGACCCTCGGTCTCGAACTTGCTCTACAGCATGACTGGAGGCTGCCGGATGCCATCGTTTACCCGACTGGGGGAGGCACCGGCCTCATCGGCATGTGGAAGGCGTTCGAGGAGCTGGCCCACGCGGGCTGGGTAGAGGAGGGCAAGTTTCCTAAGATGTTTTCGGTTCAGTCAGCTGGATGCGCTCCCGTCGTCGAGGCCTTCGAGCACGGGGCCACCGACTGCGCTCCGTGGCCCGAGCCGGCCACCCGCGCCAGCGGCCTCCGGGTGCCGCACCCCTTGGGCGGGCGGCTGATACTCGAAGCGCTGCGTGAGAGCGGCGGTGCTGCGGTGGCGGTTGGAGATGAGCGACTCGAGGAATTCGAACGGAGCCTGGCTCGGGAGGAAGGCATCGACTTGTCGCCGGAAGGAGCTGCTACGGTGGCCGCAGCGGTCGACCTCGAAGCGCGTGGGCTGTTGGATCGCCATGAGCGTATCGTGCTGTTCAACACCGGTGCCGGATGGCTGTACCGCGATGCGGTGAGTTTGCCTGGGTCGTGAGGCAGGGCGATATTTCCCAGGTTATGCCTATGGAACGCTTTGCGATCATCGACCCGGTGGCGGGCATCAGCGGCGACATGCTGCTGGGTTCGCTCGTTGCCGCCGGCGCGCCAGCCAGCTGGCTGACCGGGCTTCCGGGCCGGCTTGGCCTCACAGGCGTGTCGGTGGACCTGGTCGAGGTTGAGCGATGCGGCGTTTCAGCGATCAAGGCTACGGTTCGCCTTCCGGGCGGGGAGAGCGAGGAGCCGTCCGAGCGACGCGGCGCCGAGCCCCATCTGGTGCGGCCGGAGGCCTTGGCGAGCCATCCGCATCGCCACGTGGGCGAGATCATCGATCTGCTGCGGCGGGCACGGTTGTCCGACTGGGTGCGGGAGCGGGCGGTTCGAGCGTTTGAGTTACTGGGCGAGGCAGAAGGCCGGGTACACGGCGTTCCAGCCGAGCGCGTCGCGTTGCACGAAGTCGGGGCGGTGGACGCCATGGTAGATATTGTCGGCGGCATCGAAGGGTTCGAGCAGCTGGGCGTATCTCGGATCCATGCGCGCCCGGTGGCGTTGGGAAGCGGATGGATCAACGCGTCGCACGGCGTTCTGCCCATTCCGGCACCGGCGACCTCGATCTTGATCGAGGGTCTCGACGTCGGCCCTGACGGCCCCGTCGTTGGCGAGGCCACGACGCCGACCGGCGCGGTCTTGCTCCGAGTACTGTCCGAGGGGCGCCCGCCGTCGCGGTGGCGCGCGGTCGGGAGCGGCTGGGGTGCGGGAGGGCGCGATCCGGAGCACTATCCCAACGCGCTCCGGCTCATTGTGGCGGAGCCGGTTGCCGAGGCGGCCGAGGTGGTCACCCTCGCGACCGATGTGGATGACATGAGCCCGGAGTACCTCGAGCCGCTCCGAGAGGCACTGGTCCAGGCGGGTGCGCTCGACGTCGAGCTCTGGACGACGCACATGAAGAAGGGCAGGGTGGGCTTCCGTATCGAGGTGCTGGCCGATGCAACGAATGCCGAGCGGCTGAGTGAGACGCTGTTCCGGCACAGCTCAACGGCCGGCATTCGCCTGACGCACGCCGAGCGGGTTACCCTGGCCCGACGCGAGATCGAAATCGAGGCGGGCGGGGGCCGGCGGGTGCGGGTGAAGGTGTTGGACGGTCCGGATGGACCGCGGGTGAAGCCGGAATACGACGATGTTATCGCGGTCGCGCACGCCCTCGGGCGTCCGGCCTTGGAGGTAGCGAGAGAGTTGCACGAACGGGCATTGAGCCTCGTCTCGTCGAGTCCGACCGACGGGCCCCGTGCCGAGAATAAGGAGTGAGCATGCGGAAGTTGATCCTGGCAATTGGTGTCCTCGTCCTGGTCGGTACTGGTGCGGCACAGGCACAGATCCTGAGTGATCGTGTGGCGAAGGCCATGCCGTCACGGTACCAGCCGCCCGACTGCAAGCTCAAGGGCGGGCACTTCATGGTGGGCAGTGGGGCTACGTACCTCAAGTCCGGCACTGAAACGTCGGTCGAGGGAAATCGGGTGCGTTTGTTCTCCGATGCCAAACGCGTCTTGACCGAAGCGATCACCGAGAAGGGCCAAGCCGAGAACGGCGCCGCCTGGTACTATCTCGGCCGGACGTATCTGATGGAGGGCGACGTGATCGGGGCGGATTCGGCCTTCACCAAGGCCGAAGGCTACGAGCCCGAGTGCGCAGCGGAAATCAAGCAACTGCGGCGGGTGGCGTGGGTCGCGCTGGTGCAACCGGCCACCCAGTTTCTCGAGAAGGAGGCCACCGATTCGGCCGTGGCGTTGCTCAGGTTGGCGCAAATCATCTACCGCGATGAACCCAACGCGATGTATGTGCTCGGGATCTACCATTCGAACGAGCAGCAACTCGACAGCGCGATCGTCTACTTCAAGCAGGCGGCGGAGGTGTCGGCCAAGAATCCGGCCCTGACCGAACAGCGCAACAAGTCGACCTTCAACATGGCGGTACTGCTCAGTAACGCCGGGCGCTATCCGGAAGCGGTCGAGGCCTGGCGTCAGTACACCGCCTGGGTGCCCGACGACGTGGACGGCAAGAAGGGGTTGGCCCAGGCCTTTCGTGGAGCCAACATGCCCGACAGCGCGATGGCGATCGAAGCCGAGCTGGTGTCCGCGGCGGGTGCAGGCGGGGAGCTGGACGCCACCGCTTCGACCGGCGATCTCTTCAGTTTCGGCGTGAACGCATTCAACGCGAAGAACTACGACGCTGCCATCAAGGCCTTCTCGATCATCCGCGATCGTGAGCCCAATAATCGCGACGCCGTGTTCAACTTGGCGAATTCCTACTATGCCATACAGGATACGACCAACCTCATCGCGGCGGCACAGGAGCTCGTCCGCCTCGACCCGATGAACGAGTATGCCCTCAAACTGCTTGGCGAGGGATACCGCTTGGCCGGCAACACCGAACAGCTCGTCAAGATCGTGACCGAGATCGAGGCCTCGCCGTTCAATCTCGATGTCAAGACGTTTACGCGGACCGAGGACGGCGCAACCCTCGTGGCCCAGGCCGTCGGCCGCGAGGCCAAGGACATCGAGGGGAGGCCACTCAAGGTCACGCCAACGGTCCTCGCGGTCGAGTTCTTGGCCGAGGGCGGCTCGGTGGTGTCCAGCGAAGAGGTGACCGTTCCCCAGCTCGAGGCCGGAGCGGTGCATGACGTTACGGTGAAGGCGGCGGGGCCGGGAATCGTTGCCTGGCGCTACGCCAAGAAGGAGATGTAACGGGAACGGCTTGACAGTGAACCGGCCGGAACCCCACATTCCGGCCAGTTGCGGGCGTAATTCAGTGGTAGAATGCCAGCTTCCCAAGCTGGACGTCGCCGGTTCGAGTCCGGTCGCCCGCTCTCCGAGAGCAGTGAGCACAACGACGAATGACTGCGGGCGCAGGTCTCAGATCGATGGGGCCTGCGCCTTTGCCGTTGCGAACCGCTCGTGTCACGGCTTTGGGTTGCGCTCCGGGTGAACGTAGACCTGGTAGCCGGCCACCTCTCCCGCCCGGCTCATGGTCGCCTGGACGAAGTCGACGATCGGCTTCGGCTCGAACTCGTGGCTACCGGGCAAGAGGAACACCGCCGCCGTCTCGTCCGCGGCGATGTGGTCGATGACCTGGTCCATCCCGTGGGCACCAAAGTTGCCCAACATGGGGACATCGAACCGGTCCGCAAAGCGGTCGGATGGGATCAAGAAGAGCGCTGCGGAATGCTCGATGAAATACACCCGGCTGCCTTCCGCCTCGAGCCTCCGGATCGCGTCTCCCACTTGTGAGATCATGCCGTCGAGGCCGGGGTCGATCGGGATGCCGGCGTAATGCGGCAACGACGAGAGCCGAACGTCGCCCTGCCTGAGTGCCACAAGGTGCTGCTGGACCCGCACCAGCGGAGCGAAGAAGATGAGCAGCAGGGGAAAGGCACCCACCAGATCCGCCCAGCGCCACCGGAGCGCTGCCATCCGGTCACTGACCCAGAGGCTCGGACCGATGACGGCCAACGGCGCAACGACCAGCATGTGCGCCAGATCCGCGCGGGGGTAGGCGATGCTGAGGCTTGCGAGAGCGTAGAGGAAGAGCAGGAACGGCACGGCATGTCCGGGATCGCGGTTCCACCGCCAGAGAGCCCAGCCGAGTGAGAAGAGCAAGCACGCGGGCACGAGGAGGGCTAGAAAGGTGCTCCCGGGCAGGCGCATCAAAGTGGAGTAGGATACCCCGGCTTCCCCTCGGAACGTGAGGGCCTCGACGATGGTGTACTTGAGAAATGGGCCGAGTGCCTCCGAGCGCCACAAGTACCCGAGCTCAACCGCCACGACCGCGAACCACCCAAGGAGCTTGAGACCGGCGCGATTGATATCGGGCCTGGCACGGAAGTCCTTCGGTCCGGCCGTCACGGTGAACGCGATCGACGCCGCCAACCCTGCCAGCCCAACATGCTGCTTCGAGAGAGTGGCGAGGCCCAGCATGCAGCCGGTGAGAAGGGCTAGCCCTCCGACCCGTGCCCGGGAGCCGGCGGCCCTCTGTGCTCTATCCAGCAGGGTGACGTCGGTCAGCAACGCGGCGGATAGAAACGCAAGTGCGAACCAGGTGTAGCTGTTGGGCGGTGATATGAACTCGGCCCAGAGGAAGGCGGCGAGGGGAAACAGGCAGAGCGCGCGGGACACGCCGACCTTCCGGCACGCTACATAGATAGCGATGGCCGTGCCCAGGGACACGAGAACGGCAA
>DATHRW010000065.1:0-27526 GCA_035464955.1 Gemmatimonadales bacterium
ACGTGTGGCACCAGCCCTTCCCCGATACCTTGCGTCCCTCCATTCTTAGCCCCATGGACCCCCAAACCCTCCTGACCGGAATCATCACGGTTCTGGTCGGATCGCTGTCGGGCGGGCTCACCAACGCCGTGGCCATCTGGATGTTGTTCCATCCCTACGAGCGGCGGGGGTTCGGGCCGTTCAAGATCCACGGCGCCATCCCCAAGAACAAGGAACGGTTGGCCACGAGCATCGGCAAGACGGTCGGGCAGAAGCTGCTCACGGCCGACGACCTGGCTCGGCGCTTGAGCGCACCGGAAATCGAACAGGCCTTTACGGCCGCGCTCGATAACATCCTGAACGATCTCCTGGAAGCAGATCGCGGCCCGCTCAAGAGCCACTTGAGCCCCGACATGGCCGCCTCGCTCGATCGCGCCGTCGGCGCCCTGGGCGAGAAGGTGTCATCGCGGTTGGTCGAGTACGCCCGGACGCCCGCGTTTGCCGGACTCATGAGCGGGTGGATTCAGAAGCTCCAGGATGAGGTTGGCCACAAGCCGATTGCGGAGATCCTCACCACCGACCGGCGGGATGCGCTGCGCGCCAAGGTGGACGACTGGGTGCAGCAGCTTGCCGACGGGCCGGAACTGGAGCGCACCCTTCGCCACTTCGTGGATACGCAGCTCGATCGCCTGGCAGGCGACACCGAGCCGCTCATCGAACGTCTTCCTATGGGGCTGGTGGGTGCGGTGGAGCAAGGCATTACCGATTACCTGCCGGTCGCGCTGGAGCGTATCGGCGGCGTGCTGGCCGATCCCGAGGCCAAGAGTCGCGTGCGCGTGGCGCTCCGCCAGGCATTCGACGGTTCGATTCGCGACTTGCTGCTCCACGAGCGGCTCCTGGCCAAGATCATGGTGACCGACAGCACGTTTGCGCGGTTGCTGGACGGTATCGAGCGCGACGGGTTCGAGCGCTTCGCCGGCACCATGACATCGCCGGAGATGCGCGAGCAGTTCAGTAGGGCGGTCAACGCTGCGATCGTGAACTTTCTCCGCATCCCGCTGAGCGAGCGGTTTGCCCGCCTCGGGGCGGAGCGGCGGGCCGCGTTGGCCCAAACCCTGGGCGACTGGCTGGTGAAGGTGGCGCGCGACGCGTCGACCCGATCGGTCATCGCGCGCACGGTCGATCGCGCCCTCGTGGCGGCGGAGCAGCGTACCTGGGCGGACGTGCTGCACGTCCTGCCGGCCGAGCGGGTCGCACAGCTCTTCGGAGACTCCCTCGCCACCGAGAAGGCCCAGGGGTGGGTCCGCGACGCGACCCAGTCCGTCGCCAACCAACTCCTGTCCCGCCCGCTGGGCCGCCCCGCAACCTGGCTCGGCGAGGACACGACCCAGGCGATACGCCGCGGCATTACCGATGCCGCGTGGGGATGGACGCGCGAACAGGTACCGCGCATCGTGGAGCAGTTCAGCGTCCAGGAGATGGTCGAGAAGAAGGTGCTCGGATTCTCGACCCAGCGCATGGAGGAGATCGTGCGCGGGGTGACCCAACGCGAGCTGACATGGATCGTGCGGATCGGCTACATGCTGGGCGCCATGATCGGCCTGCTCGCCTTCCTGATCAACCAGCTGCTCGCCTGAGCGGACAGGCCGGAGCCCCACCTCCACCGGCCGCTTCATGTCCCGAGGATGCTTCCAATCGGCCGTTCTCTCGAGCGTGTGTGCAACCTTTTCCACCCCCTGACCCACTCATGGATGTGACCGAGCAGCCTCGAGGGTCGGAGCCGCGCGACCGCCTGCTGGCAGACCGGGTGTCGCACCAGGGGGATGAGTTCGCATTCCGCGAACTCTATCGCCGCCACACGCCACGACTCTACGCCTTCGTTCTGCGCCTTCTAGCCGGGAATGAGCTCGATGCGGAGGACGTGGTGCAGGACACCTGGATCAAGGCGGTCGAGAAGTTGAGCCAATTCCGCTGGGAGTCGGCCTTCGGGACATGGCTGCTGGGCATCGGCCTCAACCGGTGCCGGGAGTTGTTTCGGAAGAAGGATCGAAACTGGATCCTGCTCGAGGAGGAGGTGGCCGCGGTGCCATGCGAGCCACTCCACGATCGCATCGATCTCGAAGCCGCGCTGACAGAGTTACCGCCCGGCTATCGCACGGTGGTGGTGTTACACGATGTCGAAGGATTCACCCATGAAGAAATCGCGGAGCGGCTCGAGATCTCGAGCAACACGTCCAAGAGTCAGTTGTCCCGCGGGCGCCGGGCGCTTCGGTCCCGACTGTCTTCGGCCCCTGCGGGCCAGGTGAGGGTACCATGACCAATGACACGGGTGACATGCTGACGCCCGAAGAGCGCGCCGCGTTCACAGCACTTCCGAAAACCCGTGAACCGAGCCGGCTGGCGGAGGAACGCACGGTCCAGGCCCTGGCGGAGCGGGGCCTGCTGATCGATGGACGCCACCGGGGGCGATTGCGAGGCAGGATTCCGTTGATTGCGGCAGGTCTGGCTGCGGCGGCGGCCCTGTTCGTCAGCGGCATTGTCGTGGGCCAGTGGCTCGGGTCGCACGCCGTCGCCGACTCGATGGCCGCCGCCCAACATGAGACCGCGCTGGAGATGGCCGCGGCGGTGCAGCGCACCGGATCGGCCTATGTCACCGCTCTTGCCGCCTTGTCACAGCTCGCAGATTCGTCGAGCAACGGCGCCGTGGCGCAGGGGCGCGAGGCGGCGCTCACCGCACTGTATGCGGCGGCCTATGAGTTGGTACAGCTCGCACCGGACGATCCCATCGCCGTCACGATACACGACCGCCTTGACGACCTGCGGCGTGAACAGCAAACCGAGGACCAACAGAGCGTCATTCGACACGTCGTCTGGTTTTGAGGCGGCCGCGACCCGAGGAGGAAAGATGTTCGTGTTTCGATATTTCCTGATGGCCGGCCGTGCGGGGGCGGCGGCATTCGCGCTGGCAGCCGTCTGCACGGTCAGTGCTGCGGCGCAACAAGGAGTCGCCCAAGCCTGCCCGGCCGGCACCGCCCGGATAGGCACTCTGGGCTATGCCGAGCTCGAGTGCAGTAACTGCACCCTGTACCAGCCCGAGGACGACCCGCTCGGCCATCGCTGGGAGTTTAGCTCGGAGCCCACGATCGGGGGCATCAAGGCCGACGGCCCCGCAGCCGGCAAGCTCAGGGAAGGTGACGTGGTCGCCGCCATCGACGGTCACCTCATCACGACCCGCGAAGGCGGGAGGCGGTTCTCTCAACTCCAGATCGGCACGCCGGTAACACTCACTGTTCGGAGAGGGGAAAGAACCATCGACGTATCAGTCACCCCGGCGGCCAAATGCGAGCGACTTCGCACCGCACTTCGTGCGCCCCGTGTGGATCGAGCGCCGCGACCTGTTCGTGAGCCCCGGCCGCCACGGCCCACCGCCGCGCCGCGCCCGCGGAGAACGGTGGAGGTGCCCGCTCCGCCTCCTCCTCCGGAGCCGCGCGCACGGCTGGGGTTCAGCATTCGATGCTCCAATTGCACGATCGACCGGACCGATGAGGCCGTGGTGTGGAGTTTTCGAGAACCCCCGACAGTTCAGCGCGTCGAGCGTGACGGACCTGCCTATGCGGCCGGCATCCGAAGCGGTGACATCCTGACCCATATCAACGCCGTACCGCTCACAACAGAGGAAGGGGGCCGCCTGTTCGGCGCGGTCGAGGCGGGCGACACCGTGAGCCTTCGCCTCGTGCGAAACGGTATGGAACGCGACGTCGGTGTGGTGCCCGAATCGAAAATGGTCCTGGCGAGACGCCTGCTGGAAGCCGCCCGAGTGCGCGGGGTCGCTCCCGAACCGACCCCGCTCGTCGACGTGGCTGAGCCGAGGTTTTCGGGGAACATCGGCGACGCCTTTGTTCAGGTCACCGGCGGCCCGATCACCGTAACCCGTACCGAGGAGGAGATCGTGATTCGGAGCCAGGACATCACCGTCCGGATCACGACGGCTGGCGGATCGTAGCAGGCGAGAGGGCCAGGTCGATCGAGACCGCGGGGGCATCGGCTCCCGCGGTCTTGCTTTCGGTCCCCTCGTCGTCGGAAGGATTATGTCGCGTCCGTCCAGAAGACGACACTGCAGGGAACCAACCACCCGAGGAGCGGCAGCGATGCGACCCGACCCAACCGACGGCACACTCGATTTCGAGCGTCAAGCGCAGGCGGGGGCGCGTGTCGCCAGCCGCCTGGCTGATGCAATTCCCAACGGACCCGAGGCGACCATGGAGGTGAGCCGGTCACTCACAAATACCGAGATCGTCTGCGGACTTTCGTTTCTTGCGACCGTGCTCGAGATCGCCTCGGTGTCCACCAAGACACTCTCGGAGGTCCAGAAGGAGCGGGGTGGTCTCCTCTCGACCCCCAAGCCCAAGCAGCCGGCGCGGGGACGGCTCAAGTGGAATTGACGTGATGTTCGCTAGCGCGGTGGCAGGATGCGGGCGGCGGGCAGGTCACGCCAGGCGGTCCACCCCTCTGGCGCGATCACGACCCGGATGGCGTCCCGGCCATCGATACGGATACCGTCCTGCCTGGTT
This sequence comes from Gemmatimonadales bacterium, assembly GCA_035464955.1. Taxonomy (GTDB): domain Bacteria; phylum Gemmatimonadota; class Gemmatimonadetes; order Gemmatimonadales; family GWC2-71-9; genus JABDII01. The sequence goes on from DATHRW010000065.1 coordinate 4,551, forward strand.
CGATAACCGGGCCGATCAGAGTTCCCCACGGCTTGTTCGAGCGTCGCGCGGAGTCGGCTCGCGGACCGCGCGTCATCCCACACGCTATACCACACGAGGGCAGAACCACTCGGCGTCCGATACACCCGGTACCGGTCGCCCCCCCACCCCAAGGCGAGGGCTGATTTGAGCGTGTTCCGGCCCGTGAGTGTGGCGAGCAGAATGCGAATCTCGAACTCTCCGAGATTGTCTTGGTACATCACGTCAGGAGTCGAGTCGGTGAACGCCATCCGCACGGGAACGTCTCCGGCGAGGTAACGGGCGGGATGCAGTATCTGTTCGGTCGATACCGGCATGCGCGTCCCGAACGGCACGGTGTCCGCCAAGGCCGAGGTCTCCCACCACTGCATGAACTCTCCGCCACCCAGGTACGGGAAGAGCAACCACTCTTTGAGTAGAAGCGGCAGGCCCGGCGGAAGGGTGCCGGTCGCGGTCTCGCTCGCGCGGCGGACCTCCTCCCAGAAGGATGGACTGGACACGGTGGCCGCGCCGGCGAACAGCACCAGTGACGCGTAGTTCGCCTGCCCCTCGAGGGTCGATTGGATGGCCGTGCTCAGATCGTTATCGCCCTTTGACGCGAGCATCGATGCGAGCGGCAGGTATTGGCCCTGGAGGGCGTGGACCAATTCATGGGCGACCACCAATCGAACCTGGACGGGGTCGCTGCCTTCCACCACAAACAGCATGGCGGAATCAGGGTCGAAGAACCCGACCACTTGCTGGGAGAGGAGGTCGGTGATGACCGGCCCGAGCTCGAGCGTATCGGGCAGCAGGCCGAACAAGCGATAGGCCTCCTGCACGCCGGCCAGCTTCTCCGGCGGCAGTTCCTGGTTGAGTTTCGCGATGATATAGCGACGCACGTCGTCGCGGCTTCGCAACCCCGAGACCGGCGGCTCCTTGTACGGCAGACCAACCGCGTCTTCGATGAGTGGCGCGAGGCTGTCGACCATACGCTGGATGTCGCTCGCCACGGGAGGACGGGGAGGCTCGCCCCGGCAGGCTCCGGCTGCCGCCAGCATCAGCATGCCCCACATCCGCACCGCCGCTACGCCATCAAGTATCGTCGATACCATTCGATGATTTCCGGTCCCACGAGGAAGGTGGCGGCGGCGCCAATGGCGAGGAAGATCCCGAACGGCACCAGTCTCTTCTGCCCGAGCAGTGTGAGCGGCACGAAGATCAACGTACCGAGCAACGCACCGAGGAAGATCGTGAGCAACACCCCCTGCCAGCCGAGGAAGGCGCCGACCATGGCCATCATCTTGATGTCGCCGCCACCCATCGCGTCCTCTTTCAGCACCAACGTGCCGACGTAGCCAACCAGCCAGAGGAGGCCGAAGCCGATGGCCGCGCCGAGGACCGCGTGCCACAACCCGAGCCAGCCGCCGGCCACCGCGAACAGGAGCCCGATCACCAGACCACCCAGGGTAAACTCGTCCGGGATGATGTACTCCCGCGCGTCGGTCATGGCGATGCCGAAGAGGATCGTACCCAGGACGGCGCCGCGAAAGGCCTCGAGGGAGACGCCCTCTCGGTATGCCATGTAGGCCCAGAGGCCGGCGGCCGCGAGCTCGACCAGCGGATACTGTATCGACACGGGCGACTTGCAGTTCCGGCATCGGCCGCGGAGAAGCAGCCAGGATAGAACGGGAATGTTGTCGTACCAGGCGATCGGCTGTCCGCATCCCGGGCACCGGGACCGCGGCGAGATGACGGATTGATCGGCCGGCCACCGCAAGATGCAGACATTCAGGAAACTTCCGATGATGGCGCCAAGCATGGCCGCGAACGCCACCACCAAGGCCCGGGCCTCCAAGAGCTCACGCTCCACGAATCACCTCGTACAGGAGGATTCCCGCCGTCACGGCCGCATTGAGCGACTCGGCGGGGCCGACGAGCGGAATAGCGACCCGTCGATGGGCCAGGACGCCCAAGGCCGGATCGATGCCTGCTCCCTCATTCCCGATCACGATGGTGATCGCGCCAGCAGCCTTCATGCCACCGACCGGTTCCCCCGCCGCATCCGCCAGCCACAGCGCCCCACCCGATACCCGGTGCCACTCCACGAACGCCTGAACGTCTGCCGACGCCGCGGGTAGCCGGAACGACGCCCCCATGCTGCCGCGCATCACCTTGGGAGCACTGAGTTCTGCCGTGCCTTTGAGGGCAATCACTCCAGCCGCTCCGAGACCGAAGGCGGTCCGCACCATGGTGCCGACGTTGCCCGGATCCTGCACCCGATCCAGCACGAGCACGGGGCGCCCGGGTTCGGCCCGCACGTCGTCCAGCGTCCATTGCCTCGGCTCGATCACCGCGACGACCCCCTGCGGGTGTTCGGTGTCGGCAAGATTGGCCAGCTCCTTATCGGAGACGCCGACCAGCGGCACGGCCCGCGATTCGAGCGCGGACTTGAGGGCGGCGCCACGCGGCGTACCTTCCAGATTCGGTGCCACGGCCGCGCCGCGGAAGGTCATCCCGGCGGCAAGTGCCTCTTCGATCAGCCGGACACCCTCGATCAGAGTCAGGTTGCGGCGCTCGCGGCCCCGGCGGCGATGAAGATCGCGAATCAACGACTGGATGGACCCAGACATGGCTCCCGACGGAATGCTCCTATGAAGATTGCCCTCACCGTTGCCGGATCGGACTCAGGTGGAGGTGCCGGCATCCAGGCGGACCTCAAGACGTTTCACCAGTTCGGAGTATACGGAACCTCGGTCATCGTGGCGGTGACTGCGCAAAATACTCGCGGGGTCCGCTCGGTCCATCCCATTCCACCCAGCGTCGTGACCGATCAGCTCGAGGCACTCGCCGAGGACCTCCCGCCGGCGGCCCTCAAGACCGGCATGCTGGCGACCGCCGAACTGGCAGTCCAGGTTGCGCAGGCCATCGAGCACCATGCCTGGAAAGAGTATGTACTCGATCCTGTCATGGTGGCGACCTCCGGCGACCGTCTGCTCTCTCAGGATGCGGAGGCGGTCATCCGTGACCAGCTCGTCCCACTCGCCGCGGTAGTCACACCCAACCTGCACGAGGCGGAGATCCTGACCGGCGTGTCGATCGGCTCGGTGGACGACATGGTGCGAGCGGGTTCGCGGCTGCTGGCGCTCGGGGCGCGCGCCGCCCTGATCAAGGCTGGACATCAGCCCGGTGACGAGTTGGTCGACGTATTGGTGTTGCCGGCCGGGATTCGACGCTTTCCCCACCCACGGGTCGTCACGGCCTCGACCCACGGATCGGGATGCACCCTGTCCGCCGCGATTACGGCGTGCCTGGCGCTCGAGGAAGACATTCAGACCGCCGTGGCGCGGGCCATCGACTTCGTCACCCGCGCGATTGTGGCAGCGCCAGGGCTCGGGAGCGGCAGCGGCCCGCTCAACCATCTCGTCCCCGCCCACCCGGGCGGAGCCCCAGACGAGCACTGAGCTCAAAGCGCGCCGACCAAACCCTCCACCAGATTCCCCAGCTCCCGGCCGACCTCGGCCGCGGTTTCCATGACCTCGGCGTGACTGAGCGCGACCGGCGAGATGCCCGCCGCGAGATTGGTGATGGTGGAGATTCCAAGGCAACGGATGCCGTTCGCGCGGGCGGCGATGACCTCGAGCACCGTCGACATCCCCACCGCGTCGGCACCGAGCCGCTCGAGCATCCGGACCTCGGCGGGCGTCTCGTAGCTCGGGCCGATGAGGCCGGCGTAGACCCCCTCCTCGAGGTGCACGCCCAGATCCCGCGCCACCAAGCGGGCCAGGTCGCGCAGCACGGGATCGTAGGTGGCCGACATGTCGGGAAAGCGTTGTTCTCCGGCTCGCACCGGGCCAAACAACGGATTACGAAACGTCAGGTTGAGCTGATCGGCGATGAGCATGAGGGTGCCGGGCCGGAAGGTCCGGCGGATACCTCCGGCCGCGTTGGTCACGATCAACGTCTCGACACCAAGTTCCGCAAACGCCCGGACGGGAAGCGCGGTGGTGTTGGCGGTGTGGCCTTCGTAGAGATGGAAGCGTCCGCTTTGGGCCAGCACGTCTTTCCCGGCGAGGCGCCCCGCCACCAGCTCCCCCTTGTGTCCCTCAACCGACGGAGTCTCGAAGCCCGGGATGTCGCCATACGAAATCCGCACTGCGTCCTCGAGCCGATCCGCCAGGCTTCCGAGGCCGGAACCGAGGACGATCGCCAGGCGTGGCGTCCGCTGCCCGAGCCGCGAGCGAATCGTCTCGGCGGCAGCGACGGGATCGGGATGGGTCGTGGCCGTCATCAGACTAACATCCCGGCCAACGAGGCCGACATGAACGCTGCCAAGTTCCCCCCAATCATGGCCCTGAGGCCGAGGCCGGCTATCTCGCTCCGACGTTCCGGCGCGAGCCCGCCGATGCCGCCGATCTGGATGGCGATGGAGGCGAAATTCGCGAAGCCGAGCAGCGCGTACGTCGTGATGATGATGCTCCGCGGTTGCAGGGTGCTGGTTCCCAGGTCGCCGGCAAATTGGATGTAGGCGAAGAATTCGTTGAGGCCGATCTTGATCCCCACCAACCCGCCGACCGTGGAAGCGTCCTGCCACGGGACTCCCATCAGCCAAACCAGGGGCTGCATGACCAAGCCCAACAAGTATTGCACGCTCCACTCGGCGTGGCCCACGAAGCCGCCCGCCCAGCCGAGCATGAAATCGAGCAGGGCCACGAGCGCGATGAACGCGAGCAACATTCCCGCGACGTTGAGGGCAAGCTGCACACCGGTCGCAGCGCCCGATGCCGCAGCCTCGATGACCCCGGAGTCGGTCTTTTCCACCGAGAGATGCAGGGTGCCGCGCGTTTCGGGAACCTCAGTTTCCGGCACGATCATCTTCGAGATGAGGAGGCCCGCCGGCATGTTCATGACGCTTGCGGCCAGCAGGTGCGACGCAATGTCCGGGAAATATCCCTGCAGCATGCCGACGTAGGCCGCGAGCACGCCGCCGGCGACCGTCGCAAACCCGCCCACCATGACGGTGTTGATCTCGGAGCGGGTCATGGTCTTGATGAACGGCTTGATGAGCAGCGGGGCCTCGGTCTGCCCCATGAAGATGTTTCCAGAGGCGGAGAGCGTCTCGGCGCCCGAGGTGCCGAGGGTCTTCTGGACCGCCCAGGCGATGCCCTTCACGATCCATTGCATCACGTTCAGGTAGTACAACACCGACATCAGCGACGAGAAGAAGATGATGACCGGCAGCACATAGAACGCGAATGCGGCGCCCACGTCCGCCACTACGCCCGCACTCGCGTCGACGGCCCCATTGGCGACCGGACCGACCGGGACCAGGTTGTTGATCAGATTCCCGAAGATGAACTTGCCGCCTTGGGCGGAGAAGTTGAGCAGCCCCGTCACCAAGGTCCCGATCCATCGGAAAAGGGCCTGGCCCGCCTGGGTCTTCAGGACGATGAACCCGAAGGCGGCCTGAAGGGCAAGCCCCATCCCCACCAAGCGCCAGTCGATGCGCTTCTTATTGTTCGACATGAGGAACGCGATCGCGAGCATCGTGGCGATGCCGACCAACCCCATCAACCGCGCGAGCAGCGGCGTGTCCAGTCCGGTTTGCACCTCGTCGAGGCGCTCGGCTGCCGTCTGGAGCATCCAGAGCCCGCTCACCGGATTGCCTCGAGTTCCGCTCGTATGTCGGCAAGCAGCGCCTGCCGTTCAGGCCACGGCAGGAATGCGTGGGCAAACGCGCTCTGGATCATCTGATCGATCTCCCTTCTGGAGAAACCAAGTTCCTGGTGCGCAAGCCAGTACTCATCCGAGAGCGACACCCCGCACATCAGCCAATTATCGGTGCACAGTGTGACCGCGAGGCCCGCGTCGAAGTACCCGCGCACTGGATGCGCCGATGCGCGGGAAACGACGCGAGTCTGGAGGTTACTCGTGATGTTCGTCTCGATGCAGATGCGCCGGTCCCGCAGGTAGTTCTGGAGGCGGGGATCTTCCCGGAGTCGCGTGCCATGGCCAATTCGATCGGCGTGACAGCGATGCACTGCCTCCGCGATGGACTCGGGCCCGGCGGCCTCACCGGCATGGACCGTAATCCCGAGACACCCGCGGGCAGCGATGTCAAACGCCTTCCCGTGCGCGCCGGGAGGGTGCCCCGCCTCGGCGCCGGCCAAATCGAACCCGACCACACCCCGGTCCCGGAACTCGACCGAGCACTGAGCGATGTCCACCGAGATCTGGGGATCGAGCGAGCGGAGGGCGCAATTGATGATCCGGCTCTTGACCCCGAAGTCGCGCTCGCCGCGCTGGAGGCCGCGGAACTGGGCCTCGAGGACCTGGGCGAGTGTCAGACCCGCACGGGTACTGAGCGCCGGGCAATAGCGGATCTCGAAATACCGGACACTATCGGCCGCGGCATCCTCCACGATCTCGTAGGCAACCCGCTCGATCGCCTCCGGGGTCTGAAGCACGGCGATGGTGAACCCGAAGAGCTCCAGATACTCCTCGAGATTGTGAACGTCCGACGCCAACATGTGCCGCTTGAGCTCCGTCGGATCCTTAGTGGGAAGCGACACGCCCGCTCGGTCTGCCAACTCGATCATGGTCGACGGCCGGAGCGAGCCGTCGAAATGCAGGTGCAATTCCGCCTTCGGCAGCCGACCGATCAGTTCACGAGTGAGCATCGACGTCCTGGATCTGCTTCCGCGCGGTGACGACCACTCTGAGAATCGATCCCGCCATCACCGTGGTCTCAGGGGCCAACCGCACCCCCCGGCCGTCGGTCAGGTACGCGCGTCCGTCCTCGAGCCGACGACCGAGTTCCCCGTCGTAGGAACGCACCGCGTCCCCGGCGGTGGCGCCTTCGGGCACCAAATGAGAGGACTCGTTCACAAATACCCGAATCTCCGCCGTCATCGTCTGGTCGAGACGAAGCGTGGATCGGGGGTATAGCTGATCGGTGAACTCAACCGACGGAGATAGGACACCACGGCATCGAGATCGATCAGCCCACTCTCGGCTTCCGGCGGGACGCGCGGAAGACCCCAACGGGCGTCGCCCGCCACGTTTTCCGGCACTGCCAGGCGGTAGGTGTGTTTCTTGTCGATCTTCTTCCCGTTCGCCAGCCGTACTTCCCGCACCCGTCGTCCCACCGGCCGGGATGGATCGAACTTCACGGTCGCGCCGGAAAGATGGGCGGCCGGCGCGCCGTCCTGAACCACACGCTCCAACACGCGGGTCATGTCGGCGCCGGTGAGCGCGATGACCACGAGCGTGCCCTGGCGCGGAAGCACGGCGAACAGATCCCCCATCCGCACGGCCCCGGCCGGCAGGTCGGCGTGGATGCTCGCGTTGTCCATCAGGGCAAAGTCGGTCCGGAGTACGTTTTGGAACGCGTCGGCGATGAGGTTGCCCAGGCCATGTTCCTGGCCCCGACGGCTGAGGGGAAGCTTGACCTGCGCAACTGTGACTCGGGCCGCCGAGTCGGTGATGCGTCGATACTCCTCGATGAGCCGCGTGATGCCCGAATCCGGTGCAATGCGATCGGCCGTCACCGGCACGAAACCGCGCCGCAACTCCCGTCCGCCCACCACTGTCTTCACCACGTCGACAACCGCAACGGCTCGGCCGCGGTCGGCGGCTTCCACGATCGGGATCCCCGCGACCACCGTGTCTCGCGGCATGTCGGAGCCGCCGGACAGAATGAGATCCACCGAGCCCGGACCGAGGGCCTGGGCTATCCGCACCGCCGCTGAGGTGCAGTCCTCCGACGCGCACACGTGGTCGGTGCGGAGCAGGACCACGGTGACCTCGGCGCCGAGTCGTTTGACCTCGGCGATCTGGCGGCGGAGCCCCTCGGGGCCGGTCACCCGGATTCCGGCGAGCGCCTCCGAGGGCGCCAGCTGTTTCACGTCCGATGCCACATAACCCACAACGCCCACGCGCACCGTTCCCAAGTCGAGCAGCCGAAACGGGGCGATCCAGGCGGGCGGCTGCCCGGTGATCGAGTCCACCATGTTCGCCGCGACCCACGCATACTTGGCTTCGGCCATGCGTTGCCGCAAGGTATCGAGCGACCACCCGAAGTCATGGTCGTCGGGTACCGAGACCGTGACGCCCAACTGGTTGAAGGTCTCGATGGTCGAGCGCCCACGGACCAGGCTCGACCACGGCGCGCCGCGCAAGTGATCGCCAGCGTCGAGCCGTACGCTCGGACAGTCACACGCCGCCACCAGACTGTCCATGAGCGTCTTGAGCTGCGCCGCCCCACCCATGCGCCGGCCGCCCTCACCGGACTCGGGAATCGGGAACAAGGCCCCGGCAAAGTCATTGGTGGCCACGACCCTGAGAATCGTGGTGTCTCGGGGCGCAGGCGGCTCATCGGGTACGGGGGCGAAGAGCGCGAGTGCCTTTCGTTCCATGTCGGCGGGGACGATTCGCCACTCGCGAGCGCTGTAGCGCCGCGGGTCGATGGTCCCCTCCGCCCGGACCGCATCGATCAGGAGTTCTCGGATACCTTCCCCCTGGTCGTAGACCACGGGGGCGCCGGCCAACATGTCGAACCCGCCTCCGCCGGCCTGCCGATAGCTGCTCACCGCTATGGTGAGGGAGTCCGTTGGCCGCACGGGTCGGCCCTGCACGCGGAGTCCCCGAATCCGTTCGCCCACCGGCAGCCGGAGATCGATGGTGTACTCGGCCCCGCTCACGATGTCGAAGTTGTAGCCGGGGATGTCGGGATCGGTGCCCACATTGCCCCGCCGGTCTACCGTGTAGTACCGGGCGCTGTGTTCCAGGTAGGCCTTGAGTTGCTGGCCGGTGATGCGGATGGCCCTGAGGGTGTTTTCGTATGGGTAGAGCCCGGCCACATGCGAGAGGAGCACGTCCCCCCGGGGAATCCCGCCCTGTGTAGTGAACGCCGCGGTGGCGGAGAGTGCCGCACCGGTGCGGCGGCGCTGCACCGTGTTGATGAAATTGACGATCGGGGTTGCCTCGGCGCGTGCCGTGAGCGCCGGCATAGGGCCCTCGGCAAACGCGAGCGGTTCACTCAGCCACTGGGTCACGTTCTGGTGGTCGCGCTCCAGCCGCCGGACCACTCGCGGATCCTCGGCCCGATCGGCCAGATCGATGATCTCTCCCTTGACCGACACGACTCGCCATGCCTGTCCACGCCGCACCAGGGCGACGTGCGCCACCGCGAGTCCGCGTGCGTGGGGAGGCGGCTGCATGAAATAGACCCCGTTGATGTCTTGGGGCGGAAACCGGCGGTGGGTGTGCCCGACCACCACGAGATGCGGCGGGTGCTCGTCGTTGGCCAGTGTCACGGCCACGTTCTCAGGTCCGACGCCGGAGGAGTCGTAGGACGACGGGCCGTCGAGGCCGCTGTGCATGAGGACGATGGAGAGGTCCACCCGTCCTGCCAGGTCCGCCAACACTCCCGGCGCCGTGTTGGACATCCGTTCGACCCGCACGCGGCCCTCGACGAGCGCGCGATCCCACACCATGACCCCCGGGGTCGTGAAACCCGTGATGCCCACGCGGATGCCGCCACGGTTGATCACGGCAACCGACGGGAACTCCAGCATGTTGGACGGCAGCGTGAAGATGTTGCCGCTTACATAATGGAAGACAGCGCCCGCCACGGCCCGGTGGAAGACGTCGACACCGAAATCGAATTCGTGGTTGCCCGGAGTCGCGGCATCGTACGCCATCAGGTTCATGGCGTCGATCACGGGGTGCGGATCACGTGGCCGGACCCGGGCAAAGTAGGTGGCGAACGGGTCTCCCTGGATCAGATCACCCGCATCGACCAGGACAACCTGACCGGGATAGAGGGTGCGCAGGGAGTCCACCGCGGATGCGGCCCGGGCGAGCCCTCCGGGGAAGGGCCGTTCCGCAAGGTAATCCCACCCTGTGGCGTGACCGTGGACGTCGGCCGTCGCGACGACGACCACATGTGCACTGTCCGGGGGAAGGAAGAAGAGCCCTGCAGCGAGTGCCAGCGCGGCAAGCATGGCGGAATATCCTCGGGCCGTGCGGCTTACGCAATCGGGCGGCCTGAGCGGGGCTCGATTCGCTTCGATTCGTTGTCGGGCTCTACCCTTGCGGAGTCGGGAACGGGAAGGTATTCGTTTTCCCGCATATGCCCCCCTATCAATCGCCCCTGGAATTTGTGACCACGCTGGCCGAGCCGACCCGGCTCCGGATCCTCAACTGTCTCGCCGCGGCACCGCTGTTCGTGTCCGACCTCCAGGCGGTGCTCGATCTGCCGCAGCCGACCGTGTCCCGGCATCTCCGGGTGCTCCGCACCATCGGTGTGGTGCGAGACACGCCGATCGCTCAGTTCGTGCTCTACCGGCTTCGGCGGGAGGAGAATGCCCGGGGCAGGCTGGTGCGGGTAATCCTGGAGACGATGCACGCCGATGAGCGGCTCAAGACGGAGCGCCTGCGGGCGGTCGAGCGGAGCCGGGAGCATTCGGTCGAACGGATGCGGCGCCCGGCGCCCGCAATGCCATGATGCCAGCACCCGAAGCACCGGCACTCAAAGCGCGCGTGCTGGTGGTCGATGATGAACCCGACATCACGGCGCTCGTGGTGTACCACCTCGCTAAGAACGGGTACCGGGTGTCGACGGCGGCCACCGGCCAAGAAGCCCTGGACGCAACGCAGGAGGAACGGCCCGACGTGGTGGTCCTCGATCTCATGTTGCCGGGTATTTCGGGGTACGAGGTGCTCCAGGAGCTCCGGCGGCGCGAGGAAACCCGCGATGTAGGCGTCATCCTCCTCACATCGCGCCGGGAGGAGGCGGATCGCATTCGCGGGCTGTCGGAGGGCGCGGACGATTACCTCACCAAACCCTTCTCTCCCCAGGAACTGTCGCTTCGCGTGGCAGCGTTGCTGCGTCGGCTGAGCGCGCCGCCGGTCTCCGTGGGCGCCACGACGCAGATCGGCCCGATCCGCATCGATCGGGTCGCCCATCGTGCCTATCTGAAGAACGAAGAGCTGCAACTCACCGCAACCGAGTTCAAGCTGCTGTGCACGCTGACCGACCGCCGGGGCCGCGTGCAGAGCCGGCCACAACTGTTACAAGCGGTGTGGGACGCGCACCCCGACATTCACACTCGGACCGTCGACATGCACGTCCAGCGGCTCCGGTCCAAACTTGGCGCCGCGGGCGACATGATCGAAACCGTGCGGGGCGTCGGCTACCGGTTCACGATCCCGGCATAATCGAATACGATGAATTTCACGGGCCGCGTCGTGCTTGGCACCTCCCTGGTGGTGCTGCTTGCGCTGACCGTGCTGTTCTGGTCTGCCGAACGGTCATTCCGTCACGACCTCGAAACGGAAATCGGCCGCGCGGCCGAGCGCCAAGCGGGGTTGGTGCTGGAGGCGCTCCCGACGGACTCCCTCGCATGGCGGGCGGCGGTGCGCCGGCTGGGGCAGCAACACAATCTTCGCATCACTCTCATCGATCGCACCGGACGCGTCCGGGCTGAAAGCGACGTCGCCGATCTCGCAACGGCGAACATCGAAGACCATGCCGACCGGCCGGAGGTGCAGGCGGCGCTCGAAGGCGGGACTGGCACAGCCACCCGGCGAAGTGAGACGATGGGCATCGAGTATCACTACGTCGCCGTACCGGGTGGGCCCGGGGTCGTGCGGGTGGCGACCCCGCTCGACCGAGTGGAGCAGACGGTGCGACAGGCCCGGCGCTCCATGTTTTGGGCTATGCTGCTCGCGCTCGCTGTCGGCACCGGCCTCGCCTACTTGGCTGCACGCTCAGTCGCGCGGCCCTTGCTCGGACTGACCGCGGCCTCCCGGGCGATCGCCGCCGGCAATCTCCCGCGCTTTCCCCACTCTGGCATCCCCGACATCGACGCCCTGGTGCAGTCCCTCCGCCAGATGAGCCAGCAGCTGACCGAGCGGTTCGAGACGCTCAGGGCGGAACGGGCCGAATCGCGAGCCTTGGTGGAATCGATGGTCGAGGCCGTAATCGCAACCGACGAGCGTGGGCGTATCGTCACCGCCAATCCGGCGGCACGACAGTTACTCGGCTACGCCGAGGCGCAACCCCTTCCTGGCGCGCTCGAGCTGTTTCGAGCGCGGGGGCCGCGAGCGGCGGTTCAGGAGGTGCTGAACGGCGAGCAGATCGCGCGCGAAGTGCGATTCGACGGTCGGAGCATCTTGATGAATGGGCGTCCGCTCCCCGGCGGCGGGATGGTGCTGGTGATGCATGATCTCTCGGAGGTGCGGCGGCTCGAAATTGTCCGCCAGGATTTCGTTGCCAACGCATCGCACGAACTGAAGACGCCGCTCACGTCCATCACCGGATACACCGAGACGTTGCTTCAAGACGACCCCGATCCCGCCACCCGGCGCCGATTTCTCGAAGTCATCCACGCGAACGCGCAGCGGCTCCAGCGTCTCGTAGACGATCTGCTCGATCTCTCTCGGATCGAGTCAGGCCGCTGGCAGGCCCGGCCGGACAATGTCGATGTCATTGCGATCGCGCGCGACACCTGGCAGGGATTCGTCGAGCGTGCAGAGAGCCGGCGGGTGAGCTTCGAAATCGATGCGACCGCCGACGCTTTCGATGCCCACGTCGATCCGGACTCACTCCAGCAGATCTTCACGAATCTGTATGACAACTCGCTGCGACATAGCAAGGACGGTGGCCGCATCGTGTGCCGGATCCGAGAGCAGCCCGACGGCTGGACCGTGGCAGTAGAGGACACCGGAAGCGGGATCGGGCAGGAACACCTCCCGCGGATTTTCGAGCGCTTTTACCGGGTCGACGCAGCCCGCTCGCGGGCGCAAGGCGGCACCGGACTCGGCCTGTCGATCGTGAAACACCTCGTCGAGGCGCACGGCGGCAACGTCTCGGCCGAGAGCCAGCTGGGCCGGGGAACGACCATCTCCTGCTGGTTCCCCGCCAACGTATGAGCCGAGCCGCTCCCCCCTGGCGGCTGCCTGCCGCCTCGTTACCGGATCGTTGCCAAATGATGCGTTCCCCGTGACCCCGTTCCCCTAACATTCAGTCCGCTGACGCAGCCGTCGCCGGGTTCTGGCCCACTGGCCGTGCCCGGCACGGGACGACGCTCCTCCACCACGGGGATGGACTATGAAAGCAAGCGACGGTCGGAACACGAGGGCGGTCGGAACGCTCCTCGGTATCGTGCTCTTGTCGGTCATCGGGGCCTGGACACTCGAGGCCCAGACCAAGTATCCCAACGTGAACCTGGCCGGCCGACTCCAGCAGCACTTCTACTATTTCGATAACGGCGACTACGCGGCAGCCACCGGGCCCACCACCGGCATGTTCACCCGGCGGGCGCGGATTACCGCGAAGGGGCAGATCGCCGAGAACGTGTCGTTCATCATCCAGCCGTCGTTTGAAGATGGCAGCACGCGCGTTCGGTTGCGCGACGCCTACATCGACGTCCGCCTGACCAAGCCCGAGGCGACAACCTCCATGGGCGTGCGGGTCGGGCAAGAGAAGCGGCCGTTCGGCCGGTACGAGTTGACCTCCTCGAACAACCTGCCCTCGCTCGAGCGGGGAGCGGGACGCGGCCTGCTCAAGGCCTCGTCGAACGACCTGTTCATCGGCAACGGGTTCCTGTCGCATGACATCGGAGCGGCGCTCCGACTGCAGACCTCGGTCGGCCAAGGGCGGGCGTTGACCCTCCACGCCGGCGTCTATAATGGCGAGGGCGAGAGCGCCAAGGAGGTGAACAACGCCAAGTCCTTCGGGGTTCGAGCGACCGTCGACGTGACGGATAAGCTGAACGTCGGTGGCTCGTTCTTCTCCCACGATGGCATCGTGGACGTGCAGGGCGTGCCCGACTCCTCGTTCACCAACCAGGCCTTCGGCATCGACGCCCAGTGGGGCGCGCCCGGTAGCGAAGGGCTGTACGCGGTCGGCGACTTCATGTACGGCGAAGACGACTCGGAGAACATCCTCACCATCTGGGGACTGTCGTTGGTGTCAGCCTATCACATCCGGATGGCGGACAAGGAGTCGTTCCTGTACGCCATCGAGCCGGCGGTGCGGTTCGACTTCTCGGATCCGGATAAGGACACCGACGACAACGGAACCACCATCATCACCGCTGGTGTCAACTTCTACCTGTCGTCCAAGACCCGGTTCCAGGTGATGTATGAAAACCAGAGCTTTCAGGCGAGCGGCCTGGAGAGCATCCAGGGGATTCGCACCGCGCTCGCCGTCAGTTTCTGACCGGGCCGCGGATCGAAACGAGTATTCAAGCGCCTTTCTGAGGAGGAGTACGTGAGACAGCACGTGTGGGCCAAGCGCCGATGGGTAGCAGGGATTCCCGTGGCCATGCTGATCGCCGCGAGCGGGTGCACCTCGGGTGACACGGGATCGGCCGCGACGGTGTCGGGGTTGACCGGTGCCGGGGCCACCTTCCCCAACCCGATCTATACTCGCTGGTTCGACGAGTACAATCGCGCCACCGGACTCCAGATCAACTATCAGTCGATCGGGTCGGGCGGCGGCATTCGGCAGTTCACCGCGGGGACGGTGGATTTCGGGGCCACCGACGGGCCGATGAAGGACGAGGAAATCGCGGCGGTGGGAGGCAACGTGCTGCACATCCCGACAGTGATCGGCGCGGTGGTCCTGACCTACAACCTGCCATCGCTGGAGGACACACGGCTCACCCTCGATGGGCAGACCATCGCCGACATGTACTTGGGCCGCATCACGCGGTGGAACGATCGACGCATTGCCGCTCTGAATCCAGGCGTCGGCCTCCCGGACGCCGAGGTCGTGTTGGTGCATCGGTCGGACGGTTCCGGTACTTCGTTCATCTTTACCGATTACTTGAGCAAGGTCTCGCCGGATTGGAAGAACCAGGTCGGGGCCGGGAAGTCGCTCCAATGGCCCGCCGGGATCGGCGCCAAGGGCAACGAAGGCGTGACTCAACAGGTGAAGCAGCTCGAAGGCTCCATCGGGTACGTCGAGTTGATCTACGCTCTATCGAATCGGTTGGCCTACGCCGCCGTCCTGAACAAGAGCGGGCAAGTCGTCGTGCCGTCACTCGGGAGTGCGTCCGCTGCAGCCGCGGGTGTCGACTGGGCGGCCGATACTGATTTCCGGGTGTCGATCACCGACGCCAGCGGGCCGGGAGCGTACCCGATTGCGTCCTTCACGTGGCTCTTGATCAAGCAGGACAACCCCGACCCGGCCAAGGGTGCCGCCATCAAGAAGTACCTGGAATGGATGGTGTCGCCCGCCGCACAGAACATCGCCAGCGAGTTGGGCTATGCGCCGTTGCCCGCCCCGGTGGTCGAGCTGGTCAGCCAGCGGATCGCGGGGCTCGGGGCGGCCGGGAGCGCGATCGGCGGCTGAGGGACCACCCCAGCCGTTCGTGACAGGCCCGTTACAATTCCGTGACGCGCTTGGGGGCGGCGGCCGGTAACATCACGCATGGCTGAGTCTCTGGGGGGCGAGGCCCTGGTTTCGCCGCCGCCTTCGCTCATCCGGGCGAGCTACGGCGATCGGGTCTTCAAGGGCCTGTTGACGCTCGCGGCCGTGGGGGTTCCGCTGTTGCTCGGCTTGCTCTTTGTCGAGCTGGTCAGCGGGTCGCGCCTCGCGATCGATCGATTCGGCTTCGGCTTCATCACCCACAGTACCTGGAACCCCGTCACCGAAGAGTTCGGTGCCTTCCCACTCATCGTGGGCACCCTCCTTTCGTCCTTTCTTGCCTTGTTGATGGCCGTGCCACTCTCGCTCGGCGTTGCCATCTATCTGACGGAATTCGCTCCCATGCCGGTGCGGAAGCCCGCAGCCTTCCTCATCGAACTGCTCGCGGCCATCCCGAGCGTGGTGTATGGGCTGTGGGGCATCTTCGTGCTGATCCCCATTCTCCGTCAGACCGTCTTTCCGTTTCTCCAAACCGTCCTGGGGTTCCTGCCGTTCTTTCAAGGCACCATCTACGGGCCGTCGATGCTCTCGGCCAGCATCATCCTCGCCATCATGGTCATGCCCTATATCATGTCCGTCTCGCGCGAGGTGTTGCTCGCTGTGCCGAGCAGCCAGCGGGAGGCGGCCTTAGCGCTGGGGGCGACCCGTTGGGAGGCAGTCACGAGCGCCATCGTGCCCTACGCCCGCTCCGGCATCATCGGCGCGATCATTCTCGGGCTCGGCCGCGCCCTCGGCGAGACCATGGCCGTGACCATGCTCATCGGAAACCGCCATGCCATCTCGGCGTCGCTATTCGCGCCGAGCTATACCATGGCGGCCGCCATCGCGAATGAGTTCGCCGAAGCCGTTGCCGACATCCACTTGTCCGCGCTCGCGTATGTGTCGTTGGTGTTGTTTGGAGTGACGGTGCTGGTGAACGCCGGCGCGCGCCTGTTGATCTGGCGAGTGACCCAGCGCGGCATGCCGGGAGGCGCGACATGAACCGCCAGGAGCGCCGGCGCCTCAAGAGCAGAGTCATGGTGTCGATCATGGCTCTGGCCGTGATTCTTGCGGTGCTACCCCTGGTGTTCATTCTGCTCAATCTGGTCGTGAAGGGCGCGAGCAGCCTCAATTGGGCGTTCTTCGTCGAGACGCCGGCGCCGGCCGGCCAAAGCGGTGGCGGCGTGGGGCACGCGGTGCTGGGCACGCTCATCATCGTCGGGATGGCATGTTTCATGGGTCTTCCCATCGGGGTCGGCGCGGGCATCTACAGCGCCGAGTACCCGGCCAGCCGACTCGCGCGGGTCGCCCGGTTCGTGGCCGACGTGATGAACGGGACGCCCTCCATCGTCGTCGGGGTATTCGCCTGGACCTTGATCGTCGCCAACCAGAAGCACTTCTCCGGCTTGGCCGGCAGCGTGGCCTTGGCGATGCTGCTCATCCCGATGGTGATGCGCACCACCGAAGAGATGGTCAAGCTGGTGCCGAACTCGTTGCGGGAGGCGGCGCTCGCGCTGGGCTATCCGCGCTGGCGCACCAGCCTGCGGGTGGTCCTCCGGACGGCGCTGCCCGGCATCGTCACCGGCAGCCTGTTGGCCATTGCCAGGATCGCCGGTGAGACGGCGCCCCTCCTGTTTACCGCCCTGGGAAGCCAGTTCTTCTCGACCAATCCGAACCAGCCGATGGCTGCATTGCCACTCGTGGTCTTCACCTACGCCACGGGACCATACGAGGAGTGGCATCGGCTGGCGTGGGCCACGGCCCTGGTGCTCATCATCGTGGTTTTCGTGCTGAGCCTCGCCGCGCGCATCGCAACGCGCCAGCGCTTCACCCTCAATGCCTGATACCCTCCCCCGCGTCGAAACCGAGAAGCTCACGGCGATGTACGGCAAGTTCACCGCCGTCAAGGGTGTGTCATTAGGGTTTCCGCCCAACCAGGTTCACGCGCTCATTGGACCGTCAGGGTGCGGCAAGTCGACGTTCCTGCGGGCACTCAATCGCATGCACGAGGTGACACCCGGCGGGTGGATTACCGGTCGGGTTCTCCTGGACGGAATGGATGTCTACGCCCCACGCGTCAACGTGATGGAACTCCGGCGACGGGTGGGCATGGTGTTCCAGCGGCCGACCCCCTTCCCCACCATGTCCATCTATGACAACGTGGCGGCCGGGCTCCGCCTGGACGGCCGGCGGCCGGCCGGGGAGATGGAGCAGATCGTGGAGCGCTCGTTGCAGCAGGCTGCCCTCTGGGACGAGGTCAAGGATCGGCTGGACGAGAGCGCTATCGCATTGTCGGGGGGGCAGCAACAGCGACTCTGCATCGCTCGTACGCTGGCTCCGAGCCCCCAGGTCATCCTGCTCGATGAGCCCACCGCATCGCTCGATCCTCAGGGAACGCAACGGATCGAGGAGCTCTTGTTCGAGCTCAAACGGGACTTCACCATCATCATCGTCACCCACAACATGCAGCAGGCGGCGCGGGTGTCCGATACGACCAGCTTCTTCTACCTCGGGACCATGGTGGAGACCGGGTCGACCGACCAGATCTTTACCGCCCCGGCCAACGAGCAAACCGAAGCGTACATTACGGGACGATTCGGATGACCACCGCCATGCAACCACCCTCACCCATAAGCTCCCACGAGCGCCCGACCTTCGCGCCGAGGTCCGAACCGCGAGACCAGCCCCGGCCCGGCTCTCCCGACCAGCCGGCGCTCGAGGCCCGGGATTTTCGCTTCTATTACGGCCCGAAGCCGACCCTCAAGGGCATCGATCTCGCGATTCCCCACCGGGCCGTGACCGCCATCATCGGGCCGTCGGGCTGCGGCAAGTCGACCTTCCTCCGCTCCATCAACCGGCTGAACGAGCTCATCCCGGGGACCAGGTTCGAGGGTGACATTGTGCTCGAGGGACGATCGATCTACGCTCCAGGCACCGACGTGGTCGCGCTGCGCCAGCGAATCGGCATGGTGTTTCAGCGCCCAAACCCGTTTCCCAAGTCGATATACGACAACGTGGCCTACGGGCCGACGATGAATGCGATGGTGCCCAAGCGAGATCTCCCGGACCTGGTCGAACAATGCCTCCGGCAGGCGGTGCTCTGGGATGAGGTGAAGGATCGATTGGACGAACCCGGTACCAGCTTGAGCGGCGGCCAGCAGCAACGGCTCTGCATTGCCCGGGCGCTCGGCAATCGGCCCCAGATTCTGTTGATGGACGAACCGTGTTCGGCGCTCGATCCGCTGGCCACCCAGCGGGTGGAGGAGCTCATCGTCGAGCTCAAGACCGAGTATACCATCGTGATCGTGACCCATAACATGCAGCAGGCCGCCCGGGTCTCTGACTTCACCGGGTTCTTCGACGCGGGGGAGTTGATCGAGTTCGGCCCCACAGAGCAGATCTTCACATCGCCCGTCCAGGAGCGGACGGAGGCATACATCACCGGGAGATTCGGATGACCGGGAAGCCGCAGCGGCATTTCCATGACGAACTGAACGACATGAAGGTGAAGCTGCTCACCATGTCGGGTGAAGCCGAGGCGGCACTCGGCCTCGCCCTGGAAGCCTATCTCGAGCGTAACATCGAGAAGGCCGAACGCGTGCTCAAGGGCGATCGGATTATCGACGCCATGGAGACCGAGATCGAGGAGCGGTGCATCAGCCTGCTTGCCCTGCAGCAGCCCATGGCGAAGGACCTTCGCATGCTCACGGCAGCCCTCAAGATTTCCAACGATCTCGAACGGGTCGGCGACCACGCCGTGAACATCGCGGACTCGGCGATCCGCCTAAAGCAGCTCCGCCCGGTCACTCCCGACCCCGAGCTCATCGAGATGGCCCGACTGGCCCGCGCGATGCTGTCGGACGCGCTCGAGGCGTTCATCCGAGGGGATACGACCGCGGCTCGCGAGATCTGCCGCCGGGACGACCGGGTGGATGCCTTGCATCATTCGGTTTTTCGCATCATGCTCACCCATATGATGGAAGATCCCCAGACCATCGGCGCGGGCGTGGAGGTGTTCCTCATCTCCCGGAACTTGGAGCGGGTCGCCGACCTCGCGACCAACATCGCCGAGGACGTGGTATTCCTGGTCGAAGGCAAGTCGATCAAGCATCACGCCGAGGACCGTGGAGAGGCCCTGACACCGGCCGATAGCACTTCATCCCGGGACGAGTCGTGAAGGTGGCCACCGTCCCGGTCACGCCGCCGCCCCCCGTGGCGCCCACCCGCGAGCGGATTGCGGCCATCGACGTCGGATCGAACTCGATCCGGTTGACGTTAGCTGAATACCATCCCAACGCGGGGCTCACCGTCATCGACGAAATCAAGGAGCAGCCTCGCCTGGCCGAAGGCGTTGCCGCGACAGGCCGGCTCGACGACGTGGCCATCGAGCGGGCGGTGGACGGGCTGCGCCGGATGATGGAGGTTTGTCGCCGCCGCGGGGCGCGACACATCCGCGCCGTGGCGACAGCCGCCGTTCGTGAAGCGGCCAATGGCGCGGACTTCATCCAGCGGGTGCAGGATGAATTCGGCCTACCGCTCGAAATCATCGATGGGAAGACCGAGGCGGTCCTCTCCTATCGGTCGGTAGCCCATCATTTCCGCCTGCTCGATTCACGGACCCTCGTCGCGGATATCGGCGGCGGGAGCCTGGAATTGATCGGGGCGGTCAACGGGCTGGTCGAGCTGACGCGGTCGCTGCCCTTCGGCGCGGTCCGGCTCACCGAGCTGTACCTGGCCGAAGACAAGGCCCCGCGCAAAGGTGTCGCACGACTGCGGCGGCATCTAGGCAAGCAGTTCCGCAAGGAGCTGCCCGGGCGGGAGTGGGTCGGGCCCATGATGATCGGGTCGGGCGGCACCTTCACCAACCTCGGACGCATGACGATGGCCCGGCGAGGTCAGCCGTTTGCGGAAGCGGTGCATGGCGTGTTCGTCTCGACGGCGGAAGTCGAGCACCTGCTCGAGTGGCTCAGCACCATGACGACGGCGCGGCGCGCCCAGGTGCCTGGTCTCAACCCCAGTCGGGCCGACATCATCCTGGCCGGACTGGCGGTCACGGCGGAGCTGCTCGAGCACGTGGACGCCCGGGGCGTGACCGTCAGCGCGTATGGCCTGCGGGAGGGGTTGCTGTTGGATATGGCGGGTGCCAACGCGGTGCCCGCGTCGGTCGATCCGCTCCTCTTGGTTCGCGAATTCGCCGAGCGCTGCCATACCGACCGGCGGCATGGGGAACACGTGCGCTACTTGGCGCTGATCCTCTTCGACCGCTTGGCTGAGGCCCTCGGCGCGGGTGCCGAGGAAGCCCCGCTCTTAGAAGCAGCCGCCCTGTTGCATGACATCGGACAATTGGTGAGTTACCGGGAGCACCACAAGCACAGCTACGATCTCATTATGCACGCCGAGCGTCTGAATCTCTCGGCATCCGACCGCCAGATGGTCGCCCTGCTCGCTCGCTACCATCGGAAGCGCGGGCCCAGCCGGAAGCACGCCCCATTTGGCGCGCTCTCAGCCGATGACCAGGCCGTCGTCCGCCGGATGAGTGCGCTGTTGCGGGTGGCCGACGGCCTCGATCGGGGGCACGCACAGGCTGTGGGCAGTGTGGCCACGCTGCTCACACCCGATCGCCTGACGATTTCGGTCGCGTCGTCCTCGAACGGCGGCGACTTGGCGCTCGAGTGCTGGGCCGCCGAGCGCAAGGCCGATGTCCTCGCCAAGGAGCTCGGGCGCGACGTCTCGATCGTCCCGGCCATCTCCGCCTAAGACCGTCGCCTTTCACCGCCTTGCGGGCGGGTGCAGGAGCAACGACCTTCCACATGAGCAGCCTGTGGGAGGCTCCGATCTCTCGCGATCTCATTCCAGTCATTAACGAGGCCCTCGGCGACCGCTACACCATCGAGCGCGAAATCGCTCGCGGCGGGGCGGGCCGCATATTCCTCGCCCACGATGCCGAGGACAGGAAGATCGCCCTCAAGATCCTCCATCCCGAGCTCACGGTGAGCGTCCAGGCGGACCGGTTCCTGCGGGAGATCGAGCTCTTGTCCCGCCTCGAGCACCCCCTCATTGCGAAGTTGTTGGACTATGGGGAGCGCGATTGGGTGGTGTACTTCGCGATGTCGTATGTCGAGGGGCCTACACTCCAAGCCGTCCTCGACCAAGTCCGCCGGACCTCCGTTGCTGACGCGCTGCGCCTCGGCGACAACCTGCTCGACGCGCTGGCGTATGCCCACTCGCAGGGCATCGTGCACCGCGACGTCAAGCCGGCCAACATCATTCTGGCGGACGCCGGGGCCATGTTGGTGGACTTCGGCATTGCCCGGGCCATCGAGATGGCGGGCCGCCAGCGGATCACCCACTCGGGCTTTACCGTCGGGACGTCGACCTACATGAGTCCGGAACAGGCAGCCGGATTGCCGACGATCGACCACCGCTCCGATCTCTACTCGCTCGGCTGTGTGCTGTTCGAGTGTCTGGCGGGCCGGCCTCCGTTCTCGCATCGATTGGAGGCGGTGGTCATCCAACTGCAACAATCCGAGCCACCGCCCGACGTGCGGCTCTTCCGGCCGGATGTCCCTGAGCCCCTCGCGGAAGCCCTGCTCAAAGCCATGGCCAAGCGGCCGGAGGAGCGGTGGCAGACGGCGGCGGCGATGCGGGCGGCAATGGGAAGATCGACCCAGGCGGCGAGCCAGACCTGAACGCCGTGCCCTCCCGGGCCGGAAGTGCTATTCTTCGGCAGTTCTGCTTGCGGCAAATCCCATGGCGGCATAACCTAGCATTTGCCTATTCCCCCCTCGCCGGGCCAGCCGGTTTGGCGTCGGGGAGTCTTGTGCCGGAACATCCTCCTCTGAGGAGCTTTCCGTGGACGAGCTGGGCCGGAGGCTCGAGGCCATCCTCCCCGATCGATACGCGGTCGAGCGCGAGCTCGGCCGGGGTGGGATGGCTACAGTCTTTCTCGCTCAGGATCTCGAGCTTCACCGCTCCGTCGCCATCAAGGTCTTGCGTCCCGAGATCGCCAACGCGATTGGGGTCGAGCGGTTTCTGCTGGAAATCGAAATCGCCGCACAGCTGACCCACCCACACATTCTCCCACTGTTCGAGTCCGGCCGAGGCGACGGACTGGTCTACTACGTCATGCCGTACGTCGAGGGCGAGTCGCTCCGCGATCGGCTCACCCGAGAGAAGCAGCTGCCGTTGGACGACGCGATCCGCATCGCGAAGCAGGTCGCATCGGCCCTCGCCCACGCACACAGCCACGGCATCGTCCACCGCGACATCAAGCCGGGCAACATCATGCTGGTGGGTGGCGAAGCCGTGGTCGCCGACTTCGGCATCGCGCGGGCCATCTCGTCGGCCGGCGGCGAGCACCTCACCGAGACCGGGATTGCGCTCGGCACGCCGGCCTATATGAGCCCGGAGCAGGCCGGCGGCGAAGAGTCGATCGACGGCCGGAGTGATCTCTATGCGTTGGGGTGTGTGCTCTACGAGATGCTCGGCGGCGAGCCACCCTTCACTGGCCCAAATTCACGCGCGATTATCGCCCGGCAGATGCAGGAGCCCCCACGCT
>DATHRW010000066.1:0-2888 GCA_035464955.1 Gemmatimonadales bacterium
ATGAAGGAGTTCGGCGCCGGGCTCCTGCTGCTCCTTCTGGCCCAGTCGCCGGCCCCGCCGGCATCCCGCCATGTTGTCGTCGCTTCCAAGCCGTTTGGTGAGTCCTATCTCTTGGCTGAAATGTTTGCCCAAGTTCTCGAAGCCGGGGGCTTCACGGTCGAGCGCCGGCTTGGTCTCGGGGCCACGGAGATAGCATTCCAAGCTCTGCGCACGGGCGCAGTCGACGTGTATCCGGAATACACCGGCACGGGGCTCCTGGCCATCCTGGGCGAACAGCCGGTCACGGATGCGCGATCAGTGTTCGCGCATGTCTCGCGCGAGTTCCGCCGACGCTACGATGTCCGGTGGCTGCCGCCTCTGGGATTCGAGAACACCTACGCGATCGCAGTGCGAACGGATGTCGCCGTGTCACGGGGCCTTCGAACGTTGAGCGATCTGGCGCGCGACGGCAGTGATTTCGTCGCGGGATTCACCCCTGACTTCATCGGACGGCCCGACGGCCTTCCCGGGCTGATCGACGCGTACGGTTTCAAGCCGGCGGAGGTACGATCGCTGTTGCCCGCCATCAAGTATCAGGCCCTGGCCGCCGGCGAGGTGGACGTCATCGACGGATACTCGACCGATGGGTTGATTGCCCGGTACGACCTCCGAGTGCTCGAGGACGATCGTGGGTTCTTCCCTCCGTATGAGGCTGCGGCCCTCGTCAATGGAGCCTTTGCGGACGCCAACCCTGACGCGATCATTGCGCTCACAGGGCTCAGCGGGCGGCTTTCCGAAGACCGCATGCGCGAATTCAATCGACGAGTCGAAGTCGATCGGGAGTCCGTTGCCCTCGTGGCACGAGCTGCGCTCAGGAGCGTGGGATTGGTCGAAGGAGACATTGCCGAGGTCTCACGTCCCGCGGCTCCACGACCGGGACTCGCCCGCTATTTGTGGGATCGCCGTGGCACCATCGCCTCGCTGGCCATCCGTCACGTATTCCTGGTCGGCGTGTCCCTCCTCGCGGCTATCGCACTCGCGGTTCCGCTTGGGCTTCTGCTCGAGCGCAAGCGCCAGAGCGCTGAATCGGTGATTCGGGGCGCCGGACTTCTCCAGACGGTTCCGAGCATTGCCCTCCTCGCGTTCATGATTCCGCTTCTCGGTATCGGGGTTTGGCCGGCGCTGGTCGCCCTGTTCCTGTATTCGATCTACCCGATTCTGCGGAATACGTTCACGGGTGTGCGCGAGGCCGACCCTTCAGCAGTGGCAGCCGGCACCGCGCTCGGCATGACCCCGCGCCAGGTACTGCTCTACGTGCGGCTACCGCTCGCGGCCCCCGTGGTCATGGCGGGAATCAGGACGGCCGCGGTAATCAACGTTGGGACGGCAACGCTGGCCGCCTTCATCGGCGCCGGGGGGTTGGGCGATCCCATCGTGGCGGGTTTGGCGCTCTCCAACACGCCCATGATCCTCTCCGGCGCCCTGCCGGCCGCGTTGCTCGCGCTCATTGTCGACGGCACCCTGGCCGCTGTCGAGCGGCGGTTGACCCCCGGAGGCTGAGGGCGAGGGGCGCTAGCCGAACACGACGGGAAACAGCAGGCTCACCATCACCACGACGACCACGATGGCGACGACGTCGAACATGAGTCCGGCCCGGACCATGTCGCGAACCCTGACTTGTCCCGATCCAAACACGATGGCGTTGGGCGGGGTCGCGATGGGAAGGGCAAACCCAGTCGACGCGGCCAGCGCCGTTACCAACAACAAGAGGAGCGGTGGTTGCCCGATGCCGGCGGCGAGCGATGCGACCAGCGGCATGGCCATGGCGGCCAGGGCGGTGTTGGACGCCAATTCGCCAAGGGCCAATACGGTGAGCGCCAACCCACCGAGCAGGAGCAGAGTCGGGAGCGCACGAAGGATGGCCATGTGTTGACCGAGCCAATTGGTGAGCCCGGTCGACTCCATTGCGGCGGCAAGGGACAGCCCGCCGCCGAACAGCAGGAGTACACCCCACGGAATGGTTCGGGCCTCGTCCCACGTTAGCAGCGGCCGACGATTGCCGTCCCGCGTGGTGTGGATCAGGAACAGCAGGATCGCACCCGAAATCCCGATGGTGGCATCGCCGATGCCGGGCGCGATATCGCTGAGCCCGGGAATGCGAAGGACGCCGAAGTCTTTGGGCGCTCGGAAGAGCCAGGCCAATGCGGTGACAAGAAAGACCGCGAGCGTCTTTGCCTCTCCGCCGCGGAGGACCCCGAGGGCGGCCCGCCGTCGCTGAATGGCGGTGGCCGCCTCGGGCGGAATACTCGCATGGTGTCGGAAGGCCACGAAGACCAGCAGCACCCAACAGAGCGGTAGCAACACCGCCGCGGTCGGGAGGCCAATGGTCATGAATTCGCCGAAGCCAATGGTTCGGCCGGTCTCCTGGGCGACGAAGGCCGAGAAGATCAGGTTGGGCGGCGTGCCAATGAGCGTTGCCATCCCGCCGATCGACGCGGCGTAGGCCACGCCCAACATGAGCGCGGTTCGGGTCGTATCGGCCTCCTTGCTGTGGCCGAGCAGACCCCCAACGGCCATGGCGATGGGATACATCATGGCGGCGGTGGCCGTGTTGGAGATCCACATCGACAAGAAGGCCGTCGCCAGCATGATTCCCAGCACCACGCGCCGCCCTCCGAAGCCGATGCGGGAGACGATGCCGTAGGCCATGCGGGTGTGCGCGTTCCACGCCTGGAGGGCGGCCGCGAGCAGAAAGCCCGCCAAGAACAGGAAGATGAGCTGGTTGGCGTAGGGTGCGGCGGCTTCTTGCGGGCTTGCGACGCCGACCAGTGGGAACAGGGCCAGGGGGAGGAGGGAGGTGGCGGCGAGCGGCAGCGCCTCGGTGACCCACCAGATCACCATCCACACGG
>DATHRW010000067.1:0-13673 GCA_035464955.1 Gemmatimonadales bacterium
GAGGCGAGCGTCGAAAGGAGTATTCGATCGTCGCTCGTAAACGGCAACTCACTACGTTTTCCGCCAAGCGCCAACACACCTATCAATTCCCCTGACAACCGAACGAGCGGTACTAGATGACGAAACCCTCCATCAGTAAGCCATTGTTGGTCCTGGAGTGGGAGAGCATCGATCCTCGCGTCGGGGCGTGACAGATCCACCTGCAGTTCTGCGACCTCGGGCAGGGCCTGAGCCAAGGCTGAGGTAATGCTCAACGATCGACAGCGTTGTGAGGGAGATACCAGAAGATCGGAGTTTGGCATGCGAACGAGCAAGGCAACGCTCTCGAGATGAAGGGCACGGTCGAGTTCATGGCTGAGCAGGTCTTCGAGTTCGGCCACATTGGGGACATTCCGGCTGCCCTCCACCAAGGCGTGGAGGATCCTATTGGAGTCATATTGCTCACGAAAGAAGAGTCGGTCGATGCCCTTGAGGACCTTATGCCTCCCACCGAGCAGGAGGAGCCCCAGCGTACCGCTTGCGGCTAACAATGCCCCACTCGGTCCGGTTATGAGTTGTGTCAGGGATTGATCCCGATTTAGGAACAGTTGAACGACCAACGCGCCGAAAGGGACGATCGCCACTGCCAATACCGTATATCGAGCCAAGGCATACTGGAGGGCCTTTCGGACCACCAAGCGGACATCGAGCGCGCGGTGAATCAGAACCGCATATGCTGCCGTGAATGGGATCGAGAAGATTGCCGGATATACCACCAGTTCTAGCCAGCGGAGTATTCGGGGATCGGACAGTGTTTCGTACGCTCCTGGCCACAGTGACATGAACACAACAACGGTCAGCACCGGAGTGCTTCCCGCCACAATCCCCATGAGGAGTAGCCTACCCCGGCGTCGTTCCTCGACGTCAGCCCTCCGAGCCTTCCACATCATGAACGGCAGCGTGGGCAGCATCAGGAGGAACAGGACAGTCTGGTAATGTGTGGCGTACTCGTACCGGCCAAACGCGGCCGCGACCGATAGCGGGAGTGACCGCCACCCGCCGAGGATCGCCGCTCCGTGGACGAGATTCAAGGAGAGGAGAATCGTGCCGACCCAGAGCGAGAGTGGAATTGCGATGCGTGGCAGTCGGCGACTCCACCCTAGGAGCGAAACGCGCGGAAAGTCACCTACAAAGAGCCAGAGGACACACGGCAAGAAAGCCTCAACCTGAAGGTGGCCAAGGAGGACCAGCGGCGGCCGTGCGGCAGGCGACAACCCGATCAACCGCAGGAACAAGCGCTCGGCGAAGATGGAAGAAACGAGGAGAAAACAGAGGCCCAGATGGCGGGCACGGCGGTCCTCTCGCCCCCCGAGCGCGAGGACCGCCGCTGAGGCGGCGAACACAACGGCGTGCGCGAAGTAGATGACATCGCGCCCAGGGCGCGGTCCTAACTCATCAGGCTCAACCGAGAAGATGGAATGAAGCGGCATCGGCTCGCCGAGGGCGAATCCGAGCAGCCCGAGCCCTACCTTGAACGCGGCGACCGCGCCGCAGACACGGAGCCAAGTCGAAATCGTCGCCTACCGCTCGCCAGAGTCAGGCATAAGCGTCTATTCTGACCCTGGCTCGAACAAGGGTACGAGTAGATAGCAGAAACAGAACACGCTCCTCTGCCCGTGGCGTTCAATGTCTATCCCGAGTCGTCTCCGTTCCCGGTCGATGAACTTGTTGGCAGCCCGGCGGAGGATTTCGGCCGTGATATCCCGACCAGGCCCGGCCAGTCTGGCCGCTTCTGCACCTATGTGCGCGATCATCCCCAAGGCAAAGGACCGACCGGCATCTGGTGACTCCCACTGTTCTGGGTTGGCGGCGAGTGCCGGCCGCACGGTAAGGTCGAAGACCCTGGAGAACATCGCGGCCCCATCCGGTGTGAGGTCGCACGTTCCGGCGTGCTTGCCAAACATGACAGCTGCCTCGGTGAGTATGACATTGGCGTCCATGGTGGTACCGCCTTTCCATTGAGGTCAACACCTCGAGGAGACTTCACGTTTCAGGCGATTGGAGGCCGGCTGTAGCGGCGTGACGAAGTGCTGCAGGCCGGGCTTCGCCTGAGCTCTCGATGGGCAGGATGTGTGGACAGGGTAGATCGGATGTTGTCGGAGGCATAGTGGCCAAGAATCGATTTCCCGTGACCGATATCGAGTTGAGTGGCGTATCGGTCGCCGGCTCCTACCCAACTACGGGGAAAGCAGTTCCATATCTTGACACAAACCGCTGGGGAAACCGCAAACTAGGGGGAACCCCAGTCCAGAAAATCTGAGCCCCAATATGAAGGCTGTATCGTGGCGTGGCAAATCAGAGCCAGGAATCACTGTGGTGGGCGCCATCCTTCAGGATCTAGTGGAGATTGGAGGTTGGGTGACTTTCCTCTTCACCAAGGCCCTGCGGCGGACAGCTGGTCTTAGGGAGCACTGGACGATGGCCAGAGGGTACCACCCGGGTTCGTCTACTGTATCATACATGCTGTGGCGGAGATAAAGTGACCATTGAGCGCCTGACCACGGCCGATCGAGAGCAGGTGATCGAAGTCCTCGCCGCAGCCTTTCGTGACTACCCTGTCATGCGGTTTGCCCTGTCCGACGCCGGCGAGGCCTACGACGCGCGGCTCCGGGAGTTGATCGGTTTCTTCTGCGACGCCCGGCTGACCCGGGGCTGGCCGGTGCTGGGCATCCGGCAAGGTCCGGAACTCGTGGCGGCGGCGCTGGTGTCGGAGCCTCGATACGTGCCGGCGCCGCCCGAACTCAAACGGAAGCGCCTCCAGGTCGCCCGGATCATCGGGCATGAGGCGTTCGACCGGATGGCCCAGTACGAACGTCAGAGCACGGGTCACAAACCCGAGGAGCCGCACTTCTTCCTCGGCATGATCGGGGTGGCGCCAGGCCATCAAGGCAGCGGCTACGGCAGGATCTTGCTGGAGCATATCCAGACCATGTCTGAGGCGGACCCGGTCTCGACCGGTGTCGCGCTCAGCACCGAGGATCCGTCGAACGTGCCGTACTATGAGCGGGTGGGATACCGCGTGACCGGAGAAGCCGACGTCGGCGACATCCATACGTGGAGCATGTTCCGACCCAATCGCGGGTAGGCTGCATACTCCGCTGAGAATCTCACAGCTGAGAATCTCGTCGCCCTGGTTTCCGGCAACTACCGGCCAGGAGATTGTCGAGCGTGGTACCCGCGAGAAAGAGGGGCCAGCCACCCGGCCTCGCCGACCCCACCGTCCAGGAAAGCGCCTGCGACCCGAACCGCGGCATCGAGCCATCATCGCCGCGGAATTACCGGCCCTTATGCAGCAGACGCGTGCTCCGCCTCACCCCGGCGTTTATGACGCGTGTGCTGCCCTACTTGATGCTCTCGACGGTCCACATTTCCGTTCTGATCATCCACCGGCCGTCGGGCTCACGCCCCCAAACAGACAACCATCGGCCTGCCGTCCACGTGGTGTCGCCGCCCGCCTTGGGGTAGGAGTGGTCGCGATAGGTAGCGCGCACAGCGGCAAGATTGCCCGAGACCTGGATGTCGTCGGGGGTGGCCTCGTCGAGGATATATACGTTCTCGGCGAAGACCTGGGTCAGATGTTCCCGCACTGCCGGCAGGCCCCGCTGCGGCGGCTGGTCCGGAGGAATGCGCATGCCGTCGTTGTAGTAGAACGCGGCCATCGCGTCGACGTCGGCCGATGCCAGTGCGGCCTTGTACGCGTCCCAATGCTCGACAAACTCGGCCGGGTCCGTTGGCACTTCGGGGGGCGGGGCACAGCCAAGTGCGAGGGCAAAGGCGGCCGGGAGGGCAAGGGCGGGGAATCGTGGCATGTCGCACTCCTGGTCGAAGACATTCCAGGATAGGGTCTGGACCTTGAAAGCACAATGAATTTGGCGGGAATCGCTTCGCTGGCAAGTTGCTCCGCCAGGCCAAGCGAGGATTGCCGATGCTATTCAGAGTGCGTCCGGAGCACACCCGCCGCCACCGCGTAGGCCGTTGCTGCCGCGATCAACACTGCCGTGGATCCTAATTCGAGCGCCAATAACGCAGCCAGTGGAGCGGCGGTGACCGATGCGAATCCATTGGCTGCCCAGGCCCAGCCCAGCCGCCGCTGGTCGTCGCGCGCCAACGTCCGGATACCAAGCGGGAACGGCATCCCCATGAGGAAGGCAACCGGCCCCAAGAGGACGAGCGCTGCGGCCCCGCGCGCGACGAGAGGGGCCGGCTGTATCAGGTGGACCAGCGGGGGCAAGAACAACACCCAACACAGCAGGGCGGGCACGATCGCTCCGAGCATCCATACCCGCCGAGCTGGGCCCAGCCGATCCGACCACACGCTGCCGCCGCCCGAGAAGAGCAGGAACACAGCCAAGACGGCCGCAACCGCGTACACCGGGTGACCCAGCAACAAACTCAGCTGCTGAATAGCGGCAATTTCCGCCGCCAGATAGGCGAGGCCGATGGCCGCAAAGTAGACGAGGACCGGTGCCAGGCCCGTTTCGCCCGTTGTCCTGGAACGCACCGCCACCGGGAGTATCAGGAGGACTCCGGCCAGGACTGCGCTCTGAACCAGGGTGGCCACGAGTGCCAGCGTTCCCCACTCGGCGAAGGGCAGCCAGCTACCTCGATCGCTCTTGAGGAGAACGCCAAGCGAACGCAGGCTGAGGAAATGGTGCGGGTATGGCCGGAGATCCGTGGCCGGGGCCACGTCAAAGGGATACGACTCAGCGAAGCGCTTCGCACGGTCCCGGCCGGCAACCGCCGCCATTGCCGCCTCGAAGAAGACGGGGTCGCTCAACTGGTTGAAGCCTCGCGCCGGTGCCGTCATACCAGGATACCAGTCCAGGTCGAAGCTTCGGGATGCCGCCCACTTTCGGAGTGCGTCGATCTCGGCGGGAATGAATCCGGACGGCTTTGCCAAGACGGTTACCGTGCCCCAACTCCGGGCGACAACGAACGTGAGCGGCACTCGATCGGGGACCGTGTCTCGCAAGGCATCGACCACCGTGAGCAGGACGCGGACGTTGGCCCGCGGCGGCAGCGCGAGCCAGCCGGTGATGGACAGCACGCCCCGATTGGTCAAGCGCGCCAGGTAGGCGCGATAGGCTTCGCGGGTGTGCAGGAAGTCCTCGCCGAGCGCGAGCACTCCTCCGGTCGCAGAGCCAAACGCGCCGCCGGGGCCGATGGTGATGAGATCGAAGGTATCCCTGGTTCGGGCTAGGTATGATCGGGCGTCTCCCACGACCCACCCGACGTCTCGCCTTCGGCCTTCGGGGAGTTCGCCCAACGCTTGGTTGAGTTCAACGAGGTTGGGGTCGAGCTCGAGGGCCGTGATCCGTTGGGCACCGTGCGCCACCGCGCTCGCAACCTCGATTCCCGATCCGCCGCCAACGACCAGCACACGGTCGCGCCGGCTTAAGGCGTAGGGCAAAGCCGTCGGCAACCAGTTGAGCACCGCCTGTGCCGCGACTCGGTCGCCCCAGCGAGTCACGGCGCCGGTCAACTCACCGTCCACGAACAAGCCCGTCTGCGGCGGCAACTTACCGGTGAATCCAAGTGAAAGCCCGGGCGCGTAGCGGAATGCCGGTGCCCGCGCCGCGACGACCCAGCCGATCGGGCTGCAGCGCTCCACCACCCGCCTGGCGTCGGGATAGGCCTCGACCTGCGGCAGCGCCTTGAAAGGCGAGAGGGTGAACCGCCATGGAGGGCGGGTCACCGCCACCGCGGTGACCAGGCACACGATGCCGCCTGACCACAGGGCTCGCCTTCGCCGCTCGGCCCCACAGGCGGCGGCCACACACCCGAGCCCCGCCACCAGTGCCGGGACGGCGAGCGCCCGTGCGGGCGACACGATCCAGAGCACCGCGATGGCCAGGCCGGCGCCAAGCGCCGAGCCCATGAAGCTCGCGCCGTAGACCCAGCCCGGCCGGTCCGGATCGATACCGAGGGCCAGGAGGACGGCGAGCGCTCCGGCGGCGAATGGGAGCGCAAGCAGGAGGTACACCAAGCCTAGGCGGATCCACTGGTCGAAGTTCCAGGCCAGCTGCGTCGGATCGAGCACGATCTGATGGACCAGCGCGGGGCTTACCAGTAGAGCGATCGCCGTTGCGATGCCGGCTCGGAAGAACCATCGCCTGCGGGTTGGTTCGTCCCGCGGGCGGACCAGCGCCAGGGCGGTGCCGCTCACGCCGAAGCCGAGCATGGCGACACCGATGGCCATGTAGGCGAAATGATGGAAGTGCTCGATGGCGAAGACCCTGACCAGCAGGATCTCGTAGGCGAGCGTTCCCGTTGAAAAGCAGATGACGGCGATGGTGCGGGGCGTGCGGCTCACGTCGTCAGCGGAGCCGGTTCAGCATGGGCACGAACCTGACCGGCAGGAGATTCCTGGTTCGCATCTCTCCCGCTTCATCCTTCTCGACCAGGATCAGGTTCTGGATGCCGTAGACACTCCCGACTGGAATCACCATGCGGCCGCCCGGCTTGAGCTGCTCCACCAGGGCCGGCGGGATGAACCCTGCTGCTGCGGTCACGATCACCGCATCGAACGGGGAGGCCTCGGGCCAGCCGAAGTGTCCGTCGCCGTGCCGGATCTTCACGTCGTCAAATCCCAGCCGCTCGAGCCGCGCGCCTGCGCTCCGGGCCAGGGCCTCGAAGATCTCGATGGTGTAGACTTCGCAGCCGATCTGGGCCAGTACGGAAGCCTGGTATCCCGAGCCGGTGCCGACCTCCAGCACCTTCATCCCCGGCACCGGCCGGAGGATCTCGGTCATGTACGCCACGATGTATGGCTGGGAGATGGTCTGCCCATACCCGATCGGTACGGGATAGTCGCCGTAGGCGCGATTCCGGTGCTCTCGAGGGACGTATTCGTCCCGCGGGATCGCGCGCATGGCGGCAAGGGTGGCAGCGTGCTCGACCCCGCGACGCTCGATGAGATCGACCATCCGACGTCGCTCGGCCCGGTACCGGACGGGGCCCAGCTCCGGCACCTGCGCCGTGAGCGGCCCAGCGATCATGAGAGTGATGAGGCTGAACCCGACTGTTCGGGTCCACTGGGCGAAACAGGGCAATTTCATGGTTGAAGCTCCTACTCTCCTACTCTCCTACCAAACTCTCCCAGCGTCTATAAGGAAGCATGAAACGCTCCTGAAACAGCGCCGGAAGGCTCTATTGGGCCACGCATGAGGAAACCCTTAAATCTCCGTGAGAATGTGCTGGAGGGTCCTGGGTGATGCATATCTTGGACGAGGCGAAATCATTATCGTCTGGATGTTGGGAACTTCCCTTGAGCCCGTCGAGGTGGCTATGCGAAGACACGCCCTCCTTCTGATCATCCCACTGATGCTCGCCTGCGCTGATGACCTGCGGCGCGACGTGGACGCATACCTGACTGAGTATGGCGAGACCATGCAGGCGCTCGCCTACGAGGCCGACAAGGCCGACTGGATCTCCAACACGCAGATTGTCGAGGGCGATACCACGAATGCCGCACGTACCAAGCGCGCCAGCGAAGCGCTGGCGGCGTACGTGGGCAGTGTGGAGAACATCGAGAGGATTCGGGGCTATTTGAACCAACGCGACCGGCTGACCGCCCTGCAAGTGCGGCAGCTCGAGGCCATGCTGTTCGAGGCCGCCAACAAGCCGGGCACCGTCCCGGACTTGGTCGCCCAGCGGATCGCGGCCGAGACGGAGCAAGTGGAGCGGCTCTACGGGTACGAGTTCACGCTCAACGGGCGGTCTCTGACGGCGAATCAGATCGATGGGCTGCTGCGGGAATCGACCGATCTCAGCCAGCGCCGTGCCGTGTGGGAGGCGTCGAAGGCAGTGGGACCGACCCTCAAACCGGGTATCGTCAGTCTTCAGGCGCTCCGCAACCAGACCGTGCAGGCGCTGGGCTATCCGGACTTCTTCAGCTACCAGGTCTCCGAGTATGACATGACCACGGCGGAGATGCTGGCAATGACAGAGAAGCTGGTCGAGCAGACGCGGCCGCTCTACCGCGAGATCCACACGTGGGCGCGATACGAGCTGGCGGATCGATATGGAGTGCCGGTACCCGATCTCCTCCCGGCCCACTGGCTGCCTAATCGTTGGTCCCAGGACTGGACCGCGCTAGTCAGCGTCGAGGGGCTGGATGTGGGAGCGGCACTGGGCGAGAAGTCTGCGGAATGGATCGTCCAGCAAGGCGAGGAATTCTACAAGAGTTTAGGGTTTGCTCCTTTGCCAGAGAGCTTCTACCGAGAATCCTCGCTCTACCCGCTGCCGCCGGGCACGCCGTATAAGAAGAACTCGCACGCCTCGGCCTGGCACCTCGACCTTGACACGGATGTGCGCTCGCTCATGAGCGTTGAGCCTAATCCCTACTGGTGGGAGACCACACTGCACGAGCTGGGACACATCTACTACTACCTGAGCTACTCCCGTCCGGAGGTGCCGATTGTGCTGCGGGGCGGTGCCAACCGTGCCTATCACGAAGGGATCGGGAGCCTGATTGGGTTGGCGTCGATGCAGCGGCAGTTCCTGGTGAATCGCGGTCTCGTGCCACCCGACGCGCAGGTCGATCAGATCGCGCAGCTCCTGTTCGAGGCGATGAACTACGTGGTCTTCATCCCCTGGTCCGCCGGGGTGATGACGCAGTTCGAGCACGCGCTCTATGCGGAGAATCTTTCCCCCGACCAATTCAATAGCCGGTGGTGGGAGCTGGTGCGGACGTATCAGGGAGTCGTTCCACCTGAGCCGCGGGGGGAGGAGTATGCTGACGCCCTCACCAAGACCCATATCAACAACGACGCGGCGCAGTATTACGACTACGCGCTGTCCTATGCTCTGCTTTTCCAGTTGCACGATCACATCGCGCGAAACATTCTCCAGCAGGATCCCCACGACACAGATTATTGGGGTAGTCAGGCCGTGGGTACCTTCCTCAGGAGCGTGATGGCGCCTGGGGCCACCAGGCCGTGGCGCGAGGTGTTGCGGGAGACCACTGGCCGCGAGCTGGATGCGCAGGCGATGGTGGAGTATTTCCAGCCGCTGTATGAGTGGCTAGTGGAGCAGAATCGGGGCCGCACGCACACATTGCCTGGGGCGGACTAGACGGAATCTCCAGCCCGCCGACGTCAGATGTCGGCGGCATACGCCGGAGGGATCGTGGTAGACATGGACTTGGTGGTCGTGTTCGGGAGCGTCTTTGTGATGGTTGCTACGTTGGGAGCCATGGCGCTCTCGGGCTGGCGATACTGGGTCCGCGCAAAGGTCAAGCCGACCGCGGAGGACATGACGCCGGCGCTGCAAGAAGCCATTCGTGAAGAGATCGATCGAGCGTTGGCGGCACGCGATGGCGAATTGGCCGAGTTGCACGAGCGGGTGGATTTTGCAGAACGGTTGCTCAGCCAGCCAAGACCAGGAGAGGGGGGCAGGCCATGAACGCGGATCTCGTGTGGGCCGTGAGCATTGGCACCGCCTTCATTAGCTGGGCCTTGTGGGGTTGGCCGGGTGGATGTACTGGGTTCGCAAGAAAGCCAGCATGCCCTCGGATCAGGTGACGCCGGCGCTTCAGGACGCCATCCGCGACGAGGTCGATCGTGCGCTGGCGGCGCGGGACGAGGACTGGGCCGAACTCCATGAGCGGCTCGACTTCGCGGAGCGGATGCTCAGCCGGCTGGGGCCGGGTACAGGAGGCGCGAACGCACCCGAGTGAGCCTCCTCTCCGATTAGGGTTTCCCCTAGCCTCTTCTTTGTCGGTGCGCTGACCGACCGTTCTGACGTCTCCTTACGAGAAAGCTTCGCTGGCCACGAAGGCTTCATCCGAGTTTCTAGGATTCTTCATCTTGGCCGTACTAGTGAGAGTCACATGCGTGTCACTCTCTCCGTTGTCGCTGTCTCCCTAGCGCTCATTGCCTGCTCTGAGCCGGGCGAGCCGCCCGAACCGGTTGCATCGGTGGAAGTGGCTCCGGCGAGCGATACAATCGCTGTTGGCCAGCCACAGCAATTTTCGGCACGGCTTAGCGATACCAGGGGCCATACTCTGACAGGTCGAGCGGTCTTCTGGGTCAGCAGCGATCCGGACATAGCGAGCGTATCCTCGACCGGTATGGTCACAGGTGTCGATAACGGGAACGTCACGATCATGGCCACGTCCGAGGGCATACAAGGGAGCGCGGCTGTTTTGGTGCAGCGGCCCTTTATCGCTACAGCCGCCACACTGTGGGCTGGACACGCGTGCGCCCTGGACCAGGCCGGGGCAGCATTCTGTTGGGGTTTCAACTGGAGGGGGGTACTGGGAACAGGGTATTTCGGAGAGGAATACCTCACACCGGCTCGGGTGGCGGGAGGACATTCTTTTACGACCATCACGACATGGGACCACACGTGCGCGCTCGCTGCGTCGGGTCAGGCATATTGCTGGGGAGATAACTCCTACGGGAAGCTTGGCGATGGCACGACGATTGACCGGCTGGCTCCCGTGGCGGTCGCAGGTGGACTTACGTTCGCTGATATCAGCGCTGGGGGGGCCGCAACTTGTGGGATCGTCGCCGGCACGGCGAACTGCTGGGGCGCAGGGTGGCTTCTACCTGTGGGGCCGAGTGTTTCGTTCGCATCGATTGCCCTAGGTGACTCCTATGGATGCGGAGTCACGAACGCGCGCCTGGGCTACTGCTGGGGCTCGAATTTCAACGGTCAGCTAGGTGATGGCACCACTGAGCTTCGGTCAGTCCCGACTCCTGTGAGTGGAGGATTGTCCTTCGCGTCGCTCGTGACGGGTTTTCGGCATTCGTGTGGGATCACCACCACCGGTGTCACCTATTGCTGGGGTGATAATGAAGCGGGCCAGGTGGGTGATAACAGCGTCATCGAGCGCCTCGTCCCCACCGCCGTTGCGGGCAGTCATACCATGACGGCTATCTCGGCTGGCTGGGCTCACACGTGCGGAGTCACCGACGACGGGGCGGGGTTTTGTTGGGGGTCGAACTGGGACGGTGCGCTCGGAGATGGTACCACGACGGATCGACTCACTCCAACGCCTGTCGCGGGAGGCCACACGTTCGTTCGGATCGAAGCCGGGGCGTGGCAATCCTGCGGTATCCGAACGGACGGCTCGCTGCTTTGTTGGGGAACACCACCGGTGGGTGACGGGACCATGCTCGCGCGCTCGGTTCCAACCCTCGTGCTCATGGAATGAGACCATGCGCTCGTTGCCCTGGGACGCCTTGAGATGGACGATGCCCTGGCAGGATCGCTCTGTTTATCTATTGACCCTGCTGGCCGCTGCCGCGTGCGGTGAGGAGCCGGTCGCGCCTCCGACTCCGGTGCCGGTCGCCTCGGTCACGATCAGCAGCAGCCGGGATTCGGTCATACTCGGCGGGCAAGTCGTGCTCGCAGCGCAAGCGTTCGACAACGCCGGCAACGCTGTATTAGGCCGACCTGTCGCGTGGACCACGAGTGATTCGACGATCGCAATCGTCTCGGCCGGAGGCAGGGTCACCGCGAGGGCAGAGGGTGTAGTGACGATCACGGCCACGATTGATGGCGTGAGCGGGCACACCGAGATCACCAGCTTCAGCGTGGTGTTTGCCGAAGTTCATGCCGGGGGAAGCTCCAGCTGTGGCTTGACCACCATGGGGAGGGTGTACTGCTGGGGGTCGAACTGGTACGGACAGCTGGGAACCGGATCGGGCGATACCACATCGGCGGCGCTTCCTGGTGCGGTGTCGGGCGGCCTGCAGTTCAAGACACTCATCAGCCGCTGGGGGGGAGCCTGCGGGATCACCGAGAGCGATCGCGCCTACTGTTGGGGTGACAACTACGCGGGTCAGCTGGGTGACGGGTCCACTATTGCGCAACGTGCTCCGGTTGCCGTTGCTGGAGGGCTGACCTTCAGTGCCATCTCTGGCTCATCTAGCCATACGTGTGGTCTCGCTCTCTCGGGCACCACGTACTGTTGGGGGTCCAATTCCTCTGGGCAGCTAGGTGATGGGACGAGAACCGATCGCCCCACTCCGACGGCGATCGTCGGGGGGCACCTCTTCACCTCCGTCTCCTCTCAGGGATACTACGTGTCCTGCGGCCTGGAGGCCGGTGGAGACGCCTATTGTTGGGGATCCGACGGCGGCGGACGACTGGGCCATGATACGACCTATAACAGCCTCACTCCCACACCGGTCTCTGGCAGTCAGACTTTCAGCGAAATCGCAGCGGGCGTCTGGCGAACTTGCGGGCTCGCTCCGAGTGGTGAAGTGCGATGCTGGGGGTTCAAGCGCTTTCACCACTCCGGAAAAATCGGGTATGTGCCGGAGCTCGAGGCAGCGGGCTACTCCTTCACCATGGTCACCGAAGGCGATGAGCACGCCTGCGGCCTGACCCCGGCCGGGGAGGCGTACTGTTGGGGGGCCAATGTGAGCGGGCAATTGGGTAACGGAACCACCAACCAGCAGAATGAAGAGTCACCCCCCGTCGCCGTGCTGGGCGGGCTGAGTTTCGTCGACATCAGCGCCGGGGGGTACCACACCTGTGGGATCACGGCGACCGGAGCCGGCTACTGCTGGGGGTATAATGATGGCGGCCAACTTGGGAATGGAACCAACACGTATGCCCCGAACTCTCTGCCCGTTTCGGTCGCCGGGGGGCTTGTCTTCGCCTCCATCGAGGCCGGGGGCAGCTACTCCTGTGGCGTGACGGTGACGGGTGAGGGCTACTGTTGGGGATGGAATGGCGGCGGCGTCCTGGGCGACGGCACCGTCGGTGGGTTCCAAGCTACGCCGACTCTTGTTGCTGGAGGGCTGTCCTTCCGGAGCATCCACCCCAGCGATTGGGTTGGGGTGACGTGCGGACTCACGACAAGTGGCGCTGCCTATTGTTGGGGGAGCGGATATGCTGGAGGGCTCGGCAATGGGCAGACGATCGACAGCCCCGTACCGGTCCCGGTTTCCGGTGGCTTGACCTTTGTCGTGCTTTCAGTGGGCTTGAATGGCGGTTGCGGAGTGACCCAGAACTCGGCCGCGTTCTGCTGGGGGACGAACCGCGATGGGAACCTCGGAGACGGCTCACAAGCCGACAGCCCGGTTCCCGTGCCGGTGGCTGGGAGCATTTCGTTCAACTCGATTGCAGTTGGATGGAACTATGCTTGCGGGCTGACGACTTCCGGGATGACCTACTGTTGGGGCGACAACCATTTGGGTCAACTCGGCAACGGGGTGAGGACGGATAGCCCGCTGCCCGTCCTAGTATCAGGCGGACACTCCTTCACGCGGCTGACGTCGAACTCTGCCGCGACCTGCGGGCTTACGAGCTCTGGAGATGCTTATTGTTGGCCTACCAGGTGGACAAACCCACCTCATGTACCACGGCTTGTGCCTGGGGGATTAACGTTCGCGTCACTCAGTAGCGGCGACAGTCACGTGTGCGGGCTCACCAATGCCGGTGCCGCCTATTGTTGGGGGAACAATTTCACCGGTAAGTTGGGCGACGGGTCGACGGAGGACAGGTCGAGTCCGGTCCAGGTAATCGGGGGCCTCACCTTCCGGTCCATAGTCGCCGGGCCGGACCACACGTGCGGGATATCGACCAACGGCGTGGCCTACTGTTGGGGGGCTAACTACTACGGCGAACTCGGCGACCCGTCGCGCCCGAGGGGGATTGTGCCGTTCCCGGTGCGT
>DATHRW010000068.1:0-7757 GCA_035464955.1 Gemmatimonadales bacterium
GAGCTTCTGTCGAGAATCGGCGCGTTGCACACGGCACCGACTGCGTCGAAGGTGCTCGCGCGATTGGTCAAGGACTGCGACGAGAACGGTGTGTGGCACCCCAAGAACCTGCGCTCCCGTCCGAAGTCCAGTAGCCTCATGGCCTACCACGCGTTCCCCCTGTGCCCAGAGGCAAGCACGCTCGAATCGAGGCAGGTCGATGTGACGTTCCGCCTTGCCTTGATCGCCAAGCACTTGGGCTGGGACCTCACCTACCGCTAGCCCGAGGTTCGGCCACGGGATCCCACCGGGCTTGTCACGGGCGGTGCTAGTAGCTCATACTACCACCATGCCCCGGCTCGACCTCACACCGTTCGGGTTTACCCCCACAGAAAGCCTGGTCTACGAGGTGCTGCTCAAGACGGGGCCGGGCACCGGCTACGCCATTGCGCGGGCAGCGAGTTTAGCACGAGCCAATGCCTACAGTGCCTTGGAGGGACTGGTGGCGAAGGGGGCGGCGCGAGTCGCGGACGAGCGGCCCAAGCGATATCGGCCGGAACCTCCATCGACTCTGGTGGCCAAGATTTCGAACCAACAGGGAACCGCGCTCGAGGAACTCAGCGCAGGACTTTCCGACGTCACATCACCCAGTTCCCCAACCCTGGTGGAAATCGTATCCGTCCGCAGCGTACTTCGGCTCCTCACCCATGACATCGGACGGGCGCACACCGAAGTGCAGCTCGTGGCACCGTCCGACGCGTACCCGCTCTTGGTGCCGGCGCTCAGACGAACCTCGACGGCAAACGTGGTACTGACACTCTGTTCCACCGAGCCGGTCGATCTCGCTTTTGCGCCGGTCGAGCAAATACCGGAGAGTCCGTCCTGGCCGGGGAGCCCCTTGGTGTCGGTGATCGACGACCGCTCGGCAATCATTGCCGCACGCCAAGAGGACTCGGTGTTCGGGCATTGGGGCACGTCCCCGACTTTTGTCGCCGGGGCTCGGTTGATCATCGAACGATTCCGCCAGTCAAGATGACCGACCTCGATGAGGGGTTCCGGGAACTCCAGGCGGAGTACTTGGCCGAGGTGCCCAAGCGCCTGGCCGAGTTGCGTGAAGATTTCGTGGCGATCGGCGCCGGGGATACCAAGGCCCCGGATTCGCTCGCCAGGAAGCTTCATCAACTGGCGGGCTCGGGCGGCTCCTACGGGTTTCCCGAAATCAGCGCCGTCGCGCGAGAAGCGGAGCAATTCATTCGGGGGAATCCGCCCTGGAACGCAGACAATCTCGGCTACTTGGACGGAGCCATCGAGCGCCTAGGGGCGGTGGTGGCCGCAGTGACCGCCCCCGAGGAGGCCTCGTCTGCCCTCGCGATAGACCCCGGTTTCCGGGGCCACGTCGCGGGGCGCCCCGGGGAGCTCCGCGACGCCGTTCGGGACATCCTCACACGTGCGGGGCTTCGAGTCACCACAGATGGCGGTTCAATCGAGGAAATGTCACGGGTCAGGGATCTCCCGCCGTCCCAGTGGCCCGACGTGTTGGTCATTGTCGATCACGGCGATGATGGTGACATCGACCCCTTCCTTCTCGCAGCCGCATGGTCATGCCCGCGAGTCGCCCACCTGCAGGCCATCGTGCTCATCCGAGCAGGTTCCGAGGGAGCCGCGCCGGATGTCATTCCGGGCGTCGATGCCATCCTGTCGCCTGAACAGGCTCGCTCTGAGTTGCCGGCCTACGTCACAACGACCATCCGCACCGGCTCGCCGCCAATTCGGGTTCTATTGATTGAGGGCGACCTGGATCAAGCCCAGTTCATGACCGGATGGCTCGAGGCTGGAGGCATCCAGGTCGTTCATGTCGGGACCGCGGCTCTGGCCCACCCCATTTTGCACGGGGAATCGCTGGATATGGTCGTCCTCGACGTGACTTTGCCCGATGCCGATGGGCTCGCCCTTGCCCGGCAGATCGAACGGCATCCCCCGTGGTCGCATCGGCCGGTCCTCCTGCTCGCCGAGCCGGCGGACATCGCCCAACATCTCGAAGCCCTGCGAACAACCGGGGATGCGTTTCTCACGAAGCCCATCGCTGACAGACAGGGCCCGTTTCTGAACCTGGTGCTTACACGCGCAGAGCGCGGGCGTCAGCATCGAGCGACGGCATACCGGGACAGTCTGACGGGATTGCTCAACCATGCGACCTTGATGGTCGCGCTCGAGCACACAATCGAACACGCGCGGCGCCGAGGCACCATGACCGCCCTGCTCATCATCGGCCTCGACGATCTCGAGGGAGTGAACGCCCGGCATGGTCATCTCGGTGGGGATCAGGTCCTTGCGCATGCCGCCACGGTGCTTCGCGGTGCGGCCCGCGGAGGCACGCTGCTTGGTCGCGTAACCGGCACGACACTGGGCGTCATCTCACAGCCGGAGCAGGCCGACGATGCCGGCGTTCTCGCACGACAGATTCAGGCTGCCTTCGAGACGCGCCCGCTCGATCGTTCCGGCGAGGAGCCCATCAGGATCACCGCCAGCATCGGTATCGCGTGTTCTCCGGGAGTTGCTGACAGTGCGCCGGCCATGCTCGCGGCTGCCAAGCAAGCGCTCGCGCGCGCGCAGGGCGGCGGTGTGGAATCCGCTCCCCCCCCCCGACCTGACTTCGGCTAACCGACCCGGCTAGTGGGCGAAGCCCGGTCTGAGGTGGCTTGTGTCCCGTGGAGCATCGTCGACAAAGAGGAGCTGACCTTCGCGGAACGTGGCTCCGCGAAGCGTGAGCGCGAGCACCTCGCCCAATTCCTCGACCAGTTCGATCTTGAGCAGGTTCCGCACGTCCTCCGGCAAATCTTCCAGGTCTCCCTCGTTCTGCTTTGGGAGAACCACGTTGTGAATGCCGGCGCGGACCGCGCCGAGCACTTTCTCCTTCACGCCTCCGATCGGGAGGATGCGTCCGAGCAGCGAGATCTCGCCGGTCATGGCAATGTCGAACCGGGCCGGGCGGCCCGACAAGGCCGAGACCAGGGCGGTAGCCATCGCAACGCCGGCTGACGGGCCCTCTTTGGGCACGGCCCCCGCCGGCACGTGAATGTGCACATCTCGGTCGAACATCTCTTCGTCGATTTGCAGGGCGGCGGCATGCGACTTGGCATAGGTCAACGCAGCGCGCGCCGATTCCTTCATCACCTCACCGAGCTGCCCCGTGAGCACGAGCTCTCCCTTGCCGCGCATGGTTGACACCTCGACGAACATGATGTCACCACCGGACGGCGTATAGTACATGCCGGTAGCGACGCCGACCTGATCCTCACGTGCAGCCCGCTCCGGGTGCACGCGAGCGCGCCCTAAGATCTCGGCCACCTGGTCGCGATCGACCCTCAGGCGGTCGAACTCCTTGGCGGCAATTCGTCGGGCGACCTTCCGGGCGAGCTTGCCCAACTCTCGCTCGAGCTGGCGAACCCCGGCCTCACGGGTATACCCCTCCATCACTCCGCATACGGCCGCGTCAGTGAGCTCGAGCTGGTCTACGTGAAGGCCGTTCTCGAAGAGTTGCCGTGGCAACAAGTACTTTCGGGCAATCATCAGCTTCTCTTGCTCGGTGTATCCGGAGAATTCCACCACCTCCATTCGATCGAGCAGCGGGCCGGGGATGTTCTCGATGAAATTGGCGGTCGCAATGAACATCACCTCACTCAGATCGAACGGCACGCCGAGGTAATGGTCGGTGAAGCTGTCATTTTGCGCGGGATCCAGGACCTCGAGCAATGCGCTGGCGGGGTCTCCCTGGAACGAGACGCCGAGCTTGTCCACTTCATCGAGCAAGAAGACGGGATTCTTGGTCTCCGCTTGTTTCATCCCTTGAATGATCCGCCCCGGCATCGCTCCCACGTAGGTCCGACGATGCCCGCGAATGTCGGCCTCGTCTCGGGCGCCGCCGAGCGAGATGCGCACGTAGTTTCGCCCCATGGCACGCCCGATCGACTTGGCCACCGAGGTCTTTCCCACGCCCGGGGGGCCGACGAATAAGAGAATCGGGCCCTTTGCGGCCTGGTCGTCCTGGCGAGGGGGTGCCGGTGGCTCCTCGCTCGATTCGGCAGTGTCGGGCTCGGCGTGCACCGCTTTCGAATCCGGGCCTTCGGCGGAGCCGCTCAACGCCGGTGTCGTCGCTTCGGGCTCTTCCTCGCTCTCCGCCTCCCGGCGCATTGCTTCCGCATCTTGGCGCAACTGGCGTACGGCCAGGAACTCGAGGATGCGGTCTTTCACGTCCCCCAAGCCGTAGTGGTCCTCTTCGAGGATCTCCGCCGCCCGGGCAAGATCGAGATGCTCCTCACTCCGCACGTTCCACGGCAGCTCAACGACGTTCTCGAGATAGGTGCGAATGACCTGGGACTCCATGGACTCGCGCCCAATACGCGAGAGCCGGCTGATTTCCCGGTCGACTTCCTTCCGTGCCGTTGGGGGCAGCTCGAGGGCTTCGAGCTTTTGGCGGAGATCCTCGAGCTCATCGAGCTCGTCGTCTTCTCCCAACTCGCGTTTGATCGTCTTGAGTTGCTCGCGCAGGAACATCTCGCGCTGACGCTCGCCCAGTTCCTCTTGGACCCGCGACTTGATGTCCTCCTGCGCATCATACACCGTGATCTGCCGCTGGATGTGTACCAATACCCTACGCAGTCGTTCCTCGACGGAAAGGGTTTCGAGCAGCATTTGCCGCTGGGCAGGTTCGATGTCGATGTAACCCGCCACCAAGTCGGCGAACTGGCCCGGATCGTTCACGCCGGCGAGGACTTGCTGCACGACTTCCTCGGCCAGGCCGGATTTTTGGCCGAGTTCCGCGGCGCGGCTGCGGACCTCACGGTACAGCGCGACGAAACTGGGCTCCTCCGCATTGAGCGGAGGCATCTCTTCGGCCTCGCGCACGATCGTTTCGAGATAATTTTCCCGATCGGTGTATTGCATGGCAATGCCGCGTCGCTCGCCCTGGAGCAACAGTTGCATCCCGGCGAGTCCGCGTTGCACCTGACCGATGCGTGCAATGGTACCGATGGTGTAGAGCATGTCGGGTGTGACGTTCTCGACGTTCTGCCGCTGGGACACGGCGAAGATGAGCCGGTCGGGTGACGCAAGCG
Source organism: Gemmatimonadales bacterium (assembly GCA_035464955.1). Classification (GTDB taxonomy): domain Bacteria; phylum Gemmatimonadota; class Gemmatimonadetes; order Gemmatimonadales; family GWC2-71-9; genus JABDII01. Next base: position 5,094 of record DATHRW010000068.1, read on the forward strand.
CCGCTTCGATGGCGCGCAACGTGGCAGGTCGCCCCGCACCAATGGGCGCCGTAACCGAGGGAAACAGCACCACTTCGCGGAGCGGGAGGACGGGAAGCGTGAGATGTTCAGCCATGCGTGACATATACCTCCAGAGGCACCGACACGGTGCCCCGCGTGGGATTCGTGCTCGGGTACCTAGCGCACTCCGTGTGCCAGCCGACCCCCCCACCCGAATGGATACTGCACATCCCGTTGTCGTGCAATATCTTACGACTGGACATGTCGGGCATTGTCCATGCATCGCGAAGGGCCGACCATTCGTTCAGTCGGCTGTTTCTGCCACATTGGCTGGCGAAACTGGCAGGTGAGGCTACGGCAAAGGATGAATGGCAGGCTCGAATTGAGCGCCGACGTTGCCCCGTATTCAATTAAGGGACAGATTGTCCGGTTAGCTTGTGAGTTGCTAATCCCTTCGGCGTGAGACGGATGGCTCGATGACCGAATCCCGAGAAACCCCGCTTCCTGCTCGACTGAGCAAGGCCCTCGGCGACCACTACACCATTGAGGGTGAGATTGGTCGCGGCGGGATGGGAGTGGTCTACCGCGCCCGGGATGAGCGACTCCAGCGACGGGTCGCCATCAAGGTGCTACCCCCGGAGCTGGCTTTTCAAAAAGACATTCGACAGCGATTCACCCGCGAGGCCCAGACGGCCGCCCGCCTGTCCCATCCTCATATCGTCCCGATCCATACCGTCGGCGAAGGCGAGGGTCTGGTCTTCTTTATTATGGGGTATGTGGACGGCGAGTCGCTGAATCAGCGTCTCAAACGCCGTGGACCACTCGCCGTGGAAGAAGCACGGCGCATCATCAAAGAGACGGCAGACGCACTCAGCGCCGCCCACGCCGTCTCGATCATTCACCGCGACATCAAGCCGGACAACATTCTGCTCGAAGGCAAGCGCGGACGCGTCATGGTCACCGATTTCGGGATAGCCAAGGCGCTGTCATCCTCTTCCGGCGCCACGCTGACCGGGGCGGGCGTCGCCATTGGCACACCCTCGTACATGAGCCCGGAGCAGGCCGCCGGCGAGAGCGAGATCGACGGACGCTCAGATCTGTACAGCCTCGGCATCGTCTCGTATCAGATTTTGACCGGCGACCTGCCGTTCAATGCGCCGACGGTCGCTGGCATTCTGATGAAGCAGATAACCGAGCCGGCACCGCTGGTGACGGACAGCCGTCCCGACATCCCTGAAGACTTGGCCCTCGCAGTGAGCCGCTGTCTCGAAAAGGACCCGGAAAACCGCTGGCCGTCCGCCGATTCGCTCAGGCGGGCGCTCGAATCCCGAACGGTCTCGGGCTACCGGCCCACCGGCCTCGGCTGGCGGGCTCAGCGGGGATCACAGGCTGCCCCTCCGCCACGCACCGGGCGCTCCGCTCGACAGGTGCCGGCGCGCCGGCCGGGCCGGGACTTGGCGCGTGTGCCCGGGTCGGGTCGTCCGGGAGGTCGGATCGATCGGGCACGGTACCGCCGGGAACGGCTCCCACAGGCGCGGCAGGGGGCCGGCTCACCGTCCCCCAAGACTGACACCGGCGAGCCCAAGATCGTGCAGCGGGCCAGGAGCGAGTTTGCCCGCTGGGCCTCGGTTTCCGGCGGGCTGTTTCTGCTTGACGTGGTCACCAGCGGCTTCCCCGATTGGTCGCTGGTCGTCGCGGGAATCTGGGCCGGTTTCGGGTTGGTACCGCGCTATGCGCGGCTGTGGCAAGCCGGGTACAGTTGGCGCGACGTCTTGAGTCGCCCGCCGGCTGCTGACTCCATCGAACGAACCCTCAAGAAGGCAGGCGGAAAACTACCGCGACAGCTTCCCCCGCCCTCCGTCCGCGACTTTGGGGCATACGTTGACCGGATCGAGCACATGCAGCGCGACCGGACGGCGATCCTCAAGCAGTGGCAGGGCCTGCCTCAGGCGGAGCGGGACATGTTGCCGGAGATCGTGGAGACGGTCGACCGATTGTTCGAACGCGGCCAGAAGCTCGGGCGGTTGCTCAAGGACATGGACATCGCCGATGTAAGCGCCGCGGAAGCGGCCGATCTCGAGCGGCGGCTCGATGAAGCGCGGAGCGGCCCCAATGATGAGGAGCATCGCCGCCACGTTCAGCTCCTGGAGCGCCAGCAGCGAAACGTCCAGGCGCTCAGGGGGCAGCGTCAGGAGGCCCAACGGAATTTGGAGTCGTGCTATCTGGCGATGCAGAACCTCCGGTTCGACCTGCTCCGCCTCAAGTCGTCGAGCATCAACGAGGTCCTGGGTGAGTTGACGCAGGTCACGCAGCAGGCGCGGGCGCTTTCCCGCGACGTCGACCATGCGATCAGTGCCGTGGAGGAGGTTCGCGACGCCATCAAGTAAGCATCCGTGGTGAGCTGAGTTTTCCTGATGGTCACGCGGCCCTCGGACAACGTCCGGGGCCGCATCGTATCCGACGAGAGGGGGGCGATGCAGCCCATCAGCATCAAAATGCCAGCTGTTCCTCCATAGCCCGCTTCAAGTCGGCAACCTGGGGCAGGGTGGCGTCCTCGAGCTGGGGTGCATATGCCACGACAGTGTCGGTCGCCGCGACCCGTCGCACCGGCGCATCGAGGAATGGGAACGCTTCGTCGGCAAGGCGACTCGCGATCTCGGCGCC
>DATHRW010000069.1:0-2794 GCA_035464955.1 Gemmatimonadales bacterium
GGAGGAGGTGCGGCTCACCCGCGAAACGATCGAACGCACGCGTCAAAGCCTGGCCGAAACCCGCGCGCTCAATCGTGCCGGCCTAGCGAGCGACTACGACGTGTTACGCCTCGAAGTGCAATTGTCCAACCTGGAGCCGAACCAACTGCGCGCCGAACAGCGTGCCGCGGCTGCCGCTCGGGCGCTGTTGGTCGAGATGGGTCTCGAGCCGACGGCTCCGATTGTGCTCGAGGGGAGCCTGTACGAGTTGGATCTCGAAGATCCCGCCGCGAACGATGCCACCAATGCCAGCCTGCTGGCACTGGCGGGGAATCCCGCAATTGGGGAATTGGCCCCGGCCGATCTCCACCGGACCGCGCTCGACCAACGGTCGGATATTCGGGAACTCCGGTTGAATTCGGACGTGAGGCACGCCCAGCTCGCCTCCCAGCGCTCGGAGTACTTCCCCAAGCTTTCAATCTTTGGGAGCTACGACATCACGGCCCAGCAGAACGACCCGCTCAACTTCTTCGGCCGGTCAAACCAGCGCACCACTTCCGCGGTGGCGGGGCTTCGGGTCGAGCTTCCGATCTTCCAAGGATTCCAGCGCGCGGCTCGCATGTCGCAGACCCGCGCCCTCATCGACCAGATCGACGCACAGGTCGCCCGGCTGGAGCACGAGACGTCGAGTGACATCCAGACGTTGATGGACCAGGTTGGAGAGACCCGTCTGCGGGCGATCGCGCAGCGCCGAGCGGTGGAACAGGCCGAACGTGGCTTCCAGATCGCGTCCACCGAATATCGCGAAGGTGTCGGTTCACAACTCCAGGTGACCGACGCGGAGGTGGCGCTCCGGCAATCGGAATTCAATTACGCGCAGGCCGTCTATGACTACCTCTCGGCGCTGGCCAATCTCGATGCCACCGTCGGGACCGCCCCGGAATCGCTGGCCGACCTGGACCGGTTGCAACAAGCCGGCGTGCCGGACTAGGAGTTGAGCGTGCACACGAGCATCGAACATCGCGACAGGGAGCCACGCCAGTCACCGCGCGGGGCGCTGGGCCTGGCCCTGGTCCTCGCCACAATGGCGGCGGGATGTGCTGCGGCTGGCGAGGACCGCCAGAGCGAGCAATCAGCCAGAGACAACGACGGCCGGCGCGTCATCAATGTTGAGGTGACGTCGGTTGACCGGGGCGCGTTCACCGATTCCATCCGGGTGGCCGGATCGGTGGAGGCGTACCGGGACGTAACCATTTCCGCCGATGAAGGCGGTGCCATCCGCCGATATCTCGTGCCGCGCGGCGCTCGGGTCTCGGTGGGGAGCGTCATCGCCGAGCTCGACTCTGGCGTACTCGAGGCCCAGGTAGCCGAGGCGCGGGCCGCGGCGGCCTTGGCAGGGGAACAATTCGAACGGCAGCGGCGTCTGTGGGAAGTCGAGCGGATCGGAACCGAGATCGCGTTTCTGCGGGCGAAGTACGACGCCGAGATGGCCGACGCCCGGTTGGCTACGCTGGCGAGCCGGCTCGAGCGGACCAAAGTGCGTTCGCCGATCGACGGCGTGTTCGACCAGAAGTTCCTGGAGGCCGGTGAGTATGCCGGTGTCGGCGATCCGGTCGCGCGCGTCGTCACCACCAATCCGATCAAAGTGACCGCCGGGATCCCGGAGCGTTACGCCGCATTCGTCCGGCGCGCGGATTCGGCACGGATCACGTTCGATGTGCTGCCGGGTCGCGAGTTCTACGGCCGGATCGCCTTCGTCGGGACCAGCGTGAACGCGGCAAACCGGACCTTCCCGATCGAGGTGGTGATCCGAAACCCCGAAGGCCTCGTCAAGCCGCAGATGATCGCCGACCTGCAGGTGGTGCGGCAGCGGCTGGACGACGTCATCGTCGTGCCCCAAACCGCGGTACTCCGGACCGAAGACGGCTACCAGGTGGTGCTGGCGGACTCGGCGGATGGAAGGCCGGTGGCGAAGATGCACGCCGTCACGGTAGGTCCGAGCTATGCCAACCAGGTCGTCATCGAGTCGGGCCTCGAGCCCGGCGCGAGGCTGATCACACTGGGGCAGCAGCTGGTCGACGACGGCAGCCTCATCCGCGTGGTCAATGAAGAGACAGGTCCGTCCGATTCGGCTGCCCGGGTGGAGGCGGGCCAATGACCGGGCCGGTTCCAGGGGACCGCCCGCCCCCGCCGCCGGATACCAGGAAGTTCAAGCAGTTCTGGCTCACGTCGTTCTCCATCGACCACCCGACGACCGTTCTGGTGATGACGTTCCTCGTCATCATCATGGGCTTTGTGTCCTATCGTCGGGTTCCCAAGGAATCGTTCCCGGAGATCGTGATCCCGAACATCGTGGTGAATACCGTCGCGCCGGGATTTGCACCCAAAGACGTCGAGTCGCTCATCACTCGGATCATCGAGGAAGACCTCAACACGATCAACGACGTCAAAGACATCACCTCGGTATCGGTCGAGGGATATTCGAGCATCGTGGTCGAGTTCGACTCCGATGTCGACATGACCGAGGCGTTGCAGCAAGTGCGGGAGAAGGTCGATCTGGCAAAACCTGACTTGCCGGAGGACGCCGAGGAGCCCGGCATCTTCGAGATCAACTTGTCTGAATTCCCCATCATGGCCGTCAACGTGGCCGGCCCCTATGGCCTGGTGCGCCTTCGTCGGGTGGCGGAAGACCTGCAGGACGAGCTCGAGCAGATTTCGTCGGTTCTCGAAGTCAGTCTGTCAGGCGGGCTCGAACGCGAGGTGCAGGTGGACGTGGACCTGCCCAAGCTCAAGCTGTACGGGCTGTCCTTCGACC
>DATHRW010000070.1:0-19924 GCA_035464955.1 Gemmatimonadales bacterium
CGCCCTGGTGGAGGGCATCACCGATTACCTCATCGAAGACACCGAAGAGGCCCGGCAGGAGGCCGCCCGGCCCATCGAAGTGATCGAAGGCCCGCTCATGAATGGGATGAACGTAGTGGGGGACTTGTTCGGGGCTGGCAAGATGTTCCTCCCGCAGGTGGTGAAGAGTGCCAGGGTCATGAAACAGGCCGTGGCCCACCTGGTTCCCTACATCGAGGCGGAGAAAGACGCCACGTCAAGCGCCAAGGGCCGCATCCTCATGGCCACGGTCAAAGGCGACGTCCACGACATCGGCAAGAACATCGTCGGCGTGGTGCTCCAGTGTAACAACTACGAGGTCATCGACCTTGGCGTCATGGTGCCATGCGCCAAGATCCTGGAGACCGCGAAGCGGGAACAGGTCGATGTGATCGGCTTGAGCGGGCTGATCACACCGTCGCTCGAGGAGATGACCTTCGTGGCCGGTGAAATGAGACGCGGCGAGTTTACCATCCCGCTCCTCATCGGTGGGGCGACGACCTCGCGGGTCCACACCGCGGTGAAGATCGAGCCCGAGTACCCGGGTCCCGTCGTGCACGTGCACGACGCCTCCCGGGCCGTCGGAGTCGTGAGCAAGCTGTTGAGCAGCGATGGCAAGGCCGGCTTTACGGCCGGCGTCAAGCAGGAGTACGAGGACCTTCGAAACCAACGGACCGCAGAGCGGAGCACGCGGCCTCTGCTGCCGATCGAGGGCGCCCGGGCCAATCGCGCCGCCATCGATTGGGCGGCCACGGACCCGCCGGTGCCCACCTTCACCGGCGTTCGAGCCATCGAGGAGTACCCCCTGAACGATCTGGTCGACCGGATCGATTGGGGACCGTTCTTCAAGGTGTGGGAGCTGGCGGGCTCCTATCCGGCCATCTTGAGTGATCCCGTTGTGGGGTCGGCAGCCACGACGCTGTTCGCCGACGCCAAGCGCATGCTGGCCGATTTGGTCGAGCACGAGCGGCTCGTGGCCAAGGCGGTATTCGGGTTTTTCCCCGCGAACAGCACCGGCGACGACATCGAAGTCTACGCCGATGAATCGCGCCAGACAGTAACAGCGGTAATCCACTCACTGCGCCAACAAATGGCCAAGAGGTCCGGCGGGTCGAACCTGGCCCTGGCCGATTTCGTGGCGCCCAAGGAGTCGGGCCTTCGCGACTACGTTGGCATGTTTGCGGTGACGGCCGGGACCGGAGTGGAGTCGTTGGTGGCTGACTTTGAATCGCGCCACGACGACTACAACAGCATCATGGTGAAGGCCCTGGCCGATCGGTTGGCGGAGGCCCTGGCCGAACGGTTGCACGAGCGGGTGCGCACCGAATTCTGGGCCTACGCGCCCGACGAGTCGCTGGACAACAAAGAATTGCTCCACGAGGCATACCAGGGCATCCGCCCCGCGCCGGGCTACCCGGCGTGCCCCGATCACACCGAAAAGCGCACCCTGTTCGACCTCCTCGAGGCAGAGCATCGCATCGGCGTGCGCCTGACCGAGAGCTACGCTATGCTGCCCGCCGCCGCGGTGGCCGGATACTACTTCTGGCATCCGGCGGCGCAGTATTTCGGAGTCGGGAAGATCGGCCGGGACCAAGTGGCGGACTATGCCGCGCGGAAAGGGATGCCCGTCACGGAAGTCGAGCGCTGGCTCGCCCCCAACCTGGCATATGCCGCCGGTCGCACCGAGGAGGAGCCCAATGCCAACCCTACGTGACCTGCTCGACGACGGCCGCGTCCACGTGATGGACGGGGCCATGGGCACCGAGCTCTACAACCGGGGATTCTTCGTCAACGTGTGCTACGACGAGCTGAACCTCACCGAGCCCGACCTGGTCCGCGAGGTGCACGAAGCCTACGTGGCAGCCGGAGCTGAGATCATCGAGACCAACACCTTTGGAGCCAATGCGGTCAAGCTGTCGAGCTTCGGGTTGGAGGAGCGTACCGAAGAAGTCAATCGCGCCGCGGTGCTCATCGCGCGCGCGGCGGTTCGCGGACGGGCCAGCGTGGTCGGCGCGATCGGCCCACTCGGCATCCGAATCGAGCCCTGGGGTCCGACATCCCGGGAAGAAGCCCGTGCCTTCTTTGCCCGTCAGGTGCGCGGCCTGATCGAGGGCGAGGTCGACGGTTTTCTGCTCGAGACCTTCAGCGATCTCGATGAACTCCACGAGGCCCTGCACGCAGTCCGTGACGCAAGTGACCTGCCGGTGATTGCGCAGGTTACCATAGGAGCCGACGAGAACACCACGTTCGGCACGTCGGTCGAGACCGTGGCCACCCAGCTCACCGAGTGGGGCGCAGACGTGATCGGCCTCAATTGCTCCGTTGGCCCGGCCGTCATGCTCGACGCCATCGAACGGATGGCCGAAGTAACCGACCGGCCGCTCTCGGCACAGCCCAACGCCGGGCTGCCTCGCGCCGTGGGCGATCGTCGCATGTACTTGGCGAGTCCGGAGTACATGGCCCAATACGCCAAGCGCATGATTCAGGCGGGTGCCCGGTTCGTCGGCGGATGTTGCGGCACGACCCCGGAGCATATCAAGAAGATCGCCGGCCACGTCGCGAGCCTCCAACCACGGCTCACCACCGTGTCCATCCCAACCGCGGAGCATGCGGCGCATCGCGTGGAGCCGGTTCCCCTCGCCAGTCGATCGGCCTGGGGCCGGAAGCTCGCCACGGGCGAGTTCGTAACCAGCGCCGAGATCCTGCCGCCCAAGGGCTGGGATGCCACCCCCATGCTTGACGCATGCCGGTCGCTCGCCGCGTGCGGCGTCGACGCCCTGAACGTGGTCGATACCCCGCGGGCGCAGAGCCGCATGGGGGCGCTACCGGCCGCGCTCATCATCCAGAGCAAGCTCGGACTCGAAACGGTGCTCCACTACACCTGCCGCGACCGCAACATGCTGGGCATGCTGAGCGATCTGCTCGGTGCCGCGGCCGGCGGCCTCCACAATCTCTTGCTCATCACCGGCGACCCCCCGACCATGGGGCCCTACCCCGACTCCACGGGCGTGTTTGACATTGACAGCATCGGACTCACCAACGTGGCGCACCGGCTGAACCAAGGACTCGACCCGGGCGGTAACCCGATCGGCGCGCCGACAGAGTTCGTCGTGGGAGTGGCGCTCAACCAGAGCGCTTCCGACCTGGAGCGGGAAGTGAGTCGCTACGCGTGGAAGGTCGATGCCGGAGCGGAATTCGCGGTCACCCAGCCGGTATTCGAACCGGACGAACTCGAGGCGTTCCTCGATCGCATCGCCGACCGGGCCATCCCGATCATCGCCGGCATCTGGCCGCTCACGTCGCTCCGGAGCGCGGAGTTCCTGGAAAACGAGGTACCCGGCGTCCATGTGCCGGCGCCGATCATCGCCCGAATGCAAGCGGCGCAGGAGCGGGGTCCCGAGTCGGCCCGGGCCGAAGGCGTCGCGATTGCCGGTGAAGTCTTCGAGCGGATCCGGGCATTGGTGCAGGGGGTGCACGTGAGCGCCCCATTCGGCCGGGTCGAGCCGGCCCGGGCGGTGCTCGAGCGGATCAGCGCTCCAGCGTCTCCATGATGCGGCGGTAGCGCCGGTCCACACCGCCGAACCCCAGATTGCTCACATAGACCTTCGTTGCGCCCAGGTCGCGCAATGCCTGGATAGTGCGCACACACATCTCCTCAGCCGTGACCCCGGCCTCGAACTCGCGCGTCACCGCTTCGGCGGGCACCGGCAAAAACGTGGAGAGCCGCGCCAGGGTCTTCGGGTTGGCGCTGCGATAGGCGAAGACACCGAACACCATAGGCAACTGCACGCCCCGCTGCGTGGCTCGGTTCAAGAACCGCTCCACCACCCCCAGCTCGTGATGTGACACGATCTGAGTCAGGAAGAAATCCGCGGCAAAACTCTCCTCGAGCAAGAAATCGACCTGCTCGTCGGGGTCGCGATGCGGATTGGACCATCCGCCGAGTCGAAGACCGGGAACCCGCTCGCGCAGCACCTGCCGGAGCGCCGAGGCGTGGGCCACGCAGCGCGGAGGTCCGGCAGTCCGGTCGCCCCCGACCACGGTGAGTGCCTGGAATCCAAACGAGGCGGCCCGGGTCGCGTGCAGCACACAGTAGTCGAGCGAATGCTTGCAGGTCAGGAACGGCACTACGATCGCGGGATCGACGTCCGTTGCCAGGTTCGCCGTCAGGTGGGCCAGGTTCTCCTCCTCGGACTGCCCCACCGCGTTGTCCGTGAGGAAGATCAGCGTGTCCTGCCGGGCCAGTCGCTGGATGGAGTGGTACATGTCGATCCAGACGTCCATGCTCTCGGCATAGGACATCCCGCTCCGCGGCGGGCGGAGCTCGACCGCGACTAGGGGCCGATCGTCCCGGAGGCGGTCGAGCAATCGAGACTGGGGGGGCACAGGGGCCTGGGGCATCGCCATAACCTAATATGCCCGAGCGAGATGACCCCCGGGTAATTGAACCCGCTCACCGGACCGGGTATTATCACGCCCAGACTCGAATCTCCAGGACCACGCGTCCTGCCACCAGAAAGCATCCTCATGACTACCAGCCTAGCTGACGTACCTGTTCCCCTCACCAAGCTCTCCGAAGAAGAGGTTCTCTTCCAAGAAACCGTGCGCGAGTTTGCGGAAACCGAGGTCCGACCGCACGTCACGGCCATGGACGAGGCCGCGGAGTTCAACCTCGACATTCTGCCCAAGTTCTTCGCGCTCGGCCTCATGGGAATCGAGATTCCCGAGCAACACGGCGGCGCGGGCGGGAGCTTCTCCCTCGCGACCCTCGCCATCGAGGAGCTGGCCCGGGTGGATGCCTCGGCGTCGATCTACGTCGATGTCCACAACACCCTGGTCAACAATTGCGTGCTTCGCTGGGGCAACGAAGAACAGCATGCACGGTATCTGCCACGCCTCGCGGGCGATACCTTAGGCGCGTTTGCCCTGTCCGAAGCCGGGAGCGGGAGCGACGCCTTTGCCCTGGCGTGCAAGGCCGACGAGAAGGACGACCATTGGGAACTCACCGGCCAGAAGCTTTGGATCACCAACGGCGCGGAAGCGGGCCTGTACGTCGTGTTCGCCAACGCGGACCCCTCCCAGGGGTACAAGGGAATCACCGCCTTCCTGGTCGAGCGTGATTTCGAAGGATTTTCGGTCGGGAAGCGCGAGAAGAAGCTCGGCATCCGCGCCTCCAGCACCACGGAACTCATCCTCGAGAACTGCAGGGTGCCGAAGGAGAATGTGCTCGGGCCCGTAGGGAAGGGCTACAAAGTTTCGATCGAGACGCTGAACGAAGGCCGGATTGGAATCGGGGCTCAGATGATCGGCATCGCGAACGGCGCCCTCGAGGCCGCGACCCAGTTCTGTAAGGAACGGGAGCAATTTGGCAAGCCCGTCGCCGAGTTCCAGGGGGTCCAGTTCCAGCTGGCCCAGATGGAGACCGAGCTCGAGGTGGCGCGCCTCGCGGTCTATAATGCCGCGCGGCTCAAGGATGCGGGCCTCCCGTTCGTGCGCGAGGCGGCCATTGCCAAGCTGTTCAGCTCCCAGGTCGCGGAGCGGGTCACCTCGCAGTGCGTCGAGCTGTTCGGCGGCTATGGGTATTCCCGGGAATATCCGGTGGAGAAATTCTATCGCGACGCCAAGATCGGCACGATCTACGAGGGCACCAGCAACATGCAGCTGCAGACGATCGCCAAGATGATGCTGAAGTAGGGAGTGGGGAGCGGGGCGGCGTGAGCCGCCCCGCTCTGTTGTCGTCGTACTGGAGGACGACCCGGTGGAGGACACCAAGCGTAGGACACTGGCGGCCTTGGCCGTCTTCCTGGCCATCGGGTGCGCAAGGCAGGACACCCCGGCCCCCAAGGTACTGCTCATCGGACTCGACGGCGTGCGGGTCGATATCCTCGCCTCCGCCTCGACCCCCGTCATCGATTCGCTGATTGCCGGGGGGTTCTTCAGCGATAGCGCCATCACCCGCCAACGGACCGTGAGCGGGCCCGGGTGGTCCAGCATGCTGACCGGCGCCGGGCAGGACAAGCACCTGGTGCGGACCAACGACTTCCAGAATAACGCCTACCCGTCCTACCCGGATTTCTTGACGCGGCTCGAGCGGCTCGATACCTCGTACACCACGCTCGCCGTGGTCGATTGGCCGCCGCTGGGCGATACCACCGACGGCGGGCCGCTCATCAGCGACGCGGTCGACATCAAGATCCTGATCAACGGAGAGGAGCAAGGATACGAACGCGCTGACTCGTTGAGCGTCGACGCCGCGATCGACCACCTGGCCGACCCCGGCCTCGACGCGGCGTTCGTCTACCTCGGCAACATCGACGTCGTCGGACACGAGACGAGCTCGCTTTCGGCCGAGTATCGTGCGGCGATCGAGGCGGCGGACCGCCAGGTGGGCCTGCTGCTCGCGGCACTCCGGCGGCGGCAGGCGTACGCCCGTGAAGACTGGCTCATCCTCCTGTCGACCGACCACGGACGCACCGATGACGGCGGCCACGGAGGTGAGTCGCCCGCCGAGCACAACATCTTCTTCCTGGCATCGGGGCCGTCCGTCCGAGCCGACCCGATCGAAGGCGTCCCGCACATCGTCGACCTGGCCGTCACGGCCCTCACTCACCTCGGCATCGCGATCGACCCGGCGTGGGGGTTGGATGGACGGGTGATCGGGCTACGGGCCCGTTAGTACTCGTCGCTGAATCCGAAGGTCGGCATGCGCGTGACCCACCGGCCGCCGGTGAAGTCGGGAAATGCCTGGGGCGCGCCCCCGGCCGCGATCGACCGCTCGGACAGCGGACTGATGACGCTCCACGCCGCGGCGTCGTAGACGTCGAGCGGAGTTGGCTCGCCACGCTTGACCGCCTCGATGAAGCCGTGGAGCACGAAGAAGTCCATGCCGCCGTGCCCCGCGCCCGCCGCGGCGCTCTCCCAACGGCGCCAGAGCGGATGGTCATATCGCTCCAGGTAGGGCTCTGCGTCCTCCCACTGATGGGGATCCGGACTCACGCCCTCGAGGTAGAGTGACTGGTTGTCCCGCATCCAGAGACCGCGTGTGCCCTGCACCCGGAAATTGAGCGAGTAGGGACGCGGCAGGTTGGTGTCGTGGCTGACCACGACGGTCTCGCCGTTGGCACACGCAATGATGGTCGTGACGATATCGCCCAGGGCAAACTTGACGGACGCGTTGGGGTGACCTTGCCCGCCTGTGGCAACGACGTACTCGTGGAGGCCGCGCGACTTGGTCGCGGTCGACGTCAGGGACACGAACCGATTGCCGCGGTTGATGTCGAGCCAGTTCCCGACCGGGCCGACCCCATGCGTCGGGTACAGATCGCCGTTACGACGGATCGAGTGCTCGGTGCGCCACCGCGCTTCTCCGGTCGATCCCGGCCCGAACTCGGCGCCGGGCTGGAATTTGACGGCCCGGAGGTCGTGCTGATAGCCGGCGTGGCAGTGCAGCAGCTCGCCGAACATGCCTAGGCGCACCATGTGTAGGATGGCCAACACGTCACGCCGATAACACACGTTTTCCAGCATCTGAAACGGCATGCCGGTCTGCTCGTGCGTCTCGACCAACTCCCAGCAATCCTCGACCGTGACCGCGGCAGGCACCTCGACTGCCGTCGCTTTCCCGGCCTTCATGGCCGCAACCGCCATCGGCACATGCCAGAGCCACGGCGTTGCGATAATCACGGCATCGATATCACTCCGCGCGACCAGGTTCCGGAAGTCCTCCTCGCCATTCCCATACGTCGCGGGCTCGCGGCCTCGCGCGTCGTGGACGAGCGCTTTGCCGTTCTCTAACGCCGCCCGATCGATGTCGCACACTGCCGTGACTTCGATATCCCCTCGACGTAGCGCGAGCCGCAGGAGTCCCGTGCCCCTCCCACCCACGCCGATGAAGCCGACTCGTAGTTTGGCGTCCGGCTGGCGACCAAACACGAGGTGGGGCTGGAATCCGGCCAGGCCGGCGACGGCTCCGGCCGTCCCTTTCACGAAGTCACGACGATCGATCGGCGGCATGACCGCTCCTTTCCAGTGGGCTCACCTGACGTCGTGCCTCCCTAGAGGCTATCCGGACGTCGGCGCGATCTCGCGGTCGCGGTGGGCGAGAGCTTCCGAACGTTAAGCGATGATTTCAAGCATGTGGGGGCAAAATGTGGCGGACCGGCTAGTGGCGCTACCGAGGTACGCGATGTGCTTGATGGAGATCTCACCCGTCCCGCTGACGCCGAGCCGGGAGCGTCTATCCGAGCACGACCTGGACCAGGTGTTCGAGGCCGTCGTCGGACAGGGGGACAGGCGCGTCGACCGGAAGCTCGGTTCCATCGAGACGGACGCTGGATACTCCTCGACACACGGCGTTCGGATTCTCGACCTCAATGTTATAGCGCGCCGTGCCGTGGCGGTAGACGATCTCGAAGCGTTTCCATTTTCGAGGTATGCATGGATCGATGCGGATGGCGGAGCCTTGCTTGTGGAATCCAAGGATCGACTCCAAGCCCGCCCGGTACAGCCAAGCCGCGGCCCCGGTGTACCACGTCCATCCTCCGCGTCCCACGTGGGCGGGTGCGGAGTAGATATCCGCGGCGACGACGTAGGGCTCCACCTTGTAACGGGAAGAGCTCGCACGACGACTCGCATGGTGAATCGGGTTCAGCAGGGTGAAGAGATCGAAGGTCTTGTCTCCTTCGCCAAGCTGAGCAAACGCCATAACCGACCAGATGGCGGCATGAGTATACTGCCCCCCGTTTTCCCGAATGCCGGGTGGGTATCCCTTGATGTAGCCTGGGTCCCGCTCTGTCTCGTCGAACGGCGGGGAGAGCAGTAACAGCAGTTGGTCCTCCTGACGGACCAGCCGGCGTGCAACGGAGTCCATGGCTTGGCGCGCGCGCGCCTCATCCCCCGCGCCGGAGAGGACCGCCCAGGACTGCGCGATCGAGTCGATCTGGCACTCGTCGTTCTGAGCCGATCCGAGGGGCGTCCCGTCATCGAAGAACGCGCGCTGATACCACTCCCCGTCCCACGCCTCGTTGTCCGGTGCGGTCGCAAGTGATGCGGCCGCCTTCCGCCATTCTGCTGCACGCGTCTCTTCCTTTCGGCGGTCGGCGATGCCGGCAAACCGGCTCAAGTTGGCATGGAGAAACCAACCCAGCCACACGCTCTCTCCGCGACCCTCTCGGCCGACCCCGTTCATCCCGTCGTTCCAGTCGCCTCCACCGATCAGCGGGAGACCGTGGCTGCCCACCTCGAGGCTCCGGTCCAAGGCGCGCGCGCAATGTTCGTACAGTGTCGCTCGCTCCTCCGAGGCAGTAGGTTCGAAGTACGCCTCATGTTCATGCGCCTTGAGAGCTGGCCCCTCGAGCCAGGGGACCATTTCGTCCAGCACCGCCCAATCCTCGGTCACCGTCAGATAGTATGTCACGACATAGGGCAGCCAGAGGCGGTCGTCGGAGATTCGTGTCCGGACGCCGCGGCCCGTCGGCGGATGCCACCAGTGCTGAACGTCTCCTTCAGGAAATTGGCGGGCAGCGGCCCGGAGGATGTGCTCGCGGGCAATGTCGGGCCGCGCGACCAACAGCGCCAGGACGTCCTGCAGCTGGTCGCGGAATCCGTACGCCCCTCCGGACTGATAGAAGGCGGACCGGGACCAGAGCCGACAGGACAGCGTCTGGTAGAGGAGCCAGCGATTGAGCAGCAGATCCATCGACGCGTCCGGCGTCTTGACCTGGAGCGTCCCGAGCACCGTGTCCCAATGGTCTTGGGCCTCGCGGAGGAGAGTGTCACCATCGTTCTTGCGATAACGTTGCACCAGCGTTCGTGCCTGCTCGGGGCTTTCCCCCTGCCCCAGAAGGAACAACACCTCGGCGTGCTCGCCCGGCTCGAGTTCCACCTCTGTCTGGAGCGCGGCGCAGGGGTCCAAGGTCGCGCCGGTCTTACCCGAGAGGTCGGCACCCCGCTCGAGCGAGGCCGGGTGGTCGAGGCTCGCGTTGCGTCCCAGGAACTCGAGCCGATCGCTGGTCCACGATGTCTGGTTCCCACCGAGATCGGCGAAGGCGACCCGGTTCGCGAACTCACCGTTCCAGGCATTCCGCGCAAACGTGGCCTGGGTCACGGGATCGACTTCGGTCACCACGTAGGGCGCGGCGTTGCTGTGCGTCACCCCCAGGACCCACTCCACATAGGCTGTAACGGAAAGGCGGCGTTTGTTGTCGGATCGGTTCACCAACGTCAGGCGCGAGATCTTGACAGGGTCCTGTGGCGGCACAAACTGCAGTAGGTTCATCGCGATGCCGTGGGAGAGGTGCTCAAAACGACTGTACCCCTGCCCATGGCGGATAATGTACGGCCAGGCGTCTTCGCGGATTGGAAGGCAAGTCGGTCCCCACATCACGCCACTCTCCAGGTCGCGAACGTAGAACACTTCGCCCGGAGTGTCGCTGACCGGATCGTTCGACCAGGGCGTGAGCTTGTTCTCGCGGCTGTTGACGGACCACGTATAGCCGGAGCCCGTCTCGGACACCTGAAACCCGAACGCCGGGTTTGCCACCACATTGATCCAGGGAGCCGGCGTCCATTGCCCCCCGCCCAGCACCGTGACGTATTCGCGTCCGTCCTCAGTAAACCCTCCGAGGCCATTGAAGAATTCCAGATTCAGCGCTGGAGAGGCAACCGGTGTTACGTCCTCCCGCTGGGAGCGGAGCCGTGGCGGGACTGGTCCGGGCCTCAGGCGCCCCAGCCGGATCACTTGCTCTGATAGCGTACCCCGATTCGCCAGGATCAACACGCGCGCCGCCGAGCGCAGCAGAATGAGGTCCTGCGCCGGCAGCAGGTCCTCTCGGAGCACGAATACCCCTCCTCGCCTTTCGTCCCTCTCGCGGCCGACCGATTTGGCGCGCACCATGGCTTCGAAGAATTCCTGAAGACCCGATGCATAGGAGGCGCCTTTCGCATTGAGGATCACCAGATCGGCGGAGATCCCCTTCAGGCGCCAGTATTCGTGCGCCCGCACCAGTTGCCTCGCCACATCCCGCTCTTCGTCCTGCTCGACGCGCACGACGGCAATCGGGAGGTCGCCGGAGATGCCGTAGGCCCAAAGCCCGGACGCCCCTCGGCGGTTGGCGATCAGATCCTGTGGCGCGGTGCGCAACGTGCGATCGTCGTACAGCATCCGATTGGCCAGACGCTGGAATAGATGTGCCTCGTCCTGGGTGGTCTGGAGGTGGTGCAGCTGGACCTGAGCATACATCCAGGCGAGTGAGCTTTCCCGCTCGAACGTGTCCTTCTGGCGGTACTTCTCCGCAAGGTCGAGGGCTTCTTGTCGGGACGGCGCCACCAGGGTAGTGAACACGATACGGGCCGTCCCGCCCGCTGGGATCGCCACCCGATACCGGAGGCTCACGATCGGATCGAGAACCGTCCCGGCCGTGTTTGTGAGCGGTGTGCCCTCGACCACCGAGAGCGGTGCACGTATTCCGCGGCCTCGGCCCAGAAAGGCGGCGCGGTCGGTTTCGTATTCGCACGAGCCGACGATCTCTCCCTCGACAGCGGCAAGATGGGCCAGCCAGACCTGCGGCTCCGACGTCGATCGTGGGCGCCGGGTTGCCAACAGTGTCTGGAGCCCGGGAACAAATTCGGTTTCGACGAAGAGGTTGGAAAACGTCGGGTGGGCCTGGTCGGCGGCTTGCGAGGCCAACACCACCTCCGCATAGGACGTGATGTCGATCTCGCGGTCACGATTCTCCAAGTCGGTCACCGTCAGCTGGCGGAGCTCGGCATCGTCCTCCGGCGAGACGACGATCTCGAGGGTAGTTGACCATGATCGGTTGCGCTGCATGATCTTGGCCCGGTCTTCGGCATAGACGACGCTGTACTTGTCCGCCTCGGTTCCGCTCGGCTGAAACCCGGCAGACCAGACTTCGCCGGTCTTGGCGTCCCGCAAGAACAGGAACGTGCCCCAGCAGTCACGGGTCGAATCCTCCCGCCATCGTGTCACGGCAAGATCGCGCCATCGGCTGAACCCGGAGCCCGCCGCCGTGACCATGACCACGTACCGACCGTTTGATAGGACATGGGTGCGCGGCGAGATGTCATGGGGAGATTCGAACCGCCGCAGAGTCGGTGGAATGGTGTCGCGAACGTGGGCGGCCATCTGCACTTCCTCGCCCCGGGGCCGCGTCACGGCCACCGCACGCGGTGTGCGCTCCTGGAGGAGCAGCTCTGCTGCCTGGATCATCGGATGGGCGTGGAAGCGTCTCCGTGTGAGGCCGTTGTGAACGACGTTGCCCAGCGCGATGATCGTCATCCCCTGATGATGGGCCATGTAGGCCCGAACCACGGACACCTTTGCTTTTTCGGGAAGCCGCGACGGAGTGAAATCCAACGCCTCATAAAAACCGTAGGCACCGTCGGCATGGTCCTCCTCGAGACGAGCGATATTGTCGAGGGCGGCGCCGGGATCCACCATGGCCGCGAGCGCGGTGGCGTACGGGGCCACCACGACGTCCTCAAAGAGCCCGCGCTTGAGTCCTAGGCCAGGGACACCGAAATCCGAATATTGATAGGTGAGTTCGAGGTCGCGCACATTGTAGGCCGACTCGGAGACCCCCCAGGGGACCCCTCGTTCCGCGCCATATCGGATCTGGCGTCCAACGACGAGACGGCACGTGAGATCGAGCAGGCTGTGGGCGGGCTGCTCCATCACGAGAAGCGGCATCAAGTATTCGAACATCGATCCCGACCAGGACACGAGCGCCGCACCACGCCCCACCGGCGTAAGGGCCCGACCGAGGAGGAACCAGTGCCGTGGCGACACATCGCCCTTGGCGATGGCCAGGAAACTCGCCAGCCTCGCTTCCGAGGCCAGAAGGTCGTAGCAGCTCGGGTCGAGGGTGTTGTCGGCCACGCGGAAGCCGATCGAGAATAGCTGGCGCGAGGGGTCGAAGAGAAATCGGAAGTCCATCGACCAGGCCATCTGTTCCGCCTGGAGTGCGAGGGCGGAGAGGCGGTGCTGAAGCGCAAGGGCCACTGTTCCGGCCCCATCGGAATCCTCACGACGGATCAGCTCGAGATCGTGCGCATGACTCCGGACGGTGTCTCGGACTGCCGTTGCCCACGTGAGAATCTCCGAATGGTCTCCGTTCTCGACGTCAGTGGAGAGCGTGCTGGCGATGTCCCAGAGGTTCTCCGCTCGAGACTCGAGCGCCTCGAATCGACGCTCCCATTCTGCGAGCGATGTCGGAGTGTTCTCCAGGACGGCTGTCATCGCGTTCAGCGCCTCGCGCATCTGTTGCGCGGTGACCGTTTCCGAGCGCGGGCGGAACGTGGTCTTCGCCACCGCATCGAGTACCGGCTGCAGCGCGTCGCGAATCCCATCCAGCACCTGTGGCCCTAGTACCGGTCGCCCCGTGAGCTGGCGACACCCTTGAGACAGCGCGATCAGATGCCCAGCCAGGTTCCCACTATCGACGGTGGAGATATAGAGCGGGTCGAGCGGCCGGAGATCTCTGGTGTCGTACCAGTTGACGAAATGACCGTGAAACCGGCGTAGGGAGGTCATGGTCCCCAGTGTGGCTTCGAGACGGTGGGTCATGTCCGAGATCCCGATCCAGCCGAAGTCATGGGCGGCCATCGTGCTCAGGAGATACAACCCCATGTTCGACGGCGAGGTCCGGTGCGCGACGACCGGTTCAGGGTCCTCTTGGAAGTTGTCCGGTGGGAGAAAGTGCTCCTTGTCATTCACGAACGTCTCGAAGAAGCGCCAGGTCCGTCTTGCGATGAGGCGCAAGGAGCGCTCCTGCCTGGGCGACATGCGAAGCGTGTCCGCGGGCTTCGCCGGAACGCTGAGTCGCCAGGCAAGAACCGGCGATAGCGCCCAGAGAAGAATCAAGGGTCCGGCGACTGGCCACGCGCTTGGCTTGAGAATGCCGACGAGGACTCCGACTCCCAGGGCGAGAACAACGGCCCAGCGAAGGTGCAAATAGAAGGCGCGGAGCCTCGGGTCGGCGCCGTACCCAACCTGCGCCGCCGGAACCCATTCGAGGAGATGTCGCTTCGTGACATAAAGCCGGCCAAGCGTGCGCAGCACGGCATCGGTCATGTACCGCGCCTGGTGGGCCAGCACCGTGATGGCGAGCAGCATCCGCAGCGCGGCGACCTGGACATCGCCACCAGTTGCGCGCAAATGGCTGCGTTTGGAATACCCCGGCCGACGAGGGATCAAGCCGTCGAGCACCGGCATGAACGCGGGCACCGCAATGGCTGCGATGATTAGGCTCGTCCACAAGAGCGGCGACACGGCGGGCAGTGTCCAGGCGGCGACGGCAAGCAGAAACGACGCAGGCGCAAAGAGACTTCGACGCAGGTTGTCCAGCATCCTCCATCGGCCGTGCGCCGGAATGGGTGCTGGGCGTTTCTGCCCCGCGGCGTTGCGCGAACGACCGAGGATCCAGGGAAGGAGCTGCCAGTCGCCGCGCACCCACCGGTGGTTTCGGCGGACGGCTACTTCGTAATTCGCTGGAAACTCTTCGAATAACTCGATGTCGGTCACCAGCCCCGCGCGCGCGAAGATCCCCTCGAAGAGATCGTGACTGAGTAGCGCGTTCTCCGGGACCCGCCACGCGAGCGCCGCCTCGAACGCATCGACGTCATAGATCCCTTTCCCCGTGTAGGAGCCCTCGCCGAACAAGTCCTGATACACGTCGGAGACCGCACCCGCGTAGGGATCCACCCCTCCTGGACCCGACACGATCCGCTGGTACGTCGTGCTCTCAGGCCCCGTCGGCAGGGACGGGACGATTCGTGGCTGGAGGATTCCGTATCCCTCGACAACCCTCCCCGTTTCGGCGTCAATGCGCGGCCGGTTCAACGGGTGAGCCATGGCCCCGACGAGGCGATAGGCAGCCGCCTTTGGAAGCCGTGTGTCGGCATCCAAGGTGATGACGTAGCGGACACCATCGGGCACGGTGGGTGGTTTGCCGTTGATCGGTATGAACGTGGTGTCCGTAGCGCCCCGAAGCAGCCGGTTCAGTTCGTGCAGCTTCCCTCGCTTCCGTTCCCAGCCGATCCACTTGCCTTCCTTCTCGTTCCAGAGGCGCCGGCGATGCAACACCATGAACCGCTCCCCTCCACCGGGCGGGCTGCCGTGTTGCTCGTTGAGACGCGCGATCTCGTCCGCCAGCTCGGAGAGGAGATCTTCGTCGCCCGGCTCGTGTTCGTGAGCGGCGTCTTTCCAGTCAGTGAGGAGCGCGAAGTGGAGATGCCCATCGGGATTCGCCAAAAAGTGGACCTGGAGCCGTTCGACGGACTCCTCGACATCCGCGTGGCTCCCGAGCAGCGTGGGCACGACAACCATGGTTCGAAGCTCCGCGGGCACGCCACGCACCAATTCGAGCTTCGAGAGCAGCCGTGGGGGAACGACATCAGTGACCAGGCGGTGGACGAGGGACACGACGATATCTGAGGCCGGCACGAGGGCGAGGATCCCGAGTAGCACGAGGATCGGCGGGCCAACACCTGCACCCCGCGTCACGTACAGAGGGCCGGCGAGAACAAGCGCAGTGAGAAGGGCAATCAGTCCGAAATAACCGACGGTCGCATGCGTGCGCCACGCGCGTCGGATCCGGACTCGCCACGGAACCCGAAATCCGAGTCGACTCTCGAACGCAAACCGGCCACGAGACACGAGATGATACCCCGGGTCCTCCTCCGGGCGTTGGACAATGGCGAGGAGGCCTGACTGGTTTTCCAGTCGGCCGGCCTCCAGTTCGGTGGGACGTGTCCGCGATGCGGTCTCTGGGGGTTCCCGCGCTGCGTCGCGCGCGAGCCGGACAGCTTCGCGGGCCACCTCCAGTTCCGATTTACTCGAGCCGCGGGACAATTCCTCGACCGCTGCCCGGTACTTGTCTCGGGTACGGAAATCCATGGCCGCGAACCCGGGGACGGATCGGAAGACCTCGTCCACCAGGCTGACGCTTTCGAAGAACCCCGGCCAGTCGATGGACGACAGCCACCGCATGCTGGTGATAATGTTCCGCACCGTGATGTTTGCCGCGGCTTGGGCCTGATGTGCCTGGGCAACCACTTCGTTGGGGGACGTCCCCTGTGCAGCCAGGTTTGCATCGAGCCAATCGAGGGCTGGCATGAGCGACGGGGGCTGATCACGAAGCCGCTGCACGAGTTGCACGGCGAACGCGCTGTCGAGGGGAGCGTTACCGAGCGATGCCAGGACGTCATCCATGCGCTCCTCAGCAGGATCGCTGAGACCCAAGAGGCGATCCGCAACATCGTCCCCTCGCGCGCGCGCCTCGCGAGCGCGAATGATCAAATCCGACAGCCGCCGCAGATTCTCAACCAGGGCCACTCGAAGATGGATGGCGACTGCCCAAAGTTCACCGATGCCGAGCGGCTGGATCCGCTGATAGGCCCGCACGAACGCTTGGAGTGTCTCCAGGTCGAACCGACTGTCGGTGTGCGCCACATACGCCCAGGCCAGCCCAAAGACGCGCGGGTACCCGCTGAGGTGGTGGCCCTCAGCTATCTTCGGTAGGAGTTTGTAATAGCTGCGCGGGAGGTGATCCCGGATTTCCCGGAGTTGCCCGTCCACCACGTGGAAGTTGTCGAGGAGCCACTCCTCGGCTTGGGTAATCTGACTCTTCTGTCGCACCGCCTCGACGATGTTCCGGTACCCTGCGAGAAGCACCTTCCCATTCTCGCGGACGCGGGGAAGGAGCTGGCGTCCCGGTGCGCGTCCCGCAGCGGTGAGTTGGGCAGCGGCCAAGCTCTCGGCGTGCTGCTCGAGCCGTTCGATGCCGAACACCTCGGCGCGGATGGGCTGGTGCTCTCGGGAAGGAGCCGCGACCAGGACGTCCATGGTGTTCAAGTCGAGTTCCGTATCGCGGCTGCCAAACGTGGAAGCTTGATCAAAGAGTCGTGACCCCCTTGCCGCAGCCGAAGCCGGGCTACAGACTATCGCTGGAACAACAAAGTGCCGGTCTCGAGGAGTGCCACCCCGATTGGTCTCAGCCGCCCCTCCCCCGAAATGGTGCTCGGACCGCCTGGTCAACATACCCAGTGTCGCCAGCCGGTGGCATGGCGCACTCGAGAGGGCTCGCGGCGACGGGGAGCGGCCTGGTTGGCTGCAACTCCACGCGCATTCTGAGAATCTGTGGCGCAGTGGTCCAACACCTGCCGTTCTGACAGCCTAATGGGCCCTCCTGGGCGGGCCGGTGGTTGGACCCTCGTCTGGACTGGACAGGAACGAAGATTGCTCTTGTTACGTACAGATTAAGAACGACGCCATCACATCGATCTGCCAGAGAATGGAAGTTCTATGAGCGCCACGCTGCAGTCGCCCGCCCCACCGACCCTCGGCTTTGCCCGGCCTTCACGACCCCGGGCATGGCGTCGGGCTGCGATGGCGTTGGCACTCCTCGCGCTGGCCCCCCGGGTCGGGTGGACCACGCCCAGCCCACCGGCGGCCGACCTGGAAGCCAGACTGAAGCGCTGGTTCGCCGAGGCGTCACGCATAGCGCCCGGGGAATGGGGTGTTGCGATCGCGACCGAAGATGGGAGCATCCTCTGGAGTGTGCGGCCTGATCAGGCGCTGATCCCGGCATCCGCCGTGAAGCTCTTCACCACCGGATTTGCCCGGACGGTGCTCGGGGCCGATGCCCGCCGCTCCACCAGGATCCTCGGCAACGGGTATGTCGATCCCGCGTCCGGGGACTGGGTCGGCCGCTGGGCGATCGAGGTGAACGGAGACCCGTCGCTCGAGCGGTCGAAGAGTGGCGGCACCAGGCTGCTCTCCCTAGCCCAGCAGCTCGCAGCCCTTGGGGTGCGTCGATTGACCGGACCGTTCGAGGTGCAGAGCGCGGCCGGGCCGGCCGAAGCGTGGTTTCCGGCCCAGTGGTCCGAGCGCCACCGGGGCCGGCTCTTCGCCCCGCTGATCGGCCCGCTCACCGTGCACGAAAACGTGGTTCGCTTCAGCATCCGGCCGGGCACCGCCGTTGGGCGGCGCGCCCGCCTGGCCACGGTGTCACCCGACGGCATCGAACATCTCGTGGCGGTCCGGGCGACGACCACCACTGGCCGACGATCGCGCCTCAGGGTGCGGCCGGCGCCGGGCGGAGGATGGGTCGTTACGGGGCAGATTGGGGAGCACTCGCGCGGCCGCTCCATCAGTGTCACCGCCGCCGAGCCCCGCCTGGTACTCGAGGCCGTCTGGGAGGCGGCACTTCGAGAGGTCGGCATAACGTGGGACCGGGAATCGAGCGGTGCTCAGGACCAGGCTGCTGCGCCAGACGGGGTGCTCGCCGAGGTGCTGTCGCCATCGCTCGACTCGATCGCGAGCGACGTCAACCTGCGAAGTCACAACCTCGGCGCGGAGCTGCTGCTCCAGTGGGCCGCGGGCCCGGACTTTGGGCCGGAACTCCTCACCCAACACGTCCAATTCATCACGGGCCAACTCGACGGAGTGCGGCTGGTCGACGGCAGCGGCCTCTCCAGCAACGACCGGGTAGCGCCGCGCATCTTTGTGTCCTACATGGCCCGTCTCCCGCAAACGGAGCACGGCAAGAACTTCCCGCTGTTATTCCCCGCCAATGGTACCGGCACCCTCAAGCCGCTCCGGGGCGACCTTCCGGCCGAAGGAGTGTTCCGCGCCAAAACGGGCACGTTGCGTAACGTCTCGACCGTCGTGGGATACCTCGGTCGCCCCGACGGCGTCTTACTCCTCTCCCTCATGTACAACGGATCGCGGCCGTCCTCTGCTCGTCGCGCCCAGTGGCAGCTGGTGCGGGAACTCGGGGCCGACGGCATCGCGGTACCGGCCGAGTGGGAGGAACAGGAATCACCCCAGTATGGTGGCCAGGGCGACGGATGGACCGAGCGCCTAAACCACATCTTCTAAGCCACCTACTTCGAAGACTCAGTGGTCGGTCCCATTCCTCCGGTCCTCGTCGGAGGAACTCACGCGCTAGGTCGCTTGAACGGTCCGCAGGCGACTGGCCGCTTCGCGGAGCAGGTCCTCAGTTTTGCAGAAGGCAAACCGAACGAAATCCTGCCCCTCTCCGGCTTGGCTGTAGAAGCTCGATCCCGGCACTGGTGCCACACCGATGTTGCGGGTCAGCCAATGGGCAAACTCCACATCCGACTGGTCGCTCAGGTCGGAAAAATCGGCAAGGACGTAGTAGGCGCCTTCCGGATACCGCAGCCGAAACCCCGCATCCACCAGGGCGCCGCAGAGGAGGTCTCGACGGACGCGATACTCCGACGCCAGCAGCCGATAGTACGACTGGTCCAACGTCTCGAGCCCGATCGCCACGGCCTCCTGCAGCGGGGCCGGCGCACCGACGGTGAGAAAGTCGTGCACTTTGCGGATGGCGTCGGTCAGGTCCTGAGGGGCCACGATGGTTCCGACCCGCCAGCCGGTCACACTGAACGTCTTGGAGGCGCCGCTGACGGTGACGGTCCGGTTGGCCATCTCCGGCAGCGTCGCGATCGGGATGTGCTTTCCTTCATAATAGATGTGCTCGTAGATCTCGTCGGTGATGGCATAGGCGTCATGGCGGATGCAGAGTTCCGCAATTGCCGTCAGCTCCTCGAGCGTCAGCACCCGTCCCGTCGGATTGTTCGGAGTGTTGACGATGATCGCCCTGGTCTTGCGGCCGAACGCGGCGGCGAGGCGGTCGAGATCGAGCGGCTCGCCCGGGCGGAACGGGACGTAGACCGGACGCGCATCGCACAGGATCGCGTCCGGCCCGTAGTTCTCATAGAAGGGCTCCAACACCACCACCTCGTCGCCCGGATTCACTAGGGCGAGCATCACCGAGGCCATGGCTTCGGTGGCGCCGCAGGTGACGGTGATTTCCGCCACCGGATCGACTGCCATCCCGTACCAAGTGGCGTACTTCGCGAC
>DATHRW010000071.1:0-4050 GCA_035464955.1 Gemmatimonadales bacterium
GCTGCAAGGTATTCGTTGGGGCCGGGGAGGGCGCGACTTCCAGGGATCTGCAGGTCCTGACCTCCGGCAAGCGCTGCTTCGTCGGCCACGGCACGCTGCCACCGATCCGCGACGTATGCCGCGCTGACATCAATTGCGAGCCCTGTGAACGCGATCATCAGCACCATGAGTAAGGCAGCCAGTACGAGTATCTGGCCCTGCTCGCTGTCTTGGGTGGAGGATGGTCGATTGGTCATCGCGATTTGGGCTCCATTCTGAGTTCGGTTTCAGTGGTCAGGCAGAAGCCACCGGAGGGACAGGGCGGGGCGACGAATTGAAGGCCGGGCAGGAATATGGGCACGGCGTGGTTGATCCGAACCCGTACATTGACTGCGATCTTGTTGTCCGACGGCGGACAGTCCTCATCGAAATAGCCAGTCGGCACGATCCAGTCGACGCCGACCCCTTCCGGCCCAAGTGATGAAATCGCCGGGGCCGCACTCCACTGGCCGCTCACATATCCCACAAGGGATGACGACCGGGCGAGCATATCCGCCGCTGTGGCGATCTCTGGCCGAGCCTGTGGGTCACAAGGCGAATCCGAAAGGGTGACGGCATATCGCGCCGTGTCACGCGCGATCTGCGTGATCGTGTTCTGGCTCCAGAAAATCACGCCGAATTGCACGATGCCGCCAATCACGAGCATGAACAGCCCGACAACGAGGCCGAACTCCACCATGGCCTGGCCCCGCCGATGCGAGCGACGCAGCTTTCGGGTGCGCGGTATGCGGATCATGGCGCCGGCACGGGTTCCATTCGGAACTCCGCCGTGGTGGTGACCACGAAATAGCAGCCGTTCGAGTCGCAGGTTCCCAGGCCGGGGAGGTACGGGAAGCCCGGCAGAACCACGGGCGCTCGGTGCGACAGACGAATCGTCACCCACCACACATCGTTCGCGCTGCTGGTCGGGGGGCAGACCCCTTTGTCGCTCGTCCAAGCCACCTCAACCGACTGCGTTGCCAGTCCCGCCGGGCGCGTTGGAGGCAATGGAGTGCCAATGGGGTACGCCTTGAAAGTCGTAGCGCTATCGCTCCAATCTCCAATCGAGTAGCCCATGAGGCGCGACTGTCGCGCGACCAGATCGGCCTGCGTTACTGGCTGCGCATTGCCGCCGCTGTCCAGAGCGCTGCACGGCTGGGTTGCGGCCCAGCGACCCACATCGCGACCGACCTGGATGAGGGAGTGCTTTGTCGCGAAGATCATCCCGTACTGCACGATCCCGCCCACGAGCATCAGCAGGATGGGCAGGATCAGTGCGAACTCGACAAGCGACTGCCCTCGGCGATCACGTCGCCCTCGGGGTGCCTCGCCCTCGATGTCCATCCTGGTCATGGCTCCCTTTGTTGATCGCGCGTGGCAGCGAAAACGATCGTCATTGTCGCTCCCCATGCGCCTCAGTCGTGGCGCCGGAACAGCGATCTTGGTGGTTCATGTAGGTATCGACCCGGACTAACGTACCGCCCTGCCGGGAGAAACGGAAGCCGCTGATCGAGCCGGAATCGTCCGGGAGGGACGGGCAGAAACCCCTCCCGACGTCGTCAAAGCCTACGCAACAGACCTTGCCCGCCACCTTGCAGCCGGTGAATCCCGGTGCCCGCTGCGCACCACCGCGGCCTATAGACTGGCTCGGTGAGCGAACAGGTCCTGGTACTTCCGCGCCACGCCGTGCCCGGTGGCTGCGACTTCAACGGGGTCCGGCAGACGGGCGACGAGGTGTTGGTCGAGCTCCGCGACGCGGTCACGCAGGTCGGGCGTTTCCTGGATCGGTCCACGGCTGAGGAGTCGCCGGAATGGAAGCAGCTCATCCCGTACGTGGTGGTGCGCGACGGCGACGCGGTCTTCCTGATGGAGCGGACCGATGCCGGCGGCGACCCGCGCCTGCACCGCAAGGCAAGCATCGGCGTGGGCGGCCACCTCAACCCGGTGGACGAAGGGGAGGATCCGCTGATGGTCGGCCTGCACCGCGAGTGGGCGGAGGAGCTCATAGCCGACTGGCGGCCGGAGTTCCGGTTGGTGGGCCTGCTGAACGATGACTCGAACCCGGTGGGATCGGTCCATCTGGGGGTCGTCTTCGAAGTCGAGGCCGATGGGCGGCCGGTCGAGGTGCGCGAGACCAACAAGCTGACGGGCCGCTTCGTGGCGCCTGGCGAGGTGCTGGCGGCCTGGGACCGCATGGAGACCTGGTCGCAGCTGGTAGCCGCCGAACTGCTGGACGTGCGCGATAGATGAGTCAGATTCTGGCGGAAACCTCGCGTGGCGCTCGATTCCAGAGATCTATCGGTAGGGACGTCACGTGAGCCGCGCGTGACAGTGACCCTCACGCTCGCAGGCCGCCGTTAGATCACTGGAACCGCACCAGCCCACGCCGCCGCGCGAGGATTCGGCCGATCTATCGGCGGTCCGCTTCTGCCGGAGTGCGGCCGGAGGGGTCGGCGGCATTCGTGCGTATACTCGAATCCATGGTGGTCTTCCGCAGGGTCATGGCGACGCTGGCGCTCCTGGTAGGGGCCGGCATCCTGGCGGCTCCCACCGCCGGCGCCGGCGATCACGTGGTGCGCCTGGAGCTGAACGGCGTGATCGACCAGGTCAACGCCGCGTACATCGAAGAGGGCATCGCGGCGGCGCAGCGCTCCGGCGCGGCCGCCGTGCTGCTGGTGATCGACACGCCCGGCGGCGAGCTGACCAGCACTGAGCGGATCACCAAGGCAATCCTTGGCAGCAGCGTGCCGGTCATCACCTGGGTGGCGCCCGAGGGGGCGCAGGCGGCCAGTGCCGGGACATTCGTGACCATGGTGGGAGACGTAGCGGCGATGGCGCCATCGACCACCATCGGTGCCGCGTCGGTCGTCGGTGGAGGTGGCGAGGACCTGCCGAGCACGCTCGCCGACAAGGTGAACAACTCGAACGTTGCCAAGCTCCAGGGCTACGCCCGTGAGCACAACCGCAATGAGCAGTTCGCCGAGGACGCCATCCGCGAGGCCGCCAGCGTGTCGGCGTCCGACGCCATCGCGATGGAGCCGCCGGTGGTCGACCTGGTGGCCGCCACCGAGCAAGAGCTCTTCGCGTCCATCGACACCGGCGCGAGGTCGGACGGTTACGCGTACACCTTCAACGACGAACCTCTTCCGAAGCTCTCCGGGCTGGAGGTGCGGGACGTCGGAATGAACATCGGGCAGCAGTTCCTGCACCTGCTGTCGGACCCGAACATCGCCTTCATCCTGTTCACCATCGGCTTCTACGGGATCATCAGCGAGCTGTTCCACCCCAACTTCTTCTCCGGGCCGGTGGGTGCCATCGCGCTGGTCCTGGCCTTCATCGGCTCGAACAGCCTGCCACTGAACATCGGCGGGCTGCTGCTGATCCTGCTGGGCATCGGGCTCTTCGTCCTGGAGCTGAACGTGACCTCGTACGGGCTGCTGACCATCGGCGGGGTGGTCTGCATCGTGCTGGGTGCGTTCGCACTGTGGACGGGGGTGAACCCGGAGGAGGACGCCATCCGCGTGGAGGTCAGCCCGTGGCTGCTGGTGGCGGTCATCGGCCTGTCACTGGTCTACGTCTTCGGTGTGGCACGGGCCCTGATGAAGATGCGCAACCAGCCCACGCTTCCCCGGCCGGTCATGGCGCTGGTCGGCGCGGGGGGTGTCGCACAGACCACGATCGCGCCCACCGGGATCGCCTACGCTGGGGGCGAGGCATGGTCGGCACGGACGAGCGGCCAGCGCATTCCGCCGGGAGCGCCGGTGCGGGTAGTGGCAGTTGATGGGCTGGAGCTGATCGTGGAGCCCGGCACCGAAGCGGACGAGACGACGGAGCAGCAAGCGTGAGCCGACCGGCGGAGCAGCTGGAGATCACCGACACCGTAGGGGCGCCGACACCGGTCATCCTGGATCGGAAGGAGCCAAGCGGCGTCGCCATCGTCGGCCATCCGAACAGCCCCATGGTCGCCTGGTTCCTGGACGGCGTGGCGGCCCACCTGGAGGCCCGCGGCCATCCCGTTCACCGCCCGCGAGG
>DATHRW010000072.1:0-4416 GCA_035464955.1 Gemmatimonadales bacterium
TGCCACTGATCCGCCGAATACCGGTTAGCGGGCTGGATCACGTGACAGTTTCCGCAGGTCTGAGACCAGATTTCGACCCCGGACCGCTGCGCATGGCCGTCGGCAGGCAGGAGCACCGCTGCCACACCGATCAGGCTGACCGCAACCAAGAATCGCTTGATGGCGTACATGTCGGTTCTCCTTAGAAGAGTACGTTCCACTGCGCGACAATTGCGTCGTTATCCACCTCGAATCCGGATTCCTCCATGTTCTTATGGTATGCCACGCGAATGGACGACGCGGGTTGCACATAGAAGTTCAACCCAAACGACAACCGGCTCAGATCGTCGCTCTCACCGTCGAAATTCCGCATGCTATACCGAACCACGGGCTCCCACTTGGGCGTTACCATGTAGGCCGCCTGCAGGTAGCCGCCCGTTTTGGACAGATCGCCGGCCGTAGCCTCCTGGTCGGCGTGGACGACCTCGCCCCGGAGCTCGAGGCCCTTGTGTCGGAATGCGGCATCCGCGCCGATGAGGGTGAGATCGAGATTCAGGGTGGCATCGTTGGAGAAGTTCCCGCGATACACGGACACGCCGAAATCCACTCCCTGCTTCGCGAGTTCGAGCCCGAGCCGTGCACCGACGGCCTTGTTATCATCGCGCTCACCAGAGCGTGATTCCCGGTCGTTGTCACGGCCGTCCCGGATGTTCCCTCCATCGTCCCCCATCAACCCGTTGACGATGTAACCATCCCACACGACTCGCGTGCCGCCCATGTTGAGTGGCGCAGTCCCTGAGACCCAGAGACCGACATCGTTGTAGGTCTGAGGAAGGACGTTCGAGAATCCGTGCGGCCGATCCGGCATCTTATTGATGATGGTGGGATGCAGATCCTTGTTGAAGCGGCCGAACGGGACAATGAATTTGCCGGCCATGATTCGAAGATTCTTGATTCCGGTGTAGCCGAAGTAGGCGTACTCGAGCGCAATTTCCTCGCCGGCATGCTCATACTCCACCTCACCCGCGACGTAGAGATCCTTGACCACGTCCCCGATCAGGATCAGGTTGAAATGGTGGTTGTCGAAGAAGAAGTTGCTGTTGTCTGCGTCGATACTGGTGAAATTCGCCTCGAAGTCGGCATACCCGGTGACCATGAGACCCTGACCCAGCACCGGTGGCGGCGCGACGATCACGGCGGCCAGCGCCACAGCCAATCCACACCGAAACAAGTTCACGGACCCTCCTCATAAAGGGGATAGGCCCAGTATTCATTAGGAAGCATGAAGAAATGAGTAAGATTCTAGGAACGCCGGTTCATGCAGCCCAAGAGACCGGCCCAGTGCCCGAGGCGAGAGTCGAACTCGCACGGGGTTGCCCCCGGTGGATTTTGAGTCCACTGCGTCTGCCATTCCGCCACTCGGGCCCGGCCAAAACCTGTCCGGAGCGCCGTGAATTCGCAAGCGCGATGGAGCACGCTCCGCAGTCGCGACACGCTCGAGCGCCCAGGGTGATGCTGGCGTAGTCTCCTGGAATACCGCTTCACACTGGCTTCACCATTTCGTTGGCCCCGGCCGGCCATCTTCCTCAGCGGCCTGCCGGGCCCGCGGGGCGCATGCCCCAAGACGCCTGGCGCAGCGAGTCCGCGGCCGGAGATTGCCCGATTGGAGTGGTTCGTCCCGATGTTCGGAGGATGCATGGTGCCGCACGAACCACACAAGATCAAGACCGTTCGGCTATTGTCATTCCCTTCCCTCGAGGAGCGGAAACAGTATCTGGCGGCAGCGCACTTCAACGTGTTCAACCTGACCCCGACCCAAGTCACCTTCGACATGTGTGCCCGGGGCACCGGCGCCATGAGCCAGGAGCAACTGGCCGGCCAGCTCATCGGCGACGAAGCCTATGCGGGGTCGCGGAATTTCGGGTCGCTGGAACAGGCGGTTACCTCGGTCCTCGGGCATGGCTATGTCTGCCCCACGCACAATATGCTGGGCTGTCTGAAGTTGGTCCTCACGACGATGGTGCCCCCCGATTCCGTGATCCCCAGTAACGCCCGCACCGGCATGGACGTCCTCCAACCGCTGGGGGTGGCCTATCCCCACGTACGCGACCTCGCGGAGCGGGTCTTCACGGGCAACGTGGACCTCGGCAAGCTCGAAACGATCCTCCAACAGGCTGGAGTCGCCATCGTCGGGCTCCAGACCTTTGCCGATGGCCAACACCCCTTCAGCCTGACCAATCTCCGTGCCCTCCGTGCCCTCGCCGACCGGTACGGCAAGCGGCTGGTCTGCGACGGCTCCCGGATCATCGAAAACGCCTGGTACATCCAACGCCACGAACCAGGCCAGGCCGATCGTGCCATCGCCGACATCGTCCGCCAAATCGTCAAGACCACCCACGTCCTGATGGTGGATGGAGCCCAGGACCCCAAGTGCAACACGGGTGGCCTCCTCACCACCGACAATCCGGACGATCATGAGAAGTTCGTGAACGAGGTCGTGGTCTTCGAAGGCCTTCACACGTACGGCGGCATGGCCGGGCGTACGATGGAGGTGCTGGCTCGGGGTCTCAGGGAAATGTGTGACGAGGACGAGGTCCACTGGGTCATGCATCAAACCGAGCGATTCACGGAGCGACTCCGCGACGCGGGCGTGCCGATCGAACGCGGGTGCGACGGCGCCTACCTCAAGGCCGACGAGTTTCTCCCACACGTCGGCCAGCATGCGCAAGATACCCTCTCCGCTGCGCTGTTTCTGATATCGGGTGTGCGTGCCCTCGCTCAAGGGCTGGTAGGACGAGACCGGCTCGTGCCGGTGCAGATCCCGCGCCTGGCCATGACCAATGAACAACTCGACGAAGTCGGAAACGCGATCATCAGCCTCTATCGCCAGCGTGAGGCGGTGCGCGGGCTCCAGGCCACGGTTGAGGGAAGCTGGCGCGATCAGATGGAATACCGGTGGGTCTTCCCCGAGCTGGCGCCCTTTGCCTTCGACGTGTTCCCCTATGAGATCCACACGGTGGAACGGGTGGGTGTACTGACTCGCGGCGAACGCGAGCGGGCCA
Organism: Gemmatimonadales bacterium; assembly: GCA_035464955.1. Taxonomy (GTDB): domain Bacteria; phylum Gemmatimonadota; class Gemmatimonadetes; order Gemmatimonadales; family GWC2-71-9; genus JABDII01. The sequence continues at coordinate 3,042 of DATHRW010000072.1, forward strand.
TCCGCGCCGCCGGCTACAACACCTTCCTGCTGCGCTCGGCAGACGTGGCCATCGACCTGCTGACCGATTCCGGCACCTCGGCCATGAGCCATGCCCAATGGGCTGCATACGAGGGCGCGCGCGCCAGCGCGACTTCCAGCGACGAGTACCTCCGACTCGTCAAGGTGCTGCGCGACGTGATCGGCTACGAACACATCATCCCGACCCACCAGGGTCGGGCCGCAGAGCACATCCTGAGTCAGATCATGATCACGCCCGGGCAACTGGTACCCGGCAACATGTACTTCACCACCACCAAGTTGCACCAGGAGCTCGCGGGGGGCGTATTCGTCGACGTAATCGTGGATGAGGCCCATCGGCCGGAACTCGACTACCCGTGGAAGGGAAACATCGATCTGGAGAAGCTCGAGGCCGTGGTCAAGCGTCACGGCGCCTCAAATGTTGCCTATATCTCGTTCGAACACTCGGTCAACATGGCGGGCGGCCAGCCGGTGAGCATGCAGAACATGAAAGAGGTGTACGAGTATTGCAGCGCCGCCGGCATCCCAATCTTCTTCGATGCCACCCGATTCGCCGAGAACGCCTACATGATCCAATCCCGGGACCCGAAGTACCATCACGTCAAAGTGGCGGACATCCTCCGGGAGATGATGCTCTACGGAGACGGCTGCACGGTGAGCGGGAAGAAAGACTTCCTGATCAACATCGGCGGCATCCTCGCCTTCCGCGAGAACGCGGAATGGGCACGAACGGCCCAGGACCTGCTCCGGGTCCATGAGGGCAACATCACGGACGGCGGACTCGCCACGGCCGATCTCGCGGCCATCGCGCGCGGGGTCGAGGAGATGGTCGACGACCGGTACATCAGCTCGCGAGTACGGCAGACCGCATATCTCGGGCAACTGTTGTTGGAGGCGGGCGTCCCCATCGTCGTCCCGCCTGGGAGCCACGCCATCTTCCTCGATGCCAAACGATTCCTCTCCCACCTCGACCAGGACGAGTATCCTGCCCAGCGACTCGCAGCGGAAATCTTCGTCGAGACCGGCGTCCGCGCGATGGAACGCGGCAACGTGTCGAAAGGACGAAACCCGGAGACCGGGGAAAACTACCGCCCGGCCTTGGAGTTGGTGCGCCTCACCATCCCACGCCGGGTTTACAGCAACGATCACATGCAGGCCGTGGCGGAGGGCGTCATCCGGCTGTATGAGCGGCGCCAGGAAATCACGGGGCTGCGCTTCGTCTATGAGCCGGCCAAGTTGCGCTTCTTCCAGGGGCGCTTCGAATCGATGTGACGCGTAGTTGAAGGGGACCAACCGGGGCGACTACACTCCATAACCGAGTTTCGGCGCGTGCCGTAGAGCACGGGCCGCAGCAT
>DATHRW010000073.1:0-6558 GCA_035464955.1 Gemmatimonadales bacterium
AGTACGGCCTGGCCATCACGCCCGGCCGGTTGATGCAGGTGGAACAGGCCGAGGCGCTGGTGCGGTCGCATGGCATCACCGGCGACCTCAGAGTGCGGCATCTGGGTGATCGCGCCCGTGTCGAGGTGAGTTCCGACGCCATCCCGCGCGTCCGGTCGCTCTGGGCGGACATTGCTCCGGCGCTCCAAGCGCTTGGATTTCCCGAGGTGGAACTCGATCCTACGGGCTATCGCCGCGGCAAGATGCTCGACGCCGGTGCCGCATCAGCCGGGATGTAATGCGACTCTTCGCGGCTATTCCCATGCCGAAGCCCGCCCGCCGCGCGCTGCTCGGTGTGTTGGCCACACTCGAGGAAACCGGCTGGCCGGTGCGATGGGTCGGGGAGGGGAACCTCCATCTGACCATCAAGTTCTACGGCGAAGTGCCCGAGCCCGCGGTAGCTGAGGTGAGCGCGCGATTGACCGACGCAGTTCGCGGAACGCCCACGCTGCCGCTCCACCTCGACGGCATCGACGCGTTTCCTGGCCTTCGCCGCCCCAAGGTCATCTGGGCCGCAGTCGACGGGCCCCCAGCCCTCGAGCTGATGCAGCACCGGGTGGAGCGTGAGGCGGCAGCGGTTGGCTACCCACCCGACGGCAAGCCGTTCAGGCCCCATATCACGTTGGGCAGGGTCAAGTCCGGCGCCGCGCTACCTCGCACGGCGCCGGAGCTGCTGGACCAGATAGGATTGGATGTGGCGTTCGACGCCGTCCAGGTCGTCTTGTTCGAGAGCCGCCTGACACGGGCCGGGGCGGAGCACACCGCGAAACTGACGCTCGACTTGGCCGGAGGGAGAGCGGCATGAAGGGAATCATGAAGGCACTGGCCTTGCTGCTCGTTGTGCTGGCCGTCATCGCAGGCTGGCTCTATCGTGATCTCATCGGCGACGGGATCCGACGCGCGCTCGATCGCGAGCCTGTGAGCGCGGTGGGGCGTCCGGATTCGGCCTCTAGCGTCTCCGCCCTCAGAAAAGTTCGCTCGCTGGCGAGCCGCGGTGTCGATTCGGTCGTGCTCACACCGTCGGAAACCGCGTCACTGCTCAGCGGCATGCTCGCCCCCCTCGTGGGTGAGAACTTCGACTCGTTGGCTGTGGAGCTGCTCGACGGTGGTATCGGTGTGAGCGGCCGGGTGCGGACCTCCGGCATTCCTCGCGACATGCTGGGACCACTCGGCTCCGTGATGCGGCCCTGGGAAGACCTGGCGCTCGCGGGGCCCATTCGTTCGTTGGGTGATGGCCGGGCCGAGTGGCGGGTGGAGCGACTGTCTCTGCGCGGGTTCCCGTTCCCGCCGAACATGGTGGCCTCGATCGTGTCGCGGTTGGTCGAGGGTTCGTCCAACGGGGCGGTCCCGCTGATCATTCCGGATGGCGTCGTCGATGTGACGATTCGCCCGTCGGGCCTTACGCTCCACCGGAAGGTAGCCGCGTCATGAAGCACCGCGTATTGATTGTCGATGACGAGCCCGGGATCCGCGATGCGTTATCCCAAGTGCTGGAGTACGAGGGCCTTGACGTTCGCACCGCCGCGTCTGGCGGTGAGGGCATTACGGTCTACGAGGAGTTCGAGCCGCACCTGGTCTTCCTCGATGTCAAGATGGCCGGCCTCGACGGCCTGGAGACGCTGTCGCGCCTCAAGGCGCTGGATCACCCGGCCGAGATCGTCATGATCTCCGGCCATGGCACCATTCAGACCGCTGTGGAAGCGACGCAGCGCGGCGCGTTCGATTTTCTGGAGAAGCCGCTGGATACCGACCGCACGCTGGTCACGCTCCGAAATGCGCTCTCCCACCACGACTTGGCGAAGGAAAATGTGCGGCTCCGGGAAGAGGTGCATTCCCACTACGCCATGGTGGGCGCGAGCAGGTCCCTGGCCCAGGTCCACGATCTGATCGCCAAGGTTGGCCCGACTGCGGCCCGCGTGCTGATCACCGGGGAAAACGGAACTGGGAAGGAGCTCGTCGCCCGGGCACTGCACGACGCCTCTCCCCGGAAGGGCAAACCCTTCGTGGAAGTCAACTGCGCCGCGATCCCTGCGGAACTCATCGAGAGCGAGCTGTTTGGCCATGTGAAGGGCTCCTTCACCGGCGCGATCGCCGATCGGGCCGGCAAATTCGAACAGGCCAACGGCGGGACACTATTTCTCGACGAGGTCGGCGACATGTCCCTCCCGGCACAGGCCAAGGTGTTGCGGGTACTCCAGGAGGGATTGGTCACACGAATCGGCGGCTCGGAGTCCGTTTCGGTCGATGTCCGGGTCATTGCCGCGACCAACAAGGACCTCACCGCCGAGATCGCCGAAGGCCGTTTTCGAGAAGACCTCTTGTACCGGTTGAATGTGGTGGAAATCGAGGTCCCGCCGCTCAGGCAGCGGCTGGAGGATATCGACGCCTTGGTCGCCCACTTCGTCACTCAACTCAGCACAAGCGCGGGCGTGCCCAAGAAGGAACTCGACGATGATGCCCTCGCCGTGCTCAAGCGCCGCTCCTGGCCAGGCAACATCCGCGAACTCAGAAACGCGGTCGAGCGGGCGCTCATTCTGGCGCCGGGAAAGACGGTGACCGCGGCCGATATCGACCGCTTCCTTCCCGCGCCGGGGGGAGGGCGCGGCTCCGGTGCGCTGGGTGATCTCGTACACGGGGCGCGGTCGTTTGATGAATTCAAGCAGGATTCCGAGCGGGCGTTCCTGGAAGCGAAGCTCAAGGAGCATGGCTGGAATGTGTCCGAAACGGCCCGGTCCCTCGACATGCCCCGGTCCAATCTCTATAAGAAGATCGAGCGCTTCGGGCTCACGCGGGAGCAGCCGTGAGCGACAAATTCGAGGAGTGGGACAAGAAGCTCGCGGAGGTCGATCGCGTCATCTCGAAGCTGCCTGCCAAGGGCGCGGACCCAGTCCCGGCTGCCAAGCAGCAGGGGTCGGCCCCTGCCGCCCAGCGCTCTCTGGCCCCGCCCGCCCGCGCGGCCGGCGGTTCCCTGAGCGTATGGACTCGCGTCGGTCTCACGGCCATCCTGGCGGTGGCCTTGACCCAGTGGCCCTTCGCCATGGCGTGTGGCGTGGGATTATACGGCTACCTCGCCGCGGTCGGGGTCGTGGTTGGGTCGAGCCTCTGGGGTCTGGTCTCAACGTGGGGCCGCCGGTTACCGAAGGCGCACATCTTGGCGTTGCTCTCGCTCCTCACGGGGCTGACGCTTCTGGCGCTGGAGGTCCTTCCCCGGCTTGGGTATGCCAGGCATGTCCTTGCGTGGACCTGCGGCTAGCCTCCTCGACTGACCGTCAATGAGGACAGCGCAAATTCTCGCACGAGGTGGCATTTCGAACACAGGGCGGTGATGAGTCGTCCACCGAAGGGCGGCCGCACGGTCGGTGCCGTTGCATTGCGGGTGTCGAGTGAATAAGGTTCCACATCACTCAGGACAATGGGGACATCGATGACCTCACGCGCCGCGCCGCTCGCTCAGGATCTTCGTTCCTAACTATGCGTCCCATCCAAGTCGGGTCCGGCAAGCGGCGCGCGTCCTTCGATGACGGATCGCTCGACCAGTATCTCCGCGATATCAGCCGGTACCCGCTCATCAAACAAGAAGACGAAGTCCGACTGGCGCAGCAGATCCGCACCGGGGATCAGGAAGCGCTCGACACGCTCGTGCGAAGTAACCTTCGGTTTGTCGTGTCGGTCGCCAAGAAATACCAGAACCAGGGTGTCTCCCTGGCGGACCTAATCAACGAGGGCAACCTCGGGCTGATCCGCGCGGCGCACAAGTTCGACGAGACCAAAGGTATCAAGTTCATCTCCTACGCCGTGTGGTGGATCCGCCAGGCCATTCTTCAAGCCCTCGCCGAGCAGAGCCGCATCGTCCGGGTTCCCCTGAACCGGGCCGGGACGCTGCATCGTATCGGCAAGCGCACTTCGGCCCTGCTGCAGGAGCTGGGCAGAGAGCCCACGCCCAAGGAGATCGCCGAAGGCATGGACATCTCCATGGAGGAGGTCCAGAAGACGCTCTCGATCTCTCAGAACCACCTCTCGCTCGATGCCCCGCTGACACCGGGAGAAGACAACCGGCTGCTCGATTATTTGCCCGACACGCAGAACCCCGGTCCGGACTCGGAAACGTTCGAGCATGCTCTGACCAATTCGATCCAGGAAGTGCTGGGTACGCTCAAGGACCGGGAGGCCAAGATTCTACGGCTCTACTTCGGGCTCGACGGCGAAGAGCCGATGACGCTCGAAGAAATCGGGAGCCTGCTCGGCATTACCCGTGAGCGGGTGCGCCAGATCAAAGAAAAGGCCCTGAGCCGCCTTCGGCACGTCAGCCGATCCCGCGCGCTCGAGAGTTTCTTGTTCTAGTCCGGGTCGGCTTGCCGTCCAACCCCACGCCTCATTACTGTGCCTAGCAACCCGGCTCGCACCGACTGGTGAGCTGGGAATTACTCCTTTCGGCGTCGCTACCCATCATGGCTGCCAAGTCCTCCTTCGATGTTTCGACCGGCGCGGACCTCCAGGAGGTCGACAACGCCGTCAACCAGGCTCGGAAGGAAGTCCAGCAACGGTTCGACTTCCGCGGCACATCCTGCACCCTCGACTTCGATCGAGCAAAGGCGGAAGTCCAACTCGCCGCGGATGACGAGTTCCGGATGCGCGCGCTAGTGGATGTGCTGCTGGCCAAGCTGGTCAAACGTGGCGTGCCCACCAAGAACTTGACCGTGGGCGCCTTCCAGCCCGCCACGGGGCAGTCGGTCCGGGCGACCGTAACCCTCACCCAAGGCATCCCGATCGAAACCGCCAAGCTGATCGTCAAGGCGATCCGGGACAACCCGTCGTTCAAGAAGGCACAGGCCAGCATTCAAGGCGACGAAGTGCGGGTGACCAGCCCGTCGCGAGATGAACTCCAGAGCGTCATCGCGTTCTTGAAGGCCGGCGATTATGGTGTCGAACTGAGCTTCGGGAATTTCCGCAGTTGAGGCCAAGACGGTGGAGGCCTGCCGCCGTATTCTCGGCGCTGGCGCTGCTCGCGGCGGCGGGGTGCACGCGCCATGCCCCGTCCGCCGAGCCCGAGCCCGAAGAGGTGGTGCCGCTCCGAGGCCACCCGGCCCGGGCCGACACAGCCCCGGCTCCGCCTGCAGGGCCCGACCGCGCCCAACCCAGCGACGCCCCCAGTCCGCCCGACACCGTGGTCAGCCTCCGCGACCTGAGGGTCGGGCTCCTGGTCGGCGTCGACCGGGTCGAGGTTGGGGGTGGCGACGCGCTGGTCGTGCTCGATCCGGACGGTGGATTGCTCGATGCCGTCCCGAACGGGTGGACCGTGCGGCTCCGGCGCGAGCGTGGCGGTGTCGCCCTGCTCGACGACAGCGGGCACCGGGTGCTCGAGCCGCGGCGGACCCTGGTACTCGCGCCTCGGACGCCCGGACAGTTCGTCCGGCTCGAGGGGAAGGAATACCGCGGCGAGCTTTGGGCATTCGCCGGCACGAGCGGGCTGACCGTGGTCAACCGCGTCGGGGTCGAATCGTACCTGGCCGGAGTGCTTTCCGCCGAGATGGGACGACGCGAGCCACGCGACCTACCCGCGCTCTTGGCCCAGGCTGTGGTGTCACGGACCTTCGCGGTGCGCAATCTGGGCAAGCGATCGGCCGATGGGTTTGACCTGTTGCCGACGGTTGCGGATCAGATCTATGGCGGTGTGGCGAGCGAGACCGCCCAGGCCTGGGAGGCCGTCCGGCAGACCCGCCACCTGGTCTTGACCTACCGTGGGCAAGTCATCGATCCCTTCTTTTCGTCGACGTGCGGCGGAACGACTGCAGCGGGGGTCGAAGTCTTTCGGGCGGCGGAACGACCGTACTTGCAAGCGCTGCCCGACGTGTCCCCCACGGGCGAGGCGTACTGCAGCCTGTCGCCCCGCTTTCGATGGCGGCAGCAATGGACCGGCGCGCAATTGGCCCGCGTCGTCCGCCAGTCTCTTCCGGCTGTGGCCCACGTGAGCGAGCGCGAGATCCACTCCGTGCGCGACGTGGCCGTGACCGAGCATACGCCATCGGGACGGGTGGCCGCCATCGCGATTCAGCTCTCCGGGCGGAATGGCCCCGGGATCGAGGTTCGCGGGCCCGACATTCGCCGCGTCCTGCGTCCCGCACCCGACCAGCTGTTGTTGAGCACGAAGTTCTCTCTCACTGCCGATCGCGGGACGGGATCGGTCGATCGATTGGTGGCTGATGGGGCGGGGGCCGGCCACGGTGTCGGCTTCTGCCAGTGGGGGGCCGTTGGACGTGCTCGGGCCGGTCAAGACTACGCCAAGATCCTGGCAGCATATTTTCCATCTACCGTGTTGGAGCCTCTCAACTGATGCGTACCGGTCTCCGCCTTTTCATCCTGATTTCGATGCTGTGCGCCGTCCCCGCGCGCGGGGTGCTGGCCCAACAGGCTCTCGAAGGATTCTCATACGACAACCTCCGCTTCAACGGTGTCCAGGTCGAAACGGGGGTCATCACCAGCAGCCGGCTCAAAGGCGCGGCCCAGGTCGCGCTTCGGGTC
>DATHRW010000074.1:0-7361 GCA_035464955.1 Gemmatimonadales bacterium
ATCCAGGCTGTCCGACTGCAGCACGTACTCGAACACCCAGCCGACCCCGGTCGCGTCGGGCCCCAAGGTGGGCTCGATCCCGTCGGGAAGCTGCTGGCGAATCCCGTTCAGGTACTCGAGCACGCGGGACCGGGCCCAGTACATGTCGGTCCCGTCCTCGAAGATCACGTAGACCAAGCTGAGACCGAAGAACGAATACCCGCGGACCACCCGCGCACCGGGTACCTTCAACATCTCCGTCGTGACCGGATAGGTGATCTGGTCCTCGACGATCTGCGGCGCCTGTTCCTCGAAGTCGGTTTGGATGATGACCTGGACGTCGGACAGGTCGGGAATCGCGTCCAATGGCGTGGTGCGTATGGCCCAGAGGCCGGCGCCCACGACGGCGACCGTGGCCAGGAGCACGAGGCCGCGATTGCGGAGCGACCACGCGATGATCGCATTAATCATGATCGTGTTCCTCTGCCGGCCGGGGTGGGGCAGGGGCATCCGGTGCGATGTCGATCGCGCCGTGCTGCATTCCGGGCATGCCGCCGCCGGTGGACCCAAGTCTCGACTCCGCATCGACCAGGAAATTGGCCGAGGCCACGATCTCCTCGCCCTTACTCAATCCAGCGAGGATCACCACCCGATCGCCGGCACGGGCACCCAGCACGACATCGCGGGGGCCCAGCATCCCAGCCGTGTCCCGTACGAAGACGAGATTGCGTTCCCCGGTGACGATCACGGCCTCCATGGGAACGGTGAGTAACTTGTCGCCGAGCGTGACGTCGAAGTAGATGGTGGCGAACATGCCGGGCTTGAGCCGAAGGTTGCGGTTGCTGACGGTAACCCGTACCCGGTTGGTTCGGCTGGGTTGGTCGATGGTGGGATAGACGAAGCTCACCTTGCCCATCACGTGCTCCCCTGGATACGCCGCCACCTCGATGTGGGCCTGTGCACCCACGCGCACAAACTGGATGTCCTGCTCGAAGAGGTCTCCCTCGACCCAGACGCTGGACAGATCGGCCATGCGGTAGAGCAGCATGCCGGGCATCACCTGTTGCCCCTCGATGACGAGTTTCTCTAAGACGATGCCGGTCACGGGTGCGACCAGCGTAAGGGTCTTGGTGACCTCACCGGTCTCCTCGATGCGCGCGATCTGCTCCGCCGTGATATCCCAATACGCCAACCGGCGGCGCGCCGCCTCGAGCATGGATTGGGCACTCCGCCACGCTTCCGGCGCGGTCGAGTCGACCCGATCCGCCAGCCGCCGTGCGGTCAGCAGCTCCTCCTGCGCCGCAACCAGTTGCGGGCTGTACAAGGAGAGGACCGGCTGGCCCCGACGCACGGATTCTCCGCTGCTTGCGACGAACAGACGCTCGACGAAGCCTTCGATTTTGGGAGTAATGTTGGCGAGGTTGGGCTCCGGGGCCTTGACCTCGCCCACGGTACGGATGGTCCGCGTGAGCGTTTCCGTCCGCGCGGTGGTGTACGCCACCCCGAGTGCCCGCTCTTGTTCTTTCGTGAGATGGACCGTTTGCCGCACCAGGGCGCCGGTCGTGTCGACTTCGCCTTGCGTCCCGCCCGCCAGCATCTGGGCATGTTCTTCGGCGGTCATCTCCGGCATGGGCGATTCATCACCTTTGGTGCTGCACGAGGTGGCCGCCACCATGCCCCCGAGCACCACCATCCACGCGCGGCTCATGGGGCACCTCCGAATTCAACGCCCATCAAGGCTTCCATCCCTGCGATCGCTTGGTGGAACTTGGCCACCAGGCGAATGGACTCGATCGCATATCGATTCACGGTCATTTCACTCTCCACCAGAGTCATGTAATCCACGTCACCCACCCGGTACGCCGAGAGGGCCGACTCCACCGAGGCTCGGGCCTGCGGCACGATGGACGTTGCGTAGAGTTGGGACAGGCGCCGGGACCGGTCGGCATCCGCGCGCTGTTCGGCCAGTTGCGCAAATGTCTCGTTGTAGAGATCCAGCGCCATCGCTTCCTGGCTGGCCCGCATCGCCTCCATTTCGCGGCGCAGCGGCAGCTGCCGCGAGCCGGCAAAGAGCGGGATACTCACCCCCACCATGAAGGTGGTCATGTCATCGAACTGCGGGCGCTCGCCGTACGCCACCCCGACCATGATGTCCGGGTACAGTTCCCGTCGGGCACGGCGGTACCCGGCGTCAGCCGCCATCACCCGGGCTCGGGCTGCCGCCAGCGCGGGCCGGTTCATCGCGGCCATGGCCATGAGGGAATCCACGCCGGGCACCTCACGCTCTGGGGCCGGGAGTTCGAGCCCGCCCACGGGGTCCGTTGCGCCGCGCCCGAGAAGGGCGTTGAGCCGGGCACCCATGGCCAGCCGCTCCTGTTCCATCACGGTGATGTCTTCGGACATGGAGGCAACGGCCACTTGGGCCTGCAGTACATCCTGCTGTCGGCCGGCGCCGACGGCGTACATCGTGGACGAGATGCGCAGAAAGTCCCTGAGCAAGTCCCGGGTGTCGTTCATGATGACCAGGGAGCGGTCCATGTAGGCCAGCTGGTAGTACACCGACTTGAGGCGGGCCACGAGGGCGACTTCGGCTTCAGCCGCGTCCAGCCGTTCGGCCTCGGCCAGGTGCTGCTCTCGTTCCTTCGCAAACCCCAGCTTGCCGGGCCAGGGCACCATCTGGGTGAGCTGCACCTGATTCATGGTCATGGGCTCGCTGGTCCCGAAATCACCGAGCGGCCGGTTCATGAGAGCGAAAGACAGCCCTGGATCCGGCAGGGTGCCAGCCGGACGGATCCGTTCCTGGGCAGCATCGGCGTTGAGCCTCGCGGCATGCAGAGCTGGATTGCCATCACGGGCAATTGCGAGTGCGACCGCCAGTGTCAGCGTGTCAGGTGGAGCGAGCCCTGCCTGCGCCAGCGAAGAACTCGGCGCCAGTAGAGCGCCAAGGACGACCGCACCTGCGGCCGCGTAGTTGAAGGACATGATCGAGCCTCTTAGTCGAAGGAACCACCGATCCTGCGAATGCGACTAAGCGGCCTACTCTGGAGGAGGTGTGGGAGGCGGTAGAGCGGTCGAGACCAACTCCTCATGCCGAGGGCATGGAGGAGCCACAATGGTAGGGGAGGGAATGACGAGCACCTGGGCCTGGGGCACGTCGGATGCGAGGTGGGGCGAACACACGGCGCTCGTTGGACAGTGCTGTGCGGGGCACTCGGGGCAGTCTTCCGAATCGGCCTGGACCGTTCCGGCCAACACCGGTGCCGCTGCGAAATCGGCCGATGGCGCCGTGAGCACGCCGGCCTCGTGGGCACACGAGACGTTGCCGTTCGCTTCCCTCGGGGCCAGCAGGAGTACCAAGATGGCAGCCAGTACCGTCACGCCAACCGGAACCTTGGCCTCAACTCGTTCCCACCACGTGCCGTGCATGGCAGGCAATATACCGAGGTGGCGGGTGTATCCCTACCAACCTGGCCGGAATTCGGCATGAAGATTTCTTCATGCAAGCTTCCTGGTGTAATTTCACCTGTCCGGCCTGATTTAGTGCTACGGATGAAGCGAACGGCCCACTTCACTAGGTTTACCGCCGAGGTCCGATGCCAGAAACCACACCCCGTACCGGAGCCGCCCAGGCCCCATGAAGTCCAAGACGCCAAGCTGCCATTCCACGGGCCTCCCTGAAGAGGAAGCCACTCCTCATGCCGGGGAGGGTACCCGCACCGCTACCATCCTGGTTGGCAACCCGAACGTTGGGAAGAGTGTTCTCTTCAAGAACCTGACCCACCGGTACGTCACGGTCTCCAATTTCCCCGGCACCACGGTGGAGGTGTTCCGGGCCCGGGCCAGCTTCAACGGCAGGGACGTCGAGATCATCGACACGCCGGGCATCAACGACCTGACCCCCTCGAGCGAGGACGCCCGCGTCACCCAGGCGCTGCTGAGCCAGCACGAGTCGTCGACCCTAGTGCAGGTGGCCGATGCCAAGAACCTGCGTCGCTCGCTGCTCCTGACCCTCCAGCTGGCCGAGCTCGGCCGCCCGATGGTGCTGGTGCTGAACATGGCCGACGAGCTCGAGGAACGGGGCGGCGTGGTCGATACCGACCGGCTGAGCGCCATCCTGGGCGTACCGGTCGTGACCACGGTGGCCATCCGGAACGAAGGCACCGATCAATTGATCGAGGCGCTGGCGAAGGCATGCCCCCCGCGCCTGGATGGTCCGCCACTGCCCGAAGCCCAGAACGCCTTCGGCGGCAACAGCGAGCGGGTGGCGCGGGCCAACGCCATCATCGCCGAGACCTACTCCATTGCCCAACCATCCAATCCATCGTTCCGGGTCAGGCTCGGCTTCTGGGCCATGGACCCCCTCAGGGGCCTGGCCCTCATGGCGGTGGTCACCCTCGCCGTGTTCTGGTTCGTCGGGCTGTTCGGGGCGGGAACCCTGGTGGATGTGCTCGAGGTCGGTGTTTTCGAACAGCGGCTGAGCCCGCTCGCCATCCGCGGGCTCGACCTGGTCCTGCCATTCCCGCACGTGCACGAGACCGGCGTGATAGAGCACGCGCTCGCGCTACCGCTCTCGCCGGCGCATGAGGTCGGGGTCGCGACGCTGTCGAAGACCACCATCCTACCCGCCTACTCCCTGGCCCCAGGAACCACCCTAAGCACTGTCCAGTCCATCCTGCAGTTCATCCATGACTTCTTCGTGGGGCCGTACGGGGCCATCACTATGGCGCTCAGCTACGCGCTGGCCATCGTGCTGCCGATCGTAACCACGTTCTTCTTCGTGTTCAGCATCCTGGAGGATTCGGGCTACTTCCCGCGCATGGCCATCATGGTCAACAAGTCATTTCGCGCCATGGGGCTGAACGGGAAGGCGGTGCTGCCGATGATACTGGGGCTGGGCTGCGACACTATGGCCACCATGACGACACGGATCCTCGAGACCCGGAAGGAGCGGATCGTCACCACCATGCTCCTGGCCCTCGCGATCCCGTGCTCGGCCCAGCTCGGTGTGCTGCTGGCGCTCATGGCCACGCTCTCGCCCGCGGGCGCCTTGGTGTGGCTTGGCCTCGTGGTGGGCGTGATCTTCCTGGTGGGATGGCTCACCGCGCGGGTGTTCGGCGGCGAGACCAGCGAGTTCATCCTGGAGATTCCGCCCATGCGGCGGCCGCAACTGGCCAACGTGTTGGCCAAGACGGCGGGCCGGCTCAACTGGTATCTCCGGGAAGTCATCCCGATCTTCATCTTCGGCACGGCGGTGCTCTTCCTGCTGAGCAAGCTCGACTTGCTGGGTTGGCTGGCCAGGCTCGGCGAGCCGATCGTCACCGGGTGGCTCGGGCTGCCGAAGGAGATGGCCAACGCGTTTCTCATCGGCTTCATGCGGCGGGACTTCGGCGCGGTCTACATCCTCGACGCGGCCACTGGGGTGGCCCCGGTGCTCGACGCCGTGCAGATCCTGGTGGCCATGGTCACCATTACGTTGTTCATGCCGTGCTTCGCCAACTTCCTGGTCATCGTCAAGGAGCACGGCATGAAGGTGGCACTCAGCATGGCAGCGTTCATCTTCCCGTTTGCCTTCCTGGTGGGTGGGCTCGTACACTTCGCGGCGATATGGCTACTTACCTGACCTGCCCGATGTGCGGCTTCGAGTTCGATAAAACGGACACGCTGTGTGCCCATGGCTGTCCGCTGGGTGCTTTGTGCACCCTGATCCGCTGCCCGGGCTGCGGCTACGAGTTTCCGGAGACGCCCAAGGTGGTGTCCTGGGTGGGCCGGTTGTTTCGGCGCCGCTCCGCCGCCGAGGCACCGCTGCCGGAGGGCATCCGGCTCCTGTCCGAGGCCAAGCGCGGCGAGCGGGTGGAGGTGATGTGCCTGGGCTCGACCACGTCGCCCAGGCACCAACGCCTGGCGGTCTTCGGCATGGTGCCGGGCGCCCGGATCACGGTGATCCAGCAGCGCCCGGCCTGTGTGGTGAAGGTGGACGAGACCGAGCTGGCGCTCGACCCCGAGATCGCGCGCGACATCCTGGTGCATCCGGCAGCGGAGGCCGCCTGACGTGAGGCGCGATTGGATCCAGACGCACGAAGGGCCCGGCCGAAGCCGGGCCCTTCGCGTGTCGGTGAAGGTGAGGACTTAGAACACGTACTTGATGCCGGTCTGGAGCTGCCGGGGCGTGCCCAGCCCGGTCTGGAGCGTGCCGTCGAAGTTGAACAGGAAGCCGCCGAACGGCGGGTCCTTGAAGTTGTCGGTGTTGAACAGGTTGAACACTTCGACGATGGCTTCGACGTAGCCGCTCTGTCCGCCCAGCGGGAAGATCTTGGACAGCCGCAGGTCCCACGAGAAGAACTCGTTGTCCCGCCGGAGCGTGTTCCGCTTCAGGATAGTACCGTTAGGACAAATTCGGGCGCCCTGGTTTCGGCCAAGAGGGTCATCCTGGACCGGTATTCCCGTGCCCTCGTTGTTTGCGCCGCAAATCTCAGAGGTCGGCTGGGCCGAGTAGAAGCTCACCCGGTTGTTGAGCATGATATCGTACGGCAGCCGGAATAGGGCAAAGGCGTTGACTCGGTGCCGCTGGTCGCGATCGCTCCAGTTGTACTCGGCGTCGAGATTGGTGATGTCGGCGTAGCGCAGCGTGAACGGGTCACGTTCGTTGTCGTCGTCCGACTTGTCGAAGGAGAGGGTATAGTTGATCTGGAACTGGGCATTCGGGCTGGTGGTCCGCTTCAAGCTGACTGTGAACCCGTGGTACCGCGACTTGGCATCGCTGGTAAGTGTCCACAGTTGTCCGATCCCGTTCGAACCTGAGCCGAAGCCATTGAACTCCGCAAACGGCCCAAGGCAGTCCGACTGACAGCTTGGATCACCGAACGCAGGATCATTGCGATCGAGGAACCGGAGCAGGTTGTCGGTCTTGGCGAAGGTGTAAGTGATGGCCCCCGCGATGCCCGCGCCCAGCTCCCGCTCGTAGCTGGCAGTCGCCGTGAGGGTGCGGGCATTCTGGAAGTCCTCGTCTGCCACGTAGACCGTCGGACGGAACGGACCACCAGTCGGATCGGGCAGCAACTCGCCGTACGCCGGCGGGCCCAAGCCGAAGGGAATGGTGGCACTGCTGCCGAACAAGCCCTGTCCCCGGGAACCGTTGGTGCTCCTGACACTGGCCAGGTTGAGCTGGGGGGTCCGGGCAAAGTAGAGACCGCCGCTCGCGCGCAGCACCGAGCTGCCGTCGCCGTTCACATCCCAGGCGATGCCCAGCCGCGGCTGGAACATGCTGTAGTCGCTCGGGATGGTGCCGTCGGACGGGAACTTGAAGCTGCCCGCCGGGGTGGTCACCGTCTGTCCGATGAACGGCTCGAAGAACACCTGGTCGGGCGGGGTGATCGGATCGGGCT
>DATHRW010000075.1:0-14094 GCA_035464955.1 Gemmatimonadales bacterium
TACCACTGGAGGGCCTCCAAATCCTGCCCGGTCTCGCTGAGCATCTCGGCGCGCCAGAAACGCTCGAAGGCTTGCCCGGCGAATGGCGTGGCGAGCGTCAGCTGGTAATTGGTTTCGAGTCTGGTGCGCTGGATGAGCTCGAGCGCCTCGACCGTGCGTCCCGCTGCATGCGCCACGCGGGATCTTAGGCTGAGCGCGAGATCCTGCGCCATGCTGCCCGCGTCTGGAGGTACCTGGGCTCGCTCGAGTTCCCCCGCGCGGCGAAGGGCTTCGGCTGTGTCACCAAGGCGAATGCTGAGCGCGCCCGCCAGGTACGGATAGATGACTTGCCGGAGATTGTAGTGTGCGCTGAAATAGAGGCTCGGATTGCGCCCCGACGAGGGAATCCGGGTCCAATCCGTCCTCACGACGGTATCTCGAAGCGCGGCGATCTCCTTCTGTTCGTATGGAAGGAACGGTAGGGTCGCGAGATAGGCCCGATATTCCAGTGCCTGGGCAGCGTCGAATTCCTGGCTTGCGGCGAGTTCGGCGCGAACCTTGTCTAGTTTGCCCATCGCGGCATCGAGGTACGCCGTCCAGATATGCCCCACAGCACGAACCTCGGCCGAACGCGTTGGGCGAGTCATGAGTTCCGTGAGCCGCGTGCCGCTCTGGCGCTGATTAGTCCAGGCAAACGCGTTCAGGGCGGCGAGGCTCAACGTGACATCCCCCGCGTCGGTGAGGCGCTCGATCACCTGGGATTCCCGCTGAGGGTCGCCATGAGCGAAGGCCTGGAGTGCCAGTACCTCGAGGGCGCGATCTCCCTCCGGCGCGAGTCGTAGAAAAGCAGTCGCGAGAGAGTCCATTTCATCCAACCGGCCTTCCGCGGCGGCTGTTCGCGTCAAATGCACCAACGCGGCACCATCATCGGGCTCGTACGACAGCACCCGTCGAAAGGCCTCTCGGGACTCGGCCTGCGCGCGCCCATGCAGGGGATTCGAGTGAAACAACACTTCGCCCAGCTGCGACCACGCTTCGACATCGTCGGGGTATGTACCCAAGATGGAACGGTACGCCTCCTCGGCCGCTTGGTGGTGTCCTCTTCGCCAGGCGTTGAAGCCCTCGAGAAACCGCTTGTCGTGCTCAGAGAGCCGATCAGCATACTTGAGGGCTTTCTCGGCCGCGTCCACCATCAGCTCCGTTCGCGTCAGCCATTCCGCGGCGATGCTCTTCCGGTAGTAGGCGAGAGCGAACAATGTGTCATTGGCGATTGCACGCTCGAATGCATCGAGTGCCTGCTCGAATTGCCCAGCCCGGAAGGCGGTCTCACCTTCGAGATAGGCCCGGTACGCATCGAGCGAAGGGGTAGTTACGCCGGCGATCCGTGCCACGCGAGCCCCCGGACCGCCCCTCAGGCTGACCAGGAGTTCCGCCGCGACGTGATCGACTAGGTCGAACAGCTCTTCGGCGCTTCCCTCGGCCGATCCCTCGCCGATCGCACGTGTGCCGCGGCGGGCGTCGTAGATCGAGGCGCTGATCCGGAGTCGTCCACCGGCCTCGAGTACATCACCGAGAATGTATAGGTTCGCCCCAAACCGATCGGCTACGATGCGGCCGCGTTCGGGGTCGAGCACCCGGTGTCCTTCTCGCTCGACATAGCCCAAGAGCGCCCGGGGATCGACGCTCCTCAACTCGCCGGCGCCGTCGAGCTTGGTTCCGAGGAGATTCACCATGCCTTCGCTGAGGTAATCGAAGTCACCGCTGCCGCGAACGGAGAATGGCAGGACGGCAATGGCCGCAGACGTGGCGCTTCCGCTCGCCGGCGCCGGCCCGGCGTCACGACGCAAGAGAACACCGAGCCCCGCCAGCACGACCACCGCGGTGCCAAAGATCGCCAGCCGGACGCTTCGCCGCTGGGGACGGGCAGGGGACGACATACCATTCTGGGTCGTGGCTGCTGCGTCGAGCAGTGGCAGAATGTCGGCCGCACTCTGCCAGCGAAGTGCCGGATCCTTCCTCAAGCAGCGCATGACGAGGTCGGCCAGCGGTCGGGGAAGGCCGGAGCGGCGGTGCGCGAGCGGCTCGGGTTGCTGCGTCACGTGCGCGGCCAGGACCTGCTGGGGCGTGGTACCGTGAAACGGAGGCGTACCGGCAAGCATTTCGTAGGCCAGCGTGCCGATCGCGTAGATGTCGGCACGATGGTCGATGGTGGGGTCTCCGGTCGCCTGTTCGGGCGACATGTACGCCGGTGTGCCGAGCGCGACCCCTGCCGTGGTGAGATCATGCCGGCCGGTCGCCTCACTTACTGCCTTGGCGATCCCGAAGTCGGATACGAACGCGTGACCACCCGAGAGGAGAATGTTCCCGGGCTTGATGTCGCGGTGGACCACACCCTTCCCATGCGCACTCGCGAGTGCGTCGATCACTTCTCTCAGGATATGAACGGCGTCGGGCAACGGAAGTGCCCCGGAACGCGCGAGCAGTTGTTGGAGTGTCTCGCCCTCGACATACGGCATGACGTAATACAGGAGGCCCGAGGCTTCCCCGGAGTCGTGCAGCGGGAGGATGTGCGGATGCTGTAACTGGGCCGCGATTCTGATTTCGCGGAGGAAGCGCTCCGGACCGAGTGCGGACGAAAGCTCGGGACGGAAGACCTTGAGGGCCACCTTGCGGTCGTGCCGGATGTCATCGGCCAGGAACACCACGGCCATCCCGCCGCTTCCGATCTCGCGTTCGATCGTGTAGCGGTCGCTGAGGGCCGTGCTCAGGCGAGCCAATAACGGTTGGTCGAACGGGTCCGACACGTTGTTCCCCTGGGTCGATGCAGCCGAATGCTACGGCACCCAGAGTCTCGACGCCAGCATCGCCACCCCCCCCGAGCGGACACCGGGCCGTCGACGCGCGCCGCTCGTGTCGGGGGGCGGGGTGGGTGCCTCAATGGGCGGAGCTTTGCCGGGAGCTCGGAAAGCCTGGTTGCTATTAGGACATCCGTATATTAATATTAGGCATGCCTAATTCTAGCGCCGTGTAGTGCCGAAGCTCATGATCAGGCCGGCCCTCAGCCGTTCGGTGGAAGACTATCTCAAGGCCATCTACCGCCTGGCCCAGGAGGCCAGCCCGGTGGCGACGAGCGACATCGCGCTCGCGCTCGGCCTCTCGGCTCCGTCGGTGAGCGAAATGGTCAAGCGCCTGTCCGAACAGGGCCTGCTCGAACACGCCCCCTACCGGGGAGTCGAGCTGACGGCTCAGGGGCGCCGTGCCGCACTCGGCATGCTCCGACGCCATCGCATTCTCGAAACGTATCTCGTTGAGAAGCTGGGCTACACATGGGACTCCGTGCACCCCGAGGCCGAACGCCTGGAGCACGCGGTGTCCGATTCGCTGATCGAACGCATGGCCCTGACCTTGGGGAACCCGGCGTTCGATCCGCACGGCGACCCGATTCCTCAGGCCGATGGGTCGGTGGCCCTGGTCGATGCGATTCCGATCGCCGAGCTTGCACCCGGCCAGGGGGCGGACGTTTCCCGGGTCATGACGAATCACGCCGAGCGGTTACGCTTTCTGGCCGATTCGGGGCTACAGCCTGGCAGCAGGATCGAGATTTTGGATTGCCAGCCGTTTGGCGGCCCAATCACTCTGCGGGTTGAGGGGCGAGAAGAGGTCATCGGCCGCGAGATCGCCGCGCTGGTATTCTGCCGTCGGGCCGAGGATGTGAGTGCATGAGAGCGTCTGATGGTTAACCCCGTTCTGGCACTGTCGATCTTCGCCCTCCTCGTGGTGGTCACGGCCCTTGTCGTGTGGCCGCGATGGGGGTTCGCCGCCCGCGTCATCCGACTTTGGCAGATGACCGAGCGGGTGCGCATTGAGGATGCCCTCAAACACCTCTACAACGCGGAGCTATCGGGCCAGCCTGGGAATGCCTCGGGCGTCGCGGGGACGCTTGGGGTGTCGCCGGCCCGAGCGGTGCGGGTGATGGCCCGGGTGGAGGCGCTCGGCTTCGCCCACTCGACCGCGGAAGGACTGCGACTCACCGACGAGGGTCGGGCCTACGCGCTCCGGATCCTCCGAACCCACCGGTTGTGGGAACGCTACCTGGCCGACCGCACCGGCGTTGCCGCTGCGGATTGGCACGACGACGCGGAGATCAAAGAGCACCGGCTCTCGGAGGAGCAAACCGAGAATCTCGCGGCTCGCATGGGCCAGCCACTGTACGATCCGCACGGCGACCCGATCCCCACCGCAACGGGGGAGCTCCCCGCCATGCCGGGGATTCCGCTCAGCGCCCTCGACCCCGGCCTCACCGCAACGATCGTCCACCTGGAAGACGAGCCACGCGAAGTGTACGACCGGGTGCTGGCGGAGGGTCTCGCGCCCGGCATGTCGGTCGAGGTGGTGACAGCCGATCCCTCGCGGGTGCGGTTCAAGACGGACGGACGGGACCACGAACTGCTCCCGGTCGTTGCCGCCAATGTGACGGTCCTTCCAAAACCCACCCTCGAAGTAGCGGCGGTGCCGCTGCGGAACCTGACGGATCTCGACCTTGGCGAGAGCGGGACCGTCGTGGGGATCGCCCCCGCCTGCCAAGGAGCCCAACGCCGGCGCTTGCTCGACCTTGGTGTGGTTCCAGGCACCGCAATCGAGGCGGAGTTGGTGAGCGCAGCTGGGGATCCCGTCGCGTACCGGATCCGCGGCGCGATGATCGCGCTCCGCCGTCACCAAGCGGAGTGGATCCTGATCGACCCCGCCACATCTGCCGCCGGGCATGGCCATGGGCCTCACTAGTACGGCGCCGTGTCGGGGCTGCGCCGCCGATCGTACCGAGTCGTTGGTGCAGCTCGGCGTCCAGCCGGACAAGTGGGATTACTTCGTCGCCCTGGCCGGCAACCCGAATACCGGCAAGAGTACCGTCTTCAACGCTCTGACGGGGCTCCGGCAGCATACCGGGAACTGGCCCGGCAAGACCGTGGCCCGGGCCGAAGGCACGTTCACGAATGAAGGGAAGCGGGTCAAGCTCATCGACTTGCCCGGGACCTACTCGCTGCAGGCCGGCAGCACCGACGAAGAAGTAGCCCGCGACTTCCTCCTCTTCGGGCGTCCCGACGTCACGGTCATCGTGGTCGATGCGACCCGTCTCGAGCGCAACCTCAACTTGGTGATCCAGGTGCTCGAGATCACCGATCGAGTGGTCGTCTGCCTCAATCTGATGGACGAGGCCCGGCGTCGGGGCATCGGTGTCGACGCGACCAAGCTGGCCCATGAACTCGGCGTTCCGGTCGTTCCCACCGCGGCACGAAGCGGCGAGGGCATTCCCGAGCTGCTCGTGGCGATCGATAAGATGGCAACCGGGCAGGTCGAGCCGCGACCGTTCCGCATTCGGGAACTTCCTCCGGATGTCGAGGGCGCGGTGCAGGAGCTGGTTCCGGCCGTGTCGCGGACCTTTCCCGAGCTGCCCAATGCGCGATGGGTTGCCCTTCGATTGCTGAATGCCGACGAGCGAGTCCTGTCGGCGGTTCGATCCGGTGAGATCGGAGCGCTGAGTGAGGGCGTGGTGCAGTCCGCCGGGGCATGGGACGCCGAAGGGCAAGGCGTGGCGCTCGTGGAAGGCAATCAGGAGTTGTTGGATACTGCCGCCACCCTTCGGTGGCAGCTTAGCCCCACGTTCTACGATTCCTTGATGCAGGGGATCTACGAGAGCGCCCAAGGCATAGCGGCTCGATCGACCGTTACCGGGCTGCGGCGCGTGAAGTTCGATCTCGATCGTCAGCTCGATCGGCTGCTGACGAGCCGGTGGCTGGGCTTCCCGGTGATGCTGCTGATACTCGCGGTGGTCTTCTGGATCACCATTGCCGGGGCCAACGTCCCGTCGCAAATGATCGCAACGTTCCTGCTCGACACGGTGCACCCGGCCTTGAAGGCTCTCGGAGCCGCCATCGGCATGCCGTGGTGGCTGAGTGGTTTCCTCTTCGACGGTATGTATCTCGCCACCGCGTGGGTGGTCGCCGTCATGCTGCCGCCGATGGCCATCTTCTTCCCGCTCTTTACCCTCCTCGAAGACTTCGGGTATCTACCGCGCGTGGCGTTTAACCTGGACAAGCTCTTTCAGAAGGCGGGGGCGCACGGCAAGCAGGCGCTCACCATGTGCATGGGGTTCGGCTGTAATGCCGCCGGCGTCGTGGCAACCAGAGTCATCGATAGCCCGCGCGAGCGGCTGATCGCGATCATTACCAATAACTTCTCGCTCTGTAACGGCCGCTGGCCCACCCAGATCCTCATCGCCTCCATCTTCATCGGTACGCTCGCCCCGGCGCACGTCGCCGGCGTGGTCGCGGCTGCCGCCGTCGTCGGCATAGCGCTCCTCGGAATCATGGCGATGTTCGTGGCGTCGTGGCTCCTGTCACGCACCGTGCTCCGGGGTGAGGCGACGACCTTCAGTCTGGAGCTGCCTCCCTACCGGCCGCCGCGGATCCTCCAGACACTCTATACCTCGATCATCGATCGAACGCTCATCGTGCTCTGGCGTGCGGTGATGTTTGCCTTGCCGGCCGGCGCGGTCATTTGGTTGATCTCGAACGTGTCCGTGGGCGGTACCAGCATTGCCGAGCATATGGTGGGCTGGCTGAATCCGTTCGGAATCCTCATTGGCCTGAACGGAGTGATTCTCTTGGCCTACATCGTGGCCATTCCCGCCAACGAGATCGTGATTCCCACGGTTTTGATGCTGACCGTGCTCACGGCCGGGATCGCAGGCGTGGGAGGTGGGGCGGGCGTCATGTTCGAGCTGGACTCGGTCTCTCAGGTGGGCGACCTGCTGCGGGCGGGAGGGTGGACGCTGCTGACCGGCCTCAACCTCATGCTGTTCAGCCTGCTCCACAATCCGTGCTCGACGACCATTTATACGATCTATAAGGAAACCGGCAGCACCAAATGGACGACCGTCGCGACGGTCTTGCCGCTGGTGATGGGCTTTGTCGTGACGTTTCTCGTCGCCCAGATCTGGCGGCTCTAAGCCCGACGCCTCGACCTTGCTCGACTATTGGCCAAACACGCGCGACCCGAGCAGCTCGATGGCGTGTGCCGGTCGCGCTCCGGTCGCGAACGCCGTGGGAGTTCCATCCTCCTCGGCGACGACGCGGCCCCGGTCGTCGCCCTCGCCGAGGTGGATGCGAACTCCGACCTCCTCGAAGCTCACGGTTCCCGGGGTGAGCAGTTGGGCAATCACCAGCGGATCGTTGATGATGCAGCCGTCGAAGTCCTCGAAGTCGCGGTGGAATTCCACATAAAATCGAAGGGCATCGCGGAGCCAGCGGTCACGGTCGGTCGTCTTGAGCCGCTCCACATCTTCCGCCATGAGCGTCAGGTGGCGAGTCACGTCGAGCCCCACCCACTGGGTGCCGAGGTGGGCTCGGAGCACCCGGTCGGCCGCCTCGGGATCGCACCACACGTTGAATTCGCCGTGGGGTGTGGTATTGCCCCGCGCCGCCAGGTTGCCGGCCATCGCAAGGTGCCGGCGTATACGGGTGCGCACGAGGACGGGATCGGCCGCGATGGCCACGGCCAGATTGGTGAGTGGGCCCAAGGTCACCAGTGTCACCGGTTCCTCGAGCTGTGCCAGTACCTCGAGCAGGGCCTCCGGCTTTGGCTCTACGGGCTCCGTCTCGGGGAGTGACGCGTAGCCCAAGCCCGTATCCCCATGGGTTTCCGCGGCGGTGACCAACGGTCGCTCGAGCGGCCCTGGAGAGCCGGCCACGACGGGAACTGTCCGGCCAGAACGGCGCACGATCTCCCGCGCATTTCGGGTCGCGTTCTCGAGTGTCGTGTTGCCGTAGACCGTGACAATGGCGTGGACATGTAACTCGGGGCTCGCCAGCGCGAGCAACAGCGCCAGGCAATCGTCGATGCCTGGATCGGTATCAATGATGAGTTCGGTGGTCACAGGCCGTCCGGGATACAGGCGAAGGCGTCACCCACTCGGCAAATCTACCCCCCGTGGCCCGTGTTGGGGATACCCCCAATGGGGTGGGGGAGAACAAAAACAACCGCCGCCTCGTCTGGGACGAGGCGGCGGTCAACTGGAGGACCTACTGGCTACTTCCCACCGAACAAGATGCCACCGGTAATGGGCAAGAACGTCGTGCTGCTGCCTTCAGTAAAGGCGTTCATGATTCGGGCCTCGACGAACAGGCTGACGGACCCCACAGAGAACGTGACGCCGCCGCCGCCGCCGATCATGAAATCGCTCGAGCTCCCACCGACCCCTGGTGAGCCTGAGTCGAAGTCAAAATTGGTGATGCCAACGCCACCGGTGAGGTATGGCTTGGCAGGTGATCCCGGGGGGCCCAACGGAAGCTGGGCGCCGACCATGCCGGTAATGAGCTTGGCCTTGGCATCCGAGCCGCTCACATCGAGCTTGTGTTCCCCGTACTGACCGTCCACCCGAATGTCGAAGGGCAGAGCCGGGAGATCGAACAGGACGTTGACCTGTCCGTGCCACCCGGTCTTGAAGTCATCCCCGAAGTCACCCATGGGAATGGTGGGCCCGCCACCGACCCCGATCTTCGCCCTCTGTGCCACGAGGTTCGTGGTGCCGGCTAGGGCCAGCACCATCACCAGCGCCGTTAGTGTGCGGCCGAGACTCGATTTCGACACAGCGTCTCTCCCTGAAAAGAGTGTGAAGTGCGTAAGACGACCAATGTAACGCCAGGCAGAGAGGACCCTCCTCTTCTGCCGTCGAGGTGCCAGGCTGTCTCAAGCGCCGTGCCGCGTCCAATGAGGCCTCATTGGACGTTCGACCTCATCTCCCTGTGATCTGGGTCACCTTTGCCGCCCCGCGGGCCGTCTGCCGGATCTCGCAGAACGCAACAGACTGCACTAATCACCCACCCCCCGCTCGCCTCGGCTTGTTACAAGCCGAGGCGGACGCTGGCGCCGACTGTCCCGTATCGAAACGCTCCCGTGGTGGAGCTCACCGCGCTGTTGGTGATGGACCCGACCACTTCCACCTGGTTGATCGCGGCCCAGTTACGGGAGACGCGCATTTCCGCGTGCCACTCGCTCTGGGTGTCGCCACCCTTCCCGACCTGCTGAAGGCCCAGGCCGCCGCTCACCCGGGTGCTCCAGCCATGCCACGCGGCCGCATACCCCCCGCGCATTTCGACGACGGTAAAGCGATCCGGCGTGAAGTACCCCGGGGCCGGCGCATCGTAGGCCAGGACCCGGCCGAACGCCCCGACAAAGAACTGCTTCCGGATCGTCTGCGTGAGCGCAAGCACTGCAGCCACCCGACTGTTGTCGTCCGACACCCACGCCGCTCCACCGCCGGCGCTCAGCGAGAGCGTCTCCGTCAATCCGATGTCGAGGGTGGCATCGAGTTGGTCGATATCGAGATTGCGGCCGATCAGGTTGGCGGTTTCGTCGAAGGGGTAGTGGGCAAAGCCGAGCCCGCCGGACACCTGTCGCGACGGACGGTACATGGCCCCGAGACGATAGCTCCCGCTGCTTCGCGAGGACGTGCCATCGGGAGCAAGCCGGCGGAGGCCGGCTGCGCCAGTGAAACGGTAACTACCGCGTGCGACGGTTGCTCCCACCTCGCCCATGGTGCGGCTCGCGCTCCGGAGCGGGTCGCTTGCCTGCAGCAATCCAACCGATCCGAAACCGGTGACTCCGTCGGCTAGCAAGTAAGATCCTTTGAGATCCTGCCACCAGTTGGAGTTGTCATCCGAGTCGTCGGCAAATGTCGCCGTGATGGTGACCTGCGGGCGGATCTCCGCCCGAATCGTGGTATACAACGCTTCCACTTCTCGATTGTTTGGCTCGAGAGCCTTGGCCCGTTCGAGATAGTCGATTGCTCTGCGTGAACGCCCCTGGTAGTAATGCACCCGCCCGAGGCCGAGGTTGGCCGTCGCATTGGTCGGCGCCCGCTCGAGGATCTCGTGATACCGGGCCGTGGCCGTCTCGTAGTCGCCTTGCCACGCGGCGAGCTGAGCCCGGCCCGCGAGCGCATCGAGGTTGTTCGGGTTGCGCTCGAGCATGGCCCGATACGCCCGGTCCGCATCTGGAATGCGATCGGCCCAGGACAGGGTGCGGGCGCGTCCAAGCTCGGCTTCGTGCATGCTGGGGAAGGCGCCGAGGAGACTGTCGTACTTGGCGATGGCCTCGTCGTATCGGCCGGACCAGGAGAGGATGAGCGCCTCGGCAAAGCGCACGTCAGGATCGTCCTGCTCCATCTCCCGGGCTCGCTGGATGAGGACCAGGGCCGAATCCAATCGGTTCTCCCACGACGCCAAGATTGCCAAGCGGTAATTGGCACGGACCTGCCCCGGGTCGTCGGTCAAGGCCTGGTGATAGGCCGCGCTGGCTTCCTGGTAGCGTCCGGCAGCCCAGGCCGCGTCACCCTGGCCAACCTGTGCCGCGAGGTTCGTGGCACCAGCCAGGGCAGCTGCAATGAAGAGACCTGCGACTCTCATTGGGTTTCCCATAGCGCCTTCAGGGTGAAGTAGACGGGTTTGAGACGCTGGTGATACGTCGGTTCCGACCAGGTCTCCCACGCTCGTGTGACGAATCGGTCCGCTTCCCAACGTGCCGGCCAGGTGAGTGCTGGCGCGGCGGCCACGACCGCCGGCCGACCGCCCTTTCGGTACACCAGGGCACCCAGGCGGAGGCCGTCCGACTGCGACGTCCCGAAGGGAGGATTCGCCATCGAGGTGTCAACGGTTTCTTCGTATACGACTCGTGCGCTCGAAGGGTCGGTCACGTTCAAGAGCGCCCACGGCAGACGGACTTCCACCAGTCGCGAGGCTTCGTCGACGTACCAATCAGACAAGGTAGACGCCTGTCCCGTGCCGTATCGAAGGTCTCCACGGGGATAGGCCGTGGCTGGGAAGAAGGTGCCATCCCGGGCGAACCGGGCTCGGTTGGTAATGACGAAGAGTGGCTCGAATGTCCCATCGTACAGGGATACCGTGCGGGTTGGGCGCCGGTAGAACGCACCGCGTTCATCGCCATCGACGATGGCTTCCGGTCCGAGGTAGGGGTTGTACTCCGGCACGCCCCGCAGTTGTGCCTTGTCGGTCGAGTCGAGGTCCACGAGGAACTCGAAACCCACGTCGCTCCGAACCAGGCTGGTTCCTGGGCACTGCCGCCGCTGGGGGGTGTCAGACAGGGGGCAATGGCGAGCAGGGCGGCGGGATGTAGTTTCCAAGTCATCCGTAACAATTGGTCCCGGGCCGTCGAGGCCCTCCAGCCGGAGCACACGTGTGGCCGCACCATCACCGAACGAAGCGATTGATACGGCTGCATTAGGGCGATCGCTCGTCGATACTTTTGGCAAGGGGTGGGCCAAGCAAGACATCGATCTCTTGCTGTCCGTCTTCGCCGACGAGGCGGTGTTCCAGGAAACCCCATTCGCCCGGTCACGGACCGGGATCGGCGCCATCCGCGAATATTGGCGGGACATCGGCTATCATCAATCAGAGGGCCGATTTAGCTCCGGCGAGCTCTTCACGGTGGGCCCATGGTTTTCGGCCGAATTCAAGTTCGTCTTCCGCCGCCGTCGCACCGGCGAATGGGTGGATGCACGAGGAGCCCTGTTCTGCGAGACCCGCGATGGCAAGATCACGGAAATGCGGATGTACTGGCATCGTTGGGCCGGGGGGCGGGAAATCCGCCAGGATTGAGGCATCACCCAGTGTTGCTTGGGGTAGACCGGACGTCCCCCAAGTGGGACAAATCGACCGGGCTTCATATATCTAAGTTATTGTATTACAATAGATTAGATAGTGGCACGGTCCTAGCGATCTTTGCGCAATAGGATGTTGACTTTCTTGCCTTCGCCGGGAGGATCGATGTTAGCCTCGGCACTCATGTCCATTCTCGTTCCGGCCGCCCTGACGGCCGCGCCGGTACTCGGTAGCGCCATTCAGGGCGACCCGCCGATTCGTATCTCGCTCAACCAAGGCGGGCACTACGAGCGGGGCGATAAGGCCCGGGTCGAAGTCCGGACCGACCGCGACGGATATCTAGTGGTACTCCATGCCGACCCCGAGGGTCGGGTGCGGGTCTTGTTTCCTCTCGATCCCAACGACGACAACTACGTCCGCGCTGGCAAGACCTATGAAGTGCGGAGTAGGGGCGATCGTGAGGCGTTCTACATCGAGCAGTCGAATGGAACGGGGATCGTCTTCGCGGCGGTCTCCATGGACCCCTTCCGCGTGACCGACTTCGTGGTGGGCGATCATTGGGATTATCGAAACCTGCGAGTGTCCGACATTGCCTCGGACGCCGAAGCTGACCTCACCGAGATCGTTCAGCGCATGGGGTCGAGCGCCGGATTCGACTACGATGTGGTGTACTACGAGATTCTCGAACCGGTGCACTACGCCTATCCCACGGTATTTCACTCCGCGTGGGATTATTGGGATCCTTACTACAGTGGTTGTTACTACTGTGGCTCGCGTTACTACGGCACCGGCATCCACATCGGGATCGGCTTTGGAAGCCGCTACTATGACCCGTGGTACTACGACCCATGGTACTACTCTCCGCGCTACTACTATCCAGGGTACTACTACCCTACCTACTACTATCCGGCGTATTACTACCCGAGGTACTACTACCCGGGGTATTACGGCTACGGCTACCGCTCGTCTTGGCCGCGCTACCAGAATCCTTATCGCTTCAAGGATGACCGATTCCGGGATGGTCGATTCGCGGACAACAGCCGCAACCGGCGCGCGATCGACACCGGCAATCGGAGCCAGAGCCGGGTCACCACCAACTTGGTGGACTACCGGCGCCGGAGCGTGGACCTATCCACCGGCCAGCGGACTTCAGTTGAGCGATCACGCGACGCCCAGGTGAGGCGGGTGGCGCCCGACCGGAATTCCGAAGCCCGGCGGGTGCAGTCGGAGAACGGCCGGAGAGTCGTGCCCCAATCGAGCCGACCGAGAGCCACGAACGGTGCCGAGCCGCGGCGTGCCACACCTGAGCGGACCACCCCAAACCGGGCCGAGCCGCGGAAGGCCGAGCCGCGGCGGGCGACCCCCCAGCGGTCAACGCCGAGCAGGGCCGAGCCACGCAAGGTCGAGCCCCGGCGGGCGACCCCCCAGCGGTCGACGCCAAGCCGGGTCGAGCCCCGGCGGGCCCAGCCCAGTCAAGCCGCTCCAGCGCAGACCAACTCCTCGGGGCGGCGCGTGACCCAAGCCGAGCGCCGGACCGCCGACTGGTGGACGACCGCGGATCGTGTGTCTCCGGCACGGCGGGTGGTGACGGGTCGGGAAGCTCCGGCGACAACCCGCGCGGTGTCCCGCCCCCAGGCGAGGACCACGACTCGTTCGGCTTCGCAGCCGCGAGCGACCACGCCGGCGCGGGCGAGCGCTCCGAGTCGGGGCCGAGCGGTGAGCCGACCCTCGGTGTCGCGTCCAGCCCCGTCGGTGTCGCGCGCGCCGAGTAGCCGCGGCTCATCGAGTCGCGGTTCCGTGAGCCAGGGGCGCGCCCCGAGTCGCAGTGGAGCTTCATCCGGGGGTGGCAGCCGGCGCCGCAACTGAGCCGGGCTGGAGCGCCATGAGGCGCGAATCGGGGGGGGCGGTTACGCACAAGCGAGCGTAGCCGCCCCTCTGCTTTGGGAATGGTGGCCGGGAGCCGGCTAGTAGTTCCGCTACGGCTACGGCGAGCCTCGGTTGGGCCCATTGCTGCCTCGCGAATAGGGGCACCTGGTTGCGTTGGGCGTGTCGAAGATGTTGCGACGCAGGTCCATGACCGCGTGGAGCGCTGGCGATGCCGGCGAAAGGAGAGCAACGAGAAGGCGGGCAGGCGCCCTCTCGACTAAATTGTGCGGCAATGCTCCACATCGCGCTGGTCCAGCTCCGCCCGACGAAAGGCGCCTATCGGAAGAACCTCGAGGATCTCGAGGGCGTCTTCCGCGAAGTGGCTCAGTGGCAGACTCCCCCGGATGTGCTGGCGCTTCCCGAAACCGCTCTTACCGGCTACTTCCTCGAGGGTGGCGTCCGCGACGTAGCCCTATCGGCGGAACAGCTTTTCGAGGATCTCTCCAAGTATCATGCCCAGGCCGAGGCTCCGGCGCTGGACATCTCCGTCGGATTCTACGAGGTGTGGCGGAAC
>DATHRW010000076.1:0-3766 GCA_035464955.1 Gemmatimonadales bacterium
ACCGGCGAGCAGCCCTCCCCCGCCGACCGGGACCAGAATGGTCTCGACGTCAGGGGCCTGCTCGAGGATCTCGAGGCCGCATGTGGCCTGGCCAGTGATGACGTCCGGATCATCGAACGGGGGAATAATGGTGAGGCCTTCCGCACGGGCGAATGCCTCCGCCTTGGCTCGCCGGGTGGTAGACGTCGGGCCGCCCCACCGGACCTCGCCGCCGAGTCGCTTGACTCCGTCCACCTTGATGGCCGGGGCATGATCGGGCATCACCACGACCGCCCGAGTGCCGAGCCGTCCGGCCGCGTATGCCACGGCCTGCCCATGATTGCCGCTCGAGTAGGTGATCACACCGGCGGTCCGATCTTTTTCCGGCAGCCGGGCGATGGCCGTGTAGGCGCCTCGGATCTTGAACGCCCCCACCGGTTGGAGATGCTCCCCCTTGAGGGCGACCATGCCACCGGTTTCTCGCTCCAAGGATGGGATGGCGATGAGGGGAGTTCGGACGGCAACGCCTTCGAGCGCGCGTGCGGCATCCCGCACGCTCTCGAGCGTGAGCGCCGGGTGTCCCGGACCCCGGCGGGGGGTCGAGGCCTCCGTCACTTGGGTCGCCTACTCTCCGGCGACAACAGGAGTGTCCGCTTCGTCCGGCTCCGTGTCTTCCACGCGGATCACCCGGGCAACGTCGACGACCAGATCACCCGGATCGAGGTTCATGACCTTGACCCCTTGGGTGTTTCTGCCGATCACGCGGATACCCTTGACCGGGACCCGGATGATGACCCCGGCGCGGGTGATCATCATCAGCTCGTCCTCCGGAAGCACTTCCTTGAGGGCCACCATGGCGCCGGTCTTCGGCGTCTGTCTGAGCGTGATGATTCCCTTCCCGCCTCTCCGCTGCACCCGGTAGTCGCTCACCACCGATCGCTTGCCGAAGCCCCGCTCGCTGACCACGAGGATGGAGGCGTCGCGCCGGAGCACGATCATCCCGATGACCGCATCGCCACGCTTCAGCGCGATGCCCTTCACCCCTGTCGTCGCGCGCCCCATGGTGCGAACGTCGCTTTGCCGGAACCGGATACTCATCCCGGCGCGCGTGGCGAGGATGATGTCGCTCGCGCTATCGCACACTTGCACATCGATCAATTCATCGCCCGGTTCGATGTTGATCGCGCGGATGCCGTTGGAGCGGACATTGCTGTAGGCGGAGAGCGCGGTCTTCTTGACCGTCCCGCCGCGGGTGGCGAACATGAGCCACTTATTCTCGGCGAATTCGCGCACGGCCACGGTGGCCGCGATCCGCTCATCCGGCCGGATCGCGATACAGTGGATAACCGGCTTTCCTCGCGCGACGCGGCCGCCCTGTGGAATCTCGTGGACCTTGAGCCAGTACACCTGGCCCTGGTCGCTGAAGAACATCAGGTAGTCGTGGGTGCTGGCGATGAAGAGGTGCTCGACCCAATCGTCCTCTTTGGTCTTCATCCCGCTGAGGCCCCGACCGCCCCGCCGTTGGCGTCGATACGTCGAGACGGGAATGCGCTTGATGTACCCCGTATGCGAGATGGTGATCACCATGTCCTCTTCGGCAATCAGATCTTCTACCGAGAATTCGCCCTCGTCGGCCACGATTTCCGTCCGGCGATCGTCACCGAATCGATCGGCCACTTCGTTGATCTCCTCCTTGAGAATCTCCATGCGCTTGGGCTTGGACTTGAGGATGCCCTGCAGGGCCTTGATGGTGGCCTTAACCTCTTTGAGTTCGGTCTCGAGTTTTTCGATTTCCAGCCCGGTGAGCTTGGCCAGGCGCATGTTCAGGATGGCATCGCTCTGCTTTTCCGAAAACCCGAACCGCTTGCGAAGCCGGGTGTCGGCTTCCGCTGCGTCGGCCGAGCCACGAATGATCTCGATGACTTCGTCAATGTTATCGACCGCGATCTTCAAGCCGTCGAGGATATGGGCCCGGGCTTCCGCTGCGTCGAGATCGAATTGGGTCCGACGCACGATGACGGTGTGCCGGTGGTCGATGTACTTCTCCAGCAACTCCTTCAGGTTCATGACGCGCGGCACGCCGTTGTCGAGCGCCAGCATGATGACCCCGAAGGTGGATTGCATCGTGGTGCGCTTGTAGAGCTGATTGAGCACCACGTACGGGATCGCATCGCGCTTGAGCTCGATCACGACCCGGATCCCGTCCTTGTCGCTCTCGTCCCGCACCCCGCTGATCCCGTCGACTTTCTTGGCGATCGCCAGCTCCGCAATGGAACGAACCAGGTTTTCCTTATTGACCTGGTAGGGGACCTCGGTCACCACGATCTGGCTCTTACCGGTCGTCTCCTTTTCCTCGATCTGGGCACGGGCCCGCATGACGACCCGGCCGCGGCCGGTTTCATAGGCCTCGTGAATGCCCTGCCGGCCATAGATGAACCCGCCGGTTGGGAAATCGGGGCCGCTGATGACCTTCCGGAGATCGGCGATGGTGGCATTCGGGTTGTCGACCAAGAGTGCCACACCCTGAACGACTTCCCGCAGATTGTGAGGTGGGATGTTGGTGGCCATGCCCACAGCGATACCGCTCGAGCCATTGACCAGCAGATTCGGCAGCTTCGACGGGAGGACCGTGGGCTCCTGCAGCCGATCGTCGAAGTTGGCTTGGAAATCAACCGTATTGCGGTCGATGTCCTCCAGCATCGCAATGGCCGCAGCCGTGAGCCGGGCCTCGGTATAGCGATAGGCCGCGGCGGGGTCGCCGTCGATCGAGCCGAAGTTGCCCTGTCCGTCGACCAGCGGGTAGCGCAACGAAAAGTCCTGCACCATGCGCACGAGCGCGTCGTACACGGAGCTGTCGCCGTGCGGATGATACTTGCCCAATACATCACCGACGACTGTGGCGGATTTCTTGAACGCACGCCCAGGCGTCAAGCCCAGTTCGTTCATGGCGTAGAGAATGCGCCGATGCACGGGCTTCAATCCGTCGCGAACGTCCGGTAGGGCTCGGGAGACGATGACGCTCATCGAGTAGTTGATGAACGACTGCTGCATCTCCTCTTCGATCAGGCGAGGGAGGATCCGCTCGCGAGTGTTGGGAACAGTCATCGGGGTCCGAGGCTAGAAAATGTGACGGCTGAGAGGTAGGCAAAACGAACCGCTAAATATACCCGCACCGAGGCCGCCGGGGCAACCACCGGGCCGATGAGTAACTCCATGGTGGTCAACGGGTTATACGAGTGGTTTCCAGCCTCGCACGGCCGAAGGTTTCACCCCGATCGCGGGGTGCCTCAGGGCCGAGGTCGGACGCGCCGAAAACCGGGAAGCAGGGCCGGCAAGACCACGAGGGCCGCCAGCGTGCCGGCGGCCACTCCGCCGGTTGTAGCCAGCGCGATCGCCCCAAAGAGGCTGTCCGACTCAGTCCCGATGGCGAGCGGGAGCAGGCTGGCCAAGGTGGTCAGGGTGACCAACACGATCATGCCGGCACGATCGCGGCAGGCGGACACGACTTCCTGCTTGGTGAGCCCAGCTCTTCCGGTTTGCGCGAGCCGCCGACGGCGCTTTTCGAGCGCCGCGTCGATCAGCAGGATCGCCTGGTTGACCGCGAGACCCACCACCAGAATCACCCCGACGGCGGCCTCACGCGTGAAGGCAGCCTTGGCAATCCAAAAGGCAGCCCCGACTCCACCCAACGCCAATGGCAGGCTCAGGAACACCACGCCCGCCGCCCACACCGAATCGAACACCATCGCCACCACGAGAATCACCAGGGTCACGCCCACGCCGAAGA
>DATHRW010000077.1:0-2353 GCA_035464955.1 Gemmatimonadales bacterium
TCGATCGTCGTGTTGGCATAGCCGGCATCGAGGAACACCTCCAGCGCGGCAGTAGTGATCACCTGTCGCGCTGCTCGCGCCTGCTGTTCTCTTAGGCCCACCGCGGCTGCCGTCCTCGTTGGTTGGAGATTAGGTGTTGACTTGACTGCACAGAGCATACAGTCTATACACTTATAGTGCAGTCTGCGGAGGTTCGTCCTTCGCCATTTTCGGAGGGGTCGATGGACGCGACACGAAGAGAACAAGAACCGGCGGCTACGGACAGCATCGACCGGCAGCGGTGGGCGGCGACGGCTGCGTTCGGGCTCGTGCTCGTGGGTGTGACCCTGCTGGCGTCCGCAGCGCACCTGCTCGTCGTTGGTGCCCTCGCAGGGCCCGTTCTCGTGCTGCCCGTCATTGGGCTGATTTGCCTGGTGACGGGGTTACTCGCGAAGCGCGGCACCAGGGCAGCGCTCGTCACCGCGCTGGTCGTGGCGGTGCTCGTGCTGCTCGGCAACGTCGGCCATCTGGCGGACACCCTCGGGCTGCCTGCCAGCCCGTGGGACTTCATCCCCAACCTGGCAGCGCTGATCGGCCTGCTCGTCGCGATCCCAGGGGCAGTTGCCGGGCTGCGGACGCGTTCGACCACCGATCTACTGCAGCACCGAGTCCGTCTCGGATCGCTGGTCGCGCTGGTGGTGGGGGCCGCGGCATCTCTTGCACTGTCGCTCGTGGGCGGGGAAGCACTCCCGCCTGACGCTGTTGCGGTGACGACCGAGGCCAACGCCTACGCCCCGAACGTGGTCGAGGTGTCGGCCGGGGATGTCCTTGGTGTTCGCAACCTCGACGCCTACGGGCACACCTTCACTGTCGTCGACCTCGACATCGACGCGGGTGTTGCAGGTGGCTCGACGGCGACCATTGAGGTGGGCCCCGGCACACCACCGGGCCGCTACGAGGTCACATGCGTCCTGCACCCGGAGATCATGGTCGCGACCCTCGTTGTGACCGAGTCATGAGCGCGGCGAACCTCACCGTGGTAATCATCCAGACCTCACGAGCCGCCGCGAGGGTTGCTGCGCTGTCTTCGTCACTGTTCCCCCACGGCGCCGGACCGTGGAAGGCGATCACAGCCGAGACGTTGCACACAGTCTCCGCGAAGCGCAAATGACCTGCCAAAGACTTCATCGCATCACAGGTTGGGCACTGGTCCTAGGTTCCAGCGGGATCTTCATCGACTCGTGGGCCAGCTGGTCTCTTGACGCCGAGAGTCCCGAGTGGCTGGTGATGCTGGTCGCGCCAGGCGGCCTCGGCAAGGGTTCGATCGGACTGATCCTTGCCTACCTCGGTGGCACGGTTGGGATGATTGGCTTCCTCATCGTCCTGCGTCACCGGGTGACCATTCCCGTGGCTGTGGTCGCCGGATTCGGTGTCGCAGGGATGTTCGCGTTCTGGTACAGCTACCCGGAGCGCGCAACCGTCGGCGGTGTCGGCAGCATCTTGATAGGTGTGGCCATCCTCGCGTTGCCCAGTTGGGGGCGACTCGCATCCCCACTGTGGGTCGCATCAGGAGTGATGGGCATCCCCGAACTCGTACGGCCTGGCGTCAACTGGGGACCGGTCGCCAGCTTCACCCTCCTCGGAGCGGCCATCAGCGTCACGGGCGCCTTCGTCCTCTGGAGCATCACCAGCGCCAACGTCAGCGGCCCGGCACGGAACAACACCGTGCAGGCTGCGCCATAGGGGTTGCATGCGGTTCACCACCTCGAGGCAGGGACCAGAGCCGCACCAACAATTGATCCCGTGCGGTCGGTATCGCCCGATACAGGTCATCGCAGGTGAATGTCGATCGGGCCTTCGGCGAAGCGTGGGTGGCGCTGTCGTCGGGGGTTCACTGGGCGGTGCGGGGTGGCGTAGATGGGGTTGCCATCGGCGTCGAACCTCGGCGCAATCGACGCCAAACGGACGCGCGCCGGAGTCCCCCCTGCCTTTTGCACGCCCACCCCGTGCACACCCCCATCGGCGACAGACATCGCCGCGACCGGGCTGGAAAGGGCGTGTGCAGGGGTGGGCTGCATAGACAGATGCACATCCGATGAACCACAACGGGGCGCCCCCGATCCGAGATACTCGGGCTTTGGCGAGATCCGGACAACAGAAAAGGCCAGGTAGAACCTGGCCTTTTCGTCCGACGATGTCAGAACTTTGGTAGCGGGGGCAGGATTTGAACCTGCAACCTTCGGGTTATGAGCCCGAGTCCGGGGTATCGGCTGACCAGGTGGAATCCGCGAAGAGCCAGCTCAGAGGCACTCTTGGGTTCGCGTCATTTTGCGTTCTTGACCATCCCATCGCACTCTCTCGCGCGATGGACGGG
>DATHRW010000078.1:0-24387 GCA_035464955.1 Gemmatimonadales bacterium
TTTTGCGCCGACAACGGGGTTCGCCACTCGGCGGGTATACACAAGTTGGTTTGGGGTGGAGAACAACTCGATCCCCTCGAGAAAGAAGGGCCGCTTCTCGGGGAAGAACAGCGCGAAACGCTCGTTGACGGTCACCAGACCCTCATCGGACTCGACCTGACTGAAATCGGGGTTTCCGGTCAGGTCGATGGAGAGATTGGTGAATCCCAAGCGGGCATTGACGCCGATATCCGGATCGAGCGCGTCACGGTCGAACCGCCCGGTGGTCTGGTTGCGCGCCCCGTTTGCCGTCGCGGTGACGAACGGCTGGATCTCGGCGACGATGCCGCGATCGAGATCGTGGAGCCCCTCGATCACGCCGGCCTGGGCAAGGAAGCTCGCGTTGGCCCGCCGCACATCGGTCCAAGTGTCCTCGTAGCCCGTGCGTTGCACGGTGCGCACGATATTCAGGCCCCAGCGCTGCGGCCCGTTGCCCGGATAGCGGAGGCTCTTGAACGGAATACGGACCTCAACCACGTAGCCGCTGTCCGTGATGACGCCCTTCGATTCGAAGTAGTAGTCCGGGTTCAGGTCGATCGAGCCGCCGAACAAGTTGCCGGCACTGGGTGACCCCCCTTCCGTCCGGACGCCGTCTTGTTGCGCGCCCAACGGGTTGACCCCGAAGAAGAAGGCACGGCGGCGGTCGTTGAACGTGTCGAGGTAGATCACGATCCGGTCGTCCGAGCCCAGGTTGTCGCGGTCGGCCACGGACGCTCGGATCGAGGCCGGGTGGCGGTCGAAGGCCACCACGCCGAAGTGGAGCGCCTGGGGCGAGTACCACACCAAGACCTCGGTGCGCTCCTCGGCCGGGCGGCTATCGACCGGCTGGTACTGATGGAATCCGGTCAGGCGAACGGCATCGGCCCAGACCGGCTCGTCGAGCCGACCATCCACCTCGACCGAGCGCTCGAGGCGGGGACCGGTAACCGTGGGTGCTCCTTGGCCGGCCACCGCCGCTTGAGGGGTGGCCGTGGTGCCTTGAAGCAAGAGTAAGAGTGCCAGCATATCCGACGTGGGCGCCCTCAGGAGAGAGTCGGGTCTACGAGTCGGTCAGCGTACGATCGAGCAGCGTGGCGCGCTCAGAACGAGGGGAAAATGTAGTCGCGAGGTGCGCATGGGGAAAACGCACCGAGGCCCCGGGAGACTGCCGAGGCCTCGGTACGAGGTTGGCTCCCTGTCTTACTCGTACCTGAGTGCGACGATCGGATCGAGGAGCGATGCCCGTCGTGCGGGCCAGATTCCAAAGAACAAACCGATCGCAGCACTGAAGGCAAAGGCAACCCCGACCGCCGTGGGCGACACGAGCGTGTTCCAGCCTGCGAGCTTGGCGAGGGCGACCGCAGCGCCGGTGCCGAGTGCGATGCCGAGGATTCCACCGACCAGGCAGAGCGCGAGGGCCTCCACCAGGAATTGCATTAGGACATTGGTTTTGGTCGCGCCGAGCGCCTTCCGGATGCCGATTTCGCGGGTCCGCTCGGTCACGGAGACCAACATGATGTTCATGATGCCGATGCCGCCTACCAAGAGACTGACGCCAGCGATGCTCGCCAAGAGGTAGGTGAAGATCTGCGTTGCCTCCTGTTGGGTGGCGAGGATCTGCTGCCTGTTGCGAATCTGAAAGTCGTTGTCGCGGCCCGGGGGGAGTTTGTGCTCTTTCCGCAGCACGCGTTCGAGGTCCACCATGCCCTGCTCGAGCGGGACGTTCTTGGCCACTTCGACGGTGATCGACCGGAGCCGGTCAGTGCCGAACACCCGGTACTGCGCCGTGCCGAGTGGAATCACGATTTGTTCGTCAGGGTTGCTCCATGCTCCCTCAGCCCCCTTCTCTTCGAGAACGCCAACGATCGTGAAGGGGATGCTCCGGATCAACAGTGTCTGATCGATGAGTGCGGCGGGGTTCACCTCGAGCATGGTTGGAATGGCTCCGCCGAGCACCGCGTAGCGCTGGCGGGCTTCGTTGTCGCCTGCGGTCAGCAAGCGTCCATAGGCTAGCTTGAAGTTGTTGACTTTGAAGAAGTTCGGAGTGGTTCCATTGATATCGACGTTGATATTCTTGTTGCCGTACTTCACTTGCAGTGATCGCTCTAGTTCCGGAACGACCTCTGACAGGAGTCGTGCTTCTCTCCTGAGCGCGTACGCATCATCCGTCGTCAGGCTCACTCGCTCGGCCGAGGCCACGCCGCGGTGCATTGACTGGCCAGCATATATCTGGAGCAGGTTGGCGCCGAGACTGGAAATGCGTTCCTCCACCGCGCGTTGGGCTCCCGTGCCCAAGGCCACCATGGTGATGACCGCGGCCACCCCGATGATAATCCCGAGCATGGTGAGGAGGGAGCGCAGCAAGTTCGCTCGGATGGATTGAAAGGCGACCTGGAGGGTCTCGCCGAATAACATGCCCTGGGTCCTCCTAGCGTGAGTTCGATGAGCTGGGTGAGTTGGACGACCGTACGCCGGGCAACCCGCCCCCCCCGGTCACGCGGTTGATCCGGTCTTGGAACTCCTGCTGTGACCGAACCAGGCCTGCACTTGGGAGCACCAATACCGAGTCGCGCTCTGTGAGGCCGGTCACGACTTCGCTGTAGTCCAGGTCGGTAAGGCCGGTCTGGATGTTCACCGCCCTCGGCTCTCCGTTTCGCAGCACGAAAACGATGTACTGGCCGCCCATCTGCGCATCGATTTGGCTGCGCTGCCCGCCGCCGCCGCCCCGCGGGCCGCCGCTGCCACTTGTCCCGCGGATCTTCTGGAGCAGGGCCCGCTCCTCGGCAGTGGGGCGCTGACCGCTTTGGAACTTGGCGAAGATGGCACGAACCTCCGCGGCGCTCACGCCTTCCGGCAGGGTCACCGTTGTGCCGTTCGGCATTTGGATGGTCTCGGCCTTGGCCCCCGAGTCGCCGTTGGCCTTGGCCGCCAACGACGCCTGGCTCACGCCGGAATCGCCGGCGGGCCGTTCGGCCTGGGCCAACTGGTCTTGCACCCGCTCCATGGTCAGTCCCAGGACTTGTGCGGCGGAGCCGACGTCTGCCCGAGTGCGGAGCGCTGCGTTGGGGACGGCCAACACGCCGTCATGCCGGCCGATGTGAATCTCGACTTCGGCGTTCATGCCAGGCTTGAGCAGCAGTCCTCGGTTCTCGATGCGAATCAGGACCGGGAACATGGTCACGTTCTGCTGTGTGACGGCCTGCGGCTCGATCTTGAGGACCGATCCTTCGAACGGCCGGTTGGGAAACGCAGCCACCAACACCGTGGCTGGGAGGCCGGGCTGGATCTTCCCGATGTCGGTTTCATCCACCAGGGTCCGGACTTGGACCAGGTTGAGGTCGGCCATCTGTAGCAGCACCGTCCCGCCACCCACGTCGGAGGTTGGCGAGGAGATGACCTGGCCGCGTTCCACGTTCTTTTCGATGATGGTGCCCGTGATGGGCGCCCGAACGTCGGTGTCGTCCATTCGGATACGCGCGTTCTCGACCTGCACCTCGGCACGCACCACCGTCGCCTTGGCGTTGGCGTAGTCCAGGTCAGCCTTCTCGTGCTCGGTCTCGGTAATGGATTGGGACGTGAACAGCTCGTCCGCCCGGCGCTTCTGGGCCAGGGCATTGGTCAGCTGCGCCTTCGCCACTTCGAGCTCGGCTTCAGCCTGGGCCAGGTTGTTGCGTGGCGTACGCTGGTCGATCCGAACCATGAGGGTGCCGCGCTCGACCAACTCGCCGGTCTCCACCCGAATCTCCAGAATCTCGCCGGAAGCCTTGGACTTGACCTCCACCGTGGTGTCCGGCTCGATGATTCCCGCCGCTTGGGCGGAGAGAACGATGTCGCGCTGCACCACCGGCAGGGCCTGGTACACCACGGTCGTTTCCTCTTTGCCATTACACCCGACCATGGTCAAGGCTGTCGCGCCAACCGCGACAAGCAAGTGTCGTGTCCGCATCAGTGAACTCTCTTCGTTTGAAGGTCCTGCTCGACCCGACCGTCCAGTAAGTGGATTTCACGGTCGGCGTGCGCAGCGATGTCCTTTTCGTGGGTCACCAGAATGATGGTCTGGCCGTCGCTATGAAGGTCCTCGAACAGCTCCATAATCTCGGCGCTCGTGGCCGAGTCGAGATTCCCGGTCGGCTCGTCTGCCAGGAGGATGCTGGGGTGATTCACCAGCGCGCGCGCCACCGCCACCCGTTGGCGCTGTCCGCCCGACAGCTCATTGGGACGGTGCTCCATCCGGTCGGCGAGGCCGACTCGGCGCAACGCCTCCTCGGCGAGGTCGCGCCGCTCTTTGCTCCCACTGCCGGCATAGACCAGCGGGAGCTCCACGTTATGGAGGGCGGTGGCCCGGGGGAGCAAGTTGAAGGTCTGGAACACGAACCCGATTTCCTTGTTCCGGATCCGCGCCAGCTCGTTGTCACCCAGTTCCGACACCCGATGGCCGTTGAGCCAGTACTCCCCGGCGGTGGGCGTGTCGAGGCAGCCGATCATGTTCATCAGGGTCGACTTCCCAGACCCCGACGGCCCCATGATGGCGACGAACTCATTCTTGCGAATGATGACGTCGACTCCTTGGAGCGCGTGGACAATTTCCCCGCCCATGTCGTATTCCCGCGTCAGTGCCCGGGTGACGATGACGGCGTCGCGGGGCACGTCGCCTGGCAAGAGGGCCATGCGTTCCGCGGTGTCGAGCATTCCGCGACTCATAATTGCCGTCCGATCAGCGCCTCGATTTGCGCCTTGGCTCGTAGATAGTCGAAGCGGGCGTTGACCACGTCTACCTCCGCTTGGTTGAGTGCTTCTTGCGATGTGAGAACGTCAAAGATCGTCGCGGCACCGAGACGATACCGCTCCTGCTGGACCCGAAGATCTTCCTCAGC
Source organism: Gemmatimonadales bacterium (assembly GCA_035464955.1). GTDB lineage: Bacteria > Gemmatimonadota > Gemmatimonadetes > Gemmatimonadales > GWC2-71-9 > JABDII01. The sequence continues at coordinate 4,893 of DATHRW010000078.1, forward strand.
GGCCACCACACTGGTCTGTGAGATGCCGATGCGAAGCGCCGCGGCGTCCAGCTCGGCGAAGCGTTGCGTAAGCGCGGCCTGGACCTGCCGGCGGACGTCGTTCGCCGTCGCCTCGGCCACGTCCATCGCGCCGGCTTGCTGAATGATGGAGCGCTCGCGGGTGAACCCGTTGAACAGCGGCCAGCTCAGGCTAAGGCTCGCCTGGCGCGATTGGAACAACTGGTAGTCATTGACTCGGCTGTTCCCGCTGTAGGCGTACGAGCCGCTCAAGCGGAGGGTCGGCCAATAGGCCGACTTCGACGCGCTATACGACGCCCGCGATGCCTGCGCATCGGCCTCGGCGCTCTGTACCCGCGGCGACTGTTCGAGCGCCTCGAGTCGCAACGCGTCCTGGTCGATGGCCGTCAGTACGTCATGGAAAGCCGGCTCGTCGAGAGCCGACACACGACCGTCTACGCCAATCAGACGGGCGAGATTCGCCTCAGCCGTGGCTAGCTGAGTCTGCGCCGTGACGAGCAGGAGGCGGGCGCTGCCGAGGGTCACGAGCGAGCGCAACGAATCGGACCGGGTGGCCGACCCGCTCCGCAGCTTGGCGATGGAGATCTTGAGCTGCTCCTCGGCGCGGACGACACCGGCCTGCCTGACCTTGCTGAGCTCATCAGCCGCGAGGGCGGCCAGAAATTCCTGGGTCGTCAACAGGGCCACTTGGTACTTGGCATCGATCAGTCCGGCCTCGGCGGCATCACGCTGGGCGTTTGCGGCCCTGAGGTCGGCTGTCCGACGAAAGCCCGAGAAGAGATCCAGGCCGGCACTCAGTTGGAAACTGATGTTGCCGGTGGTCGAGTTGCTGACCTGCGGAAGACCGGTATTGGGGTCGATGCGATCGACGCCCTCGGAAAAAGTCTGCGAGCCCCTGCTGCTCGCGGTGAGATCGGGCAGGAAAGCCCCGACCGCGACCCGCTTTTGGGCGCCGGCATTGTGGATGTCGGCATTGGCTCGCATGATGCTTGGCTGCGCTTGCTCCGCCAGGCGGATCGCATCCGCTAGGCTCACGCTGCGGTCCTGGGCCGCAACCGAGCCCGAGAGTAATGCGAACGCGGCCGCGAACACAAAAATCTTACTGAGCATTGGACTTCCCGTTCTGACGATGACGTTCTGTTCTGCGCTTGAGCAGTTCGCCGTGTTTGGTTTGCTGCTCCGGAGTGAGGAGCGCGTCGATCTTTACTCGGACTTCGCTGCGTAGCGTGTCGAACTTTGGGGCAACCTCCCGCCACATGGAATCCATCCTGGGGCGGTACTCCTCGAGGATCAGCTCCACGCCGTGCCGTTGCTCGGGAGAGAGCTCGAGGTCGCGCTCGAGCCGGTCAATGAAGGCGACCCGCTCTCCTTTGGGCTTCGGTGTGTCATCCCCCCGATCCGCCAGGGCCAGGGCCGCACCACCGCTGAGCGCGCCCAGGACGAACGCGGCTACCAGAAGCAGAAGGGCGCTCAATTTACTGTTGGTCATCGCCTGCCTCCTTGGTCCTGCCGCACCCCGCCCTCCAACACCACCGTCAAGATCTGTTCATCGCTCAGTGGTCCGGGAACCGCGAGGATCTCGGTGGGAGAGCCGGCAGAAATCGACTGCGTCTCTGGGGTCGCGTTCTCGCGGCTCGTTGCCGCGACGAATCCCAGCCCCATCGCGAGCAGCATGACGGCCGCAACCGCGAGGCCTCTGGGGGTCCACTGCGCGAGCACGTCCCAACTCGAGTCTTGCGGTGTCCGCCGAACCTGCTCAATCACCCGAGCCGCGAACCCCGCCTCATCGGGAGGGGTCAGGTGCTGTCGCAGCAGCTCACCCAGCGCCCGATCCGGGCTCCCGTCAAAGTCGTTTCGGTCTGTCATTTCAAATCCCCGATAATAGGAGACAGAGCATTCCGCAGCGCACGCCGTCCGTGAAAGACCAGCGATCGCACCGTACCCTGTGAGACTCCGAGGATTGCCGCAATGTCGGCATGGGCATACCCCTCGACGTCGAACATGACGACCGCCAGCCGCTGCCGTTCGGGAAGATCCGCGAGCGCCCGCTCGATCTGCTCGCCGATAATCGAACTGTCTGCCTTCTGGGCTGGTGTGGGCCCCTCACTCGGCACATCAGGCAGGAGCGACCACGTCTCCCGAACACGCCGGGTCCGCCGGAGATCGCGCGCACTGTTTGTCACGATCTTCATGAACCAGGGCCGGAAGCGACGCCTGGGGTCGTATTGGTCGATCTTGCGCCATGCCGACAAAAAGGCGTCCTGGGCCGCGTCGTCGGCGTCATCTGGGTCCTGCAGGATGACCCGCGCCACCCGGCGGGCGGCCGCGGCGTAGCGCTGGACCAGGAGCCCGAACGCGTCGGCGTCGCCTGCCTGGGCGCGGACCGCATAGGCCTCTTCTTCCCCCCTGGGCTCTTGGGGGCGGGCCTTGGGCCAGGAATCGAGGGCCACTACTGGCGGTGGTCCGGGAAGCACGAGTTCGGCATACCCCATACTACCCCTACGCTCTCCCGGGGGGGAATGTTGAGCTTGTGGCGGGATGGGGTGTGCCCCGGCCGGCTCCGGAGGCTCAACGACCCCGGGGTCGTGGCCGTACTCACAACAGGGACGGGTCAGCTGTCAGGGTAGTGGAAGGACCCACGTCGGGGTGTTGGTGCACCCTCTGAAAGGCAGGAATCCAATGAGCATTTCGAGATTTCGAGTGGCAGCGGCCTTGGCGCTCATGGCTCTGCCCCTGACGACGGCCGGCGCTCAGGGACGGCAAGATGGCCCGGGCAACGCCTTGGGCCGGATGTATGAGGAACTCACGGACTCGTTGCGGGCACAGGGCCTGACGGAGGAGCAGGTCGGCGCGGTCAGGGGCATCTTCAAGGCCGGCGCCGAGCGGCGCCAAGAGATCATGGCCAACTCCCGGGGTCAGCAGAACCGCGCTGGGGTTCAGGCAATGAGGACCGAAATGGAAGCCGTTCGTGCGGAGATGGACCAACAGCTGGAACTGGTGCTCACCCAGGAGCAGATGGAGCGGTATCACGCGCTGCGCGCTCGACTGCAGGAGCGATGGCGCTCACAGCGGGGCGGGCGCCGCCCTCAGGGAAGTCCCTAGCTCCGCCGGGTAGGTGGTGCCCTTGGTTCGGGACTACCTCGCCGGGCCGCTCGAAGCCGACTCTGACGCGGCATGGTGTACGATCAGCGTCGGTCGAGGAAATCCAGGAACACCGCGCTCATGGCGCGCGCTCCGACGAAGATGCTTTCCTCGTCGGCCACGTAGTCCGGTGTGTGCGGCATGCCGACCCAGCCCTTTGCGGAGTTGGACACACCAAGAAAGAACATGACGCCCGGCACCTGCTGCTGGAATGATCCGAAATCCTCGCTGAAGGCCGGGTTTACGCTGGTGAGCATCCTCACGCCATCCGGGCCCACGACCGACGCGACGCTCGCCTGGGCCTGGCGGGCCAGGTCCGGGTCGTTGGTAACCCCCGCCACCCATTTCTCTTCGTAACTGACCTTCATGGTGACATCGTCGAAGTCCAGATCGGCTAGCTGGCTCTCGACCAATTCCCGTGCGCCGGGGTTCGCCGAGCTTATGACGGCGACGACGACAACCGTGTCGTCATTCGTCTGGCGTGGACGCCCCACTCGCACGAGCAGGGCATCGTACGGGGCCGATTCCGCCGCCCGCTCCGGCGGCACGGTCCCCACGTCGCGTATGCGGCTGTAGACCTCGGAGGCGGCACCCGCCACATCTCCGCGTCCAGAGAGTGTCACGCTAACCCGGTCACGCCAGGCCATCAGGGTCTCTGTCGCGGTGGCCAACTGCCCAACCTCGAACGGTGCCGTGTGGTAGGCGAAGATGGCATCGGGCTGTTCGTGTCGGAAGACGTTGTCGGCCAGCATCGCACGGGCGCCGCTTGCGCGTTCCTCCGCAGGCTGAAAAATGAACATGATCGAGCCGTGAAGTTGATCCCGCACGGCGGCAAGTCCCTCGGCCAGCGCCAGCCCGATTGTGGTGTGAATGTCATGGCCACAAATGTGCCGGACGCCTGGCCTGAGGGAGCGAAACTCGACAGGATCGGGTGCGTTGGAGGCAACAGCATCCATGTCGGCACGGAATGCCACCACCGGCCCGGGCTCGGACCCTTCCAACAGGCCGACCACGCCATGGCCACCGACGCCAGTTCGGACGGCAAGTCCAAGCTTTCGGAGCCGATCCGCCACGATACCGGCGGTTCGCTCTTCCTCGCCTGAAAGCTCCGGATTCCGGTGCAAGTCGCGCCGAAGGTCGATCAGCTCTTGTCGGAGGGTCTCGAGCCGCTGGGAAACTGTGGCCTGGAGCTCACTGACGTCCTGCGCGCGACCGGCGGTCGGAAGGAGGATCAGCAGTGCGAGCATGCCGGGGAAACGCCAAGTGCGATTCATCGCGGGCCTCGGATCTGACACCCAGGTAACCGCGGTGCGCGGCTGGTGCCTGCAGGAGTTAACGGCTCATTGAGAGCGTCGCCGGAAGGCCTCGAGGCCGGCACCGATGGCCAGCCACAGGAGGACGCCCCCGGACGCGTAAGCGGAGACGCGCGGCAGCAGGAAGAAGACCACACCGAGGAACACGAAGCCGATGCTCATGGGCCCGAAGAAGGAGCGCCGCGCACCGGCCGCTACAGTCCGAAGCGCAACCACGACTTGTCGCCGCCGCTCTCGGCCCGTCCGGTGGTGGACGCCGCTCGCGACTTCGGGTGCATCCCGGTCGAGCGGTCCCGGCAATACCTGCTGCAGGCCGGCCGGCACATGGGGAGGGAGGTGACGTATCTCCGCGCTTCGCGCGATGTCCCTCCGGAACTGGCGCTCTGCCTCCTCGGCGAAGGATCGATCGTCGACAAACACGTCGAGTTCATAGTTTCCGAGCAGACTGGAGGCGTTGAGATTGCTCGAGCCAACGCGGGCCCACCGTCCGTCCACGACCAGCGCCTTCGCGTGCAGCATGGGGCCATCCCACTCGTAAATTCGTACCCCGGCACGCAGCAGGTTGCGATACCCGATTCGGGTGAGATTTCTGACGATGGGAATGTCACTCGAACTCGGCACCAGCAAACGGACGTCCACCCCTTCGTGCGCCGCATCGATGAACACCCGGGAAAGTCGGCGGGGGGCCACGAAGTACGCATCCGTGATCCAGAGCCGCTCCGAGCTTCCCGCCGCCAGCAGCTCGAGCATGCGGAAGAACCGGCCGCGTCCGGGTCGGCCGCCGATTACTTGCACCGCCGCTTCGCCGGCGGCCGGCACATCGGTCGCGCGTTCCTCGACCGGGAGTTGGCCCCGAGCTTCGGTCCACATGGCGGCGAAGGACTGGCCCAGCGCCGTTGCGGCCGGCCCCGAGATTTCGACGGCGGTATCGCGCCAGGGGCGGATGTTGCGCGAGGTGTCGCCGGCCCATTCGTTGCCCACACACATACCGCCGACAATGGCTATGACGCCGTCCGCGACGGCCAGCTTGCGATGGTCGCGCGTGAAATTGGCTACCAGGTCGAGGGGTGTTGGCCGATTGAAGCTCCGCACCTCGATACCGGCTGCGCGGAGGGTACGCCAGAACTGCCTCGACGTGCCTCGGGAGCCGAGCCAGTCATACAGCACCCGGACCCGGACACCGCGCCGAGCTGCGGCCATCCAGGCCTCGGCAAAACGCCACCCGGTCTCGTCGCTCCGGATGATGTAGTTCTCGAAGTGGAGCCATCGCTCTGCACGCGCGATCAAGTCGAGCATGGCGTCGAGCGCACCCGCATCCAGCAGCATGCGCACCGCGTTGCCCGGAACCGGGCGGGATCGGGCTGTTCGCGTCATGACTCGTTGCAGGCTCACGCCCGAGCGAGCGAGCGAGCCGGTGTCGATCACGGTGGCCCGAGTCCGATCAGGCCCTCGTGCGGCCGCAAGGCATCGAGCATGAAATCCACGTGCTCGTCCAGCGGCACTCCGAGCTCCTCACAGCCTTGGAGGACGTCCTCACGGCTCACCCCGCGTGCGAAGGCCTTGTCCTTGAGTTTCTTCTTGACGCTCTTGACGCCCAGGTCCTGCAAACTGCGCGACGGCCGAACCAGGGCACAGGCGACGAGAAAGCCTGCCAATTCGTCCACTCCGAAGAGCGCCTTGGCCATGGGCGTCGTCCGAGGGACGCCCGTGTAGGTAGCATGTCCTAGGATTGCCTGTCCCCACTCCTCCGGGAATCCCTGAGCGATTAGAATCCGCACGCCCTCGCTCGGGTGCTCCTCGGTCGGTGAGCGGCCCTCATTGGGGAATCGTTCGTAGTCGAAGTCATGAAGCAGGCCGACGATTCCCCACACATCCTCCTCCGCTCCCGCTCGAGCCGCCATGGCGCGCATGGCAATCTCAACAGCGTACATGTGCCGGCGTAGCGCCTCGGAGGCGGTGTATTCATGCATGATGCCGAGTGCTCGCTCTCGGGTCCACTCCATGATTGCTCCTCTCATTGGGCTGGAGGTCGCTCGGGAGTCTTGGCCAGGCCGGCCGTGAGGGGAACCTGGACAGCCTCGCGCTGGTCGAGGGTGATCTCGAATGCGTACGATCCCGGCGCCGGGAGTGGTACATCGAAAACCAGCACCGCGCCGGCCTCCAATTCCGTCACCCCCGCCGGCGGCTCACCGAACTCCACCGTACCGGTGCCGCCAAGCAGTTCCTTCCCCGTGGCGTCGACGAAGCGAATGCGAATCGGGTGACTGCCGATTTCCGTACGCCGGCCGCGGACACGCAGCACCAAATGTGTCCTCGGATGGACGGCGGGGAATTGAGCCACCCACACATGCTGGAAGATGCCGAGGACCGAGAGCTTGCTGCGTTGGTCGATCAGGGCGTAGTCGGCCAGGACGGCAAAATCGATGTGCATGTCAACAATCCTTCCTGAGACCGACTAGGTCTCGGGGTGCTCCGCAAGCTGCGCGAGCGTTTCTTCCCAGCGTTCGACGGTCTCGGCCGGCGGCAGGCACTGCGTGCCGCGACAGGCGTAGGCGCGAGCGGAGGCGTTGCTGTCTAGCATAGCCCTGATCGGTGGAGGCAGTCCCTCCGACGGTCCGCCCGGAAAGAGGCGCCGCACCGTCCGCCGCGGGACAGCCGCCCGGAGGGCGGACCTCATCATCTGGTTCGCCACCTGGTCGCTGTCACTCCCGACGATCACCAAATGTGTCGGCGAATGAAGGGCACGGTCGAGCGCGAGGAAATAGGTGGCGCCGTGGATCCCGAGGCCGGGGGCGGCGCCGGCAAATGCGCGCAACACGGCGTCCCGGCGGTCGCGATGTCGCTCCTCGTGGGTGAGTTCGTCGAGACGTGACCAGACGATGCCGGCCATTCCGTTGGAGGATGGAGTCGGCGTGTCCTGAATCGACTTGGCGCGTGCCGGGAGCAGGCCTTCGCCGGTAACGTCGGCCGCGACATCGAACAGCCCGCCTCCGGTTTGGTCCCAGTAGCGGTCCCAGACACGGTCCATCACGGCGCTGGCCCAGGCGAGCCACCGGTCGTCGCCGGTGACTTCGAAAGCATCGAGGGCTGCGCCGGCCACCTGCACCTGATCATCGAGGAATTGCTCGCCGCCGCCCGGCTTGTGAGCCACGGTGTTGCCGTCGGCGTTCTCCAGCCGTATGCGCTCCAAGGATGTGAGCGCGTGATCACGCGCCCAGTCGTCATCCAAAACCACGCCAGCCTGGAGCATGGCTCCCGCCATCATCGCATTCCAGTTGGTGTACCGGGTCCGATCGACCACTGGCGCCGGTCGCTCATTCCGGGCCTGGCGGAGCTTCTCCTGGGCGGAGTGGAGTAAGCGGGCCGTGTCCTTGGCGGTTCGGCCTTGAGCTCGCGCAATCACATCGATGGGCAGGGCGACGAACAGCACGTTCTTGCCGGGGTTGTGCTGCATCTCTCCGGCCGTTCCGATGTCGTAAAATGCCGCCGCCACGTCGAATTCATCGGACGTGAGGGGCGCTGCCGCCTCCTCACGGGTCCACGTGAAGTAATCGCCATCGTCATCGAGGCCGACGTCCGCATCCTGACTGGCTGCGTATCCTCCCGCCGGATCGGATGCCACGTTGCGTACCCACTGGACGATCCCTCGTGCGACCTCGGCGTATTCTTCGCCGCCAAACGCGATGAATGCCTCGAGGTACGCGCGAAGCAGCTCTGCATTGTCATAGCTCATCTTCTCGAAGTGCGGAACGATCCATCGGCGGTCGACGCTATAGCGATGAAATCCGCCGCCCAGCTGATCGTACATCCCGCCGCGCCCCATGCGCGTGAGCGTCGTTTCCACGATCTCGCGCAGCCGAGCCGTGCCGGTGTCGTACCAACGGGTAAGGAGGAGACGAACGGCGCTCGGGTGCGGGAACTTTGGCTCGCGCCCGAAGCCGCCATACTGGGCATCGAAGGCCCGGTCGATCTGGGCCACAGCCTCATCGACCAGGTCAGCGGCCACGTTACCCGGCTTGGCTTCGTCGAGGTGCTCTTCGACCAGCTGGCGGAGCGCTTCAGCCTGGTCGTGGACCTGCTGTCGGTGGGTTCGATAGACCTCGAGCACTCGGGACAGGATCGCTCGGAACCCCGGCCGGCCGTATCGGCCGTCCGGCGGAAAGTAGGTGCCCCCGTAAAACACCTCACCCTCAGGGGTGAGAAATGCCGTCAGCGGCCACCCTCCCTGTCCCGACAGCGCCTGGACGGCGCGCTGATAGCGGGTATCGACGTCGGGCCGCTCGTCGCGATCGACCTTGATGCACACGAAGTTCTGGTTGAGGTAGTCCGCCAAGTCGCCATCATCATACGACTCCCGGTCCATGACGTGGCACCAATGACACCACGCCGCGCCGATGTCGAGCAACACCGGGCGGTCGAGTCGCCGCGCCGTGTCGAATGCGTCGAGGCCCCAGCTGTGCCAGTGGATTGGTTGGTGGGCCGCAGATTGGAGATACGACGACGACGACGTGCCCAGGCGATTCCGGCTCATGCTCAGAATGTCGCCGAGGGGCACACGTCTGCCAAGACGCACGCGTCGCACTTAGGACGGCGCGCGATGCACACCTGTCGGCCATGTGAGATGAGGAGATGGGCCAGCAACGTCCAGTCCTTCCGCGGAAAGAGCGCCATCAGGTCCTGTTCGATTTTGGGGGCCTCTTTTGCCCGGGTCAGCTCGAGCAACCGGGCCAACCGAGTAACATGGGTGTCGACCACGACACCCTCGTCGATGCCGAATGCATTGCCCAACACCACGTTGGCCGTCTTCCGTCCGACGCCGGGCAACGCCTCGAGGGCGGCCATCGTTCGGGGCACCTCGCCCTGGTGGTCGGCGACCAGGGCCTGGGCCATCCCGATCAGGTTCTTGGATTTGCTGCGGAAGAAGCCGGTCGACCGAATGATGTCCTCGAGCTCGGGCTGTGCTGCGTGGGCCAACGCTCCGGCTGTTGGGTAGCGGGCAAAGAGGGCCGGGGTCACCATGTTGACCCGGGCGTCGGTGCATTGAGCCGAGAGAATGGTCGCGACCAGCAGCTGGTAGGCATCGGCGTGGCCGAGTGCGCAGTGGGCGTCGGGGTAGGCCTTCTTGAGACGCCGCAGCACCACCTTTGCCCGTGCCCTCGGCTCGGCCGCCTTCGGCGTGACCGACTTCGACCGTGTTCTGGTCGCCTGCTTGGCCGTTCGACTGGGTGGTGCCTTCCGACGCGTCATGCGGCTCTCCGATCACGGCTCATGGAACGTCCACAGGCTCGTGGGTTGTGCGCGTTGGCCTGCTTCGGGCGCTGATGATCGTATGCGCTCGCCACGCCAGCTCGAGCAACTCCTCCGTCCCGACCAACGAATGAAGGCCGGCATCGCGACCGGCAGGAAGCACCGACGTGAACAGCGGCGTGCCATCGACGCGAGCCAGCGCGCCGGGCTTGGGGCCGGCGACTTCGACCACGGTGAACCCCATGCGGTCGGGATGCAAACCGAAGATTCCCAGCACCCGCAGTGCCGCGCCTTCGGGTGCGACGAACCACCCGTCCAGCGGTTCATGCGGCTCATCCGGCGTCACCTGGGCCCACAACATCCGTTCGGGCCACTGCAGGTAGTATGGAGGAGGAGGCTCGATGCCTTCCTCGGCAATCGGTGCCTCGCTCAGGATCGTTCGGGCCCGGTCGGGCGGGATCCGAAAGGTCCACCGGCCGGATTCCCACAGGAGGTATGACTGGTGCACCAACGCTACCAATTGGTCGACGGCCTCTCCCAATCCTCCCTCGGGCCGCAAGTCGCGGAGGAAAGTGACAACCTCTTGGTTGAGAAGAAACGAGTCTCGGTTCGCGCCGGCCAGTCCCGCGCGCTCGAGGCCAGCCCGAATCTGGGGGAAACGGTCGTCGGCCAGTTCGCCGAAGATCAGGTCGAAGGGCGTCGGTCGCGGCATCATCGGTGCTGGGGATCAGCTCGGGGCAGGAAGTCATCCAGGACGGCGACGAACTGGTCGAAGGCCTCGATGTAGGGAACGTGCCCGCAGTTGGGCAGCAGATGAAACGGCGCGTCGAACGCGTCCGCCAGTTCGCGGGACGCTTCGACCGGAATCACGTCGTGGTCGCCGTGAAGCACGACGGCCGGGACATCCAACTGGCGAAGGGATGGTCGGAGGTCGAAGTCGCCGAGGCTGTCCCACACCTCGCTCTGGGTGCGTCCGGTAACGCGAAAAGGCGTGAGCTGGCGCACCCGGGTCGGGTCGTAGAAGTAGGCCGTCACGGATAGCTCGAACAGCCGCTGGCGATAGGCATCCGGGTCTTGCTCGCGGAGGCCGGACTCGCGGAGCGTCCGGCGTTCTGCCTCGAGTGCCGGGGCCGTGTTCCGCTCGGCGAAGCGTCGCTCGAATTCGTCGCGCGCCGTGCGCCACGCGGGGGCCGGTGAGACCAGTGCAAGCTTGGCGACGTGGGTCGGGAATTCGGTGGCATAGAGCAGGGCGAGCAGGCCACCCCAAGAATACCCGAGGAGCGTCAGGCGATCGAGGCGCCACTCGACGCGCAGGGCCTCGAGGTCGGCCACATGTTCGCGCCAGCCTACCGGGACCGGCCGGTCGACCGGCGACCGGCCGCCGCCGCGCTGGTCGTAATACACCAAGGTCCGACTGCGAGCCAGGGCGTCCATGGCGGGGAGGAGATAGTCATGGTGTGCGCCTGGTCCGCCATGAAGGACGACGGTGGGAGGACCGCTTCCGAGGCGGCGCTCGAAGAGGCTGACCCCGCGGAGGTGTCGCATCAGGGTCCGAGGCGTATCACGCTTCATTCGCAGCCGATCAGCGCGGCCGAGTGGAACCCCAGCTCACAACAGGACCGCGATCGCGTCCGCCACGCGCCGAACAGCGGACTCCTCCTCGGCGGTGAAGGGATCGGGGAGGTCGCTGTCGACGTCGATCTGTCCGAGGATCGTCGTGCCGCGGCGAATCAGCACCACCAGCTCCGACGCGGTCTCGAGGTTGCACGCCAGATATCCGGACGCCTGAGTGACATCGCCGATGTTCTGGTCCTTGCCCGTCGCCACTGCCGTGCCGCAGATGCCTTGGCCCACCGGAATTCGGGTATGCTCCGTGGCCCGGCCGGCATACGCTTCCAGGACGAGATCCTCCCCGTCTACCATATAGAGGTACACCGATGTGTACGGCGGACCGGCCGCCTGAATCTTGGTGGCCGCGAGCTGCAGCAACTCGGCACGTGTCGCCTCGCGCGCAAACGCTCCCCGCAGGGCGGCGACCACGTGGTCCGCGGGGAGTGCGGTCATCGACTGGACCGGCTGGCAAACGTCACGCGGAACCGGAGTTCCTGGCCCCCGCGGAGCACGACGGCCTCGGCCTCGTCGCCGGGCTTGTAGGTTCCCAGCGCGTCGGACATGGCCTGGAGGTTGTCGATTTCATAGGCTCCGAGCCGAATCAGGATGTCGCCGGCCTGCATGCCCGCCTGTTCGGCGGGGCTTCCCTTGCTGACGCCCGAGAATCGCACGCCGGTCACGCCGCCGGCCATGTCCGGAATGGACCCGAACCAGGCCCGCTCCCCGCCTGGGCTATCACTGGCCACGCGCGGCGCCGGCGCCGGGCGCTCCACATAGGTCAGGCTCTGCTGTCGGTTGGCCAACGCCTGCACCAGGCCGACGGCGAAGTCGGCCACGCGCACCAATCCATCGGCATTGATCTTGTCGGCGTCATCGCTCGCGCGATGGTAGTCCTCGTGCAGATCGGTGAACAGGTGGATCACCGGAAGCTTGGCGGCGTAGAACGACGCGTGATCGCTGGGACCGTACCCGTCGCCCGAGGCCTTGAGGTCGAAGCCGGCGTACCAGTTGAGTGAATCGAGCAGGGTCGGAAACTCGGTGGCTGTCTCGACGCCAAATGCGAGGAGCCGGTCGTTCCGAAGGCGGCCGACCATGTCGAGATTGACCATCGCCACTGTCCGGGCGAGAGGATACACCGGGTTCTTGGTATAGAACGAGGATCCGAGCAACCCGAGTTCCTCTCCGCTGAACGAGATGAACACGACCGTGCGGGCAGGCGGATTGCCACTCAGCCTGCGTGCGATGTAGAGCAGGGCCGACGTTCCCGAAGCGTTGTCATCCGCGCCGTTGTGGACGAACCCAGTGTTGTCCGGGTCGAGAGCGCCGGCGCCGCCCAGCCCGAGATGATCATAGTGGGCACCGACGATGACGGTCTCATTTCGAAGCTCAGGGTCACGCCCCGGCAGGACGCCGATCACGTTGCCGCCGGTGACGCCGCCCGCACCAGTGTGCTGTGCCATTGGGGCATCAGCCGCCACCACGAACTGTTGGATCCATCCGGACGGCGGTGCTTGCAGCCCCGCCTGTTCCATGCGCCGGATCAGGTATGCGGCGGCGGTATCCGCCCCGGCAGATCCGGTCAGGCGGCCGCCCAGCCGGTCATCGGCAAGGAATTGGATGTCTTCGAGCACCTGGCGGGCTGCGGGTGTGCGCTGGGCGGATAGACTAGCCGCCGGGCCCGCCAGCAGAACGGCCAGAACAATGATGCGTTTCATAAGTCGATGAGCCTAGGTAGTTTATCAGGGTTGACGGTCTCGTTGCCCGGGCAGGGTTCCAGCGCCTCGGGCGTTTCGCGGAGCATGAATCATAACCAGGGCCGGCGTCTTCGTGTCTTCCCGTCTTCTCGCACTCATTCCGCTGGCCGTGGCCATCAACGTGGCGATCGGCCGGATCGTCGCGGAGCTCAGCCTCCCGGTATATCTGGACGCGGTTGGCACCATACTCGTTTCAGCCTTGGCGGGCCTGGGAGCCGGCATTGCCACCGGTCTGATCAGCCAGGTTTTCGCCGCGTTCGTGTCCGGATACGTGTGGCTCGCGTTCGCTCCGATCCAGGTGCTGATTGCCCTCCTCGCCTATTTCGCGGCACGGCAGGGCGGGTTTCGAAACTTCGGCGCGTCCATCGTCTGGGGATGCCTGCTGGGTGTGGCCGGCGGGGCTCTCTCAGCCTTCATCTCGTACCTGGCCTTCAAAGGCGTGACGGCCGGGGGTGTCACCTTCCTGACCACCGTGCTGGTCGGTGCAGGGATCGATCTACCATGGGCCGTCGCGCTCTCGAGCCTGGTGACCGATGTGATCGATAAGGCGCTGACGTTTGCGTTGGTGGGGGTCGCGCTCCGAAGCCTCCCCGTGCGCATGATCAGTCGTTACCCGCTGGCTCTCCGCGCGCTGGGCCGGTGACGGCTCCCGGCCCTGCATCACCCGGCCTCGCCCGCCGAGCCCATCCTCTGACCGGTTTGTCCACCGCGATTGCGGTGACGGTGCTGGCGTTCCTCGTTCCACCACCGTGGGGACCCCTCCTCTTGTATGGAGCTTCCGGCGTCCTCGTCGCCATCTGCGGCGTGGGGCGCGCCATCCGGCAGGGCGTGATCGTGTGCCTGCCGCTCTGGGTCTTTCTCTTCCTCCTGCACGGGCTCATGGGCGGCGGCCCGACGAGGAGCCTGGGGCCGCTCACGCTTTCCGCCGATGGCACAATAGCGGCGCTGGTGCAAGCGGGCCGCTTCGGCGCCATCATCACCGCCTCGCTCGGCTTTTACCACGCCTTCGATCCGTCCCGGTTCCTGAATGCCGTGGCGGCCCGAGGATGGCCGATGCACGTCTCCTATCTCTTCGTTGCCACGCTTCATGCGTTGCCGGCGTTCCTGGATCGGGCCGGTGCCAGCATTGAGGCGCAGCGGACCCGCGGCCTTCGGTACCGCGGCGGCGCCTGGGCCCGCGCCCGTGCCGTTGTTCCCCTCGCCCTTCCCCTCATTCTCGGTGCTCTTGCCGAAGTCGACGAGCGCGCCCACGCGCTCGAGATGCGTGCCGTGGCCGTCGGGGGGAAGCGAACGCCGCTCGATCCGCCGGCGGACACGCTGGCCGATCGCACGATTCGATGGAGTCTCTTGCTCCTGGTGCTGCTTGCCCTCGTCGGGAGGCTCACGTCGTGGCCGATGTGACCTTCGATGGGGTGTCGTTTCGGTATGCCGCCAGCACGATCGACGTCTTGGATGGCGTATCGCTCGAATTCCGTGCCGGGGAAATCACCTGGCTGTTCGGCCCGCTCGGAGCGGGGTGCACCACGTTGCTCCTCGTCGCAGCGGGTCTCGCCCCGCGCCACACCGGCGGCACGCTCGTCGGCGCGGTCTCGCTCTTGGGCCGAGATCCCCAGGCGACCGGGTCGGCCCGGTTCGGCCAAATTGGATTCGTCACCGCCACCCCGGAGCTCCAGCTCTCGGGTATCGCCGCCACGGTCTGGGAGGAGGTAGCGTTCACTCCGGCCAACCTCGGCTGGCCCATCGAGCGCATCCGGTCGGCTGCAGACCGGGCGCTGCGGCTGTTGGGGATCGAGCATCTGGCCCATCGCTCACCGCGGACGCTGTCCGGGGGAGAGTTGCAGCGCACCGTCATCGCCTCGATGGCGGTGCTCCAACCGAAGGTCTGGTTGCTCGACGAGCCCGCGTCGTCGCTCGACCAGAGCGGTCGGATTCGGACGTACGAATTGTTCCGTGCCGAGGCGGATGCCGGCGCGATCGTGATTCTGGCGAGTGAAGACGCCGACGCACTCTCGACGGTGGCCGATCGTGTGATCGTGCTCAACGACGGACGCCCGGTGCTGGACGGGGCGCCGGGCGTGGTGCTCGCGGGTGACGCGATTTGGGACCGCGGGCCGGGATCCACCTCTATCGCGGGATTGGCGCGCGCGGCCGGGCGGCTGGTTGAATCGCCGCTTCTCGCGGCGCCGTATCCGGTGACGGTGGCGGAGGGGCTGGTCCGGTGGCGATGAACGTGGTGCTCCGAATGTCGGCTGTGGACTTCGCCTACGGGTCGACGCCCGTGCTCGAGGGCGTGTCACTCGAGATCACGGCAGGGGAGGGGGTGGCGCTGTTGGGCTCCAATGGGGCGGGGAAGACCACCCTCACCCGCTTGGCGATGGCGATGCGGCACCCTTCGTGTGGCACGGTGACAACCGTGGATCGATCAACCGACGGCCTTGGACCGGAGGACCTCGCAGCCTCGGTGGGCTACCTGTTCCAGAACCCCGAGGCGCAGCTGGTCGAACGAAGTGTTCAGGCGGAGATCGGGTTTGGCCCCAGGCAGCTCGGTTGGCCCGCGGCCCAAACCACCGAGGCCACTGCGACCATTCTCGACGAGCTTGAACTCAGCGATGTGGCTCTTGTCCATCCCTACGACCTTCCGGCTGCCCGTCGTCGGCTCGTAGCGCTGGCCTGCGCGCTGGTAGTCGGTCCGCGCTTACTCATCCTGGACGAGCCGACCAATGGATTGGATCGGGTCTCGCGGCAAACCGTAGCCCGAGTTGTGCGTGCCCGTCGGGATGGGGGATGTGCCGTGCTTGCGGTGACTCACGACACGGATTTTGCCATCGAGGTTCTCGATCGGGCTGTGGTCCTGCGCGACAGGCACATCGTTCGTGACGGTGACGTGGTCCAGGTGCTTGCTGATGGTGACGCGTTGGGCCTACCGCTGCCGGGCCCCGCGCTTTTGGCGCAACGGCTCTCGCTCGCTACCGATTCCTGGCGGGCCACCGATGTGGCCCGGGCCCTCGCAGAGCGTTGCCGCTCTTCCGGCGCCCCGGTATCTTGGAAACCACCCAACTCTTGGTAGCCCTTCTCCGAACGTCATGAGCGCACCGTCATCCATCGCCACTAAGCTCGCGCAACTCGTGCATCTCCTGCGCGTGGCGCCCGAGGCCAGCCAACAGCACAAGGCGGCCTTTCTGGATTTGCAAGCCGAGCTGGTCGATGACGGTCTCCGCTTCTCGGTGGACAGCTCGGGGCTCGCGGTCGGCGGCTTCGTCCTGCCGGCCGGCACGCCCGGACTGGGCGAGCTGCAGGATGCCATGCGGGGCGCGGGAATTCGCGAGATTCGAATCCCTCCCCGGGTGCATCCGGCCATGCTCCTGGCCCTCCTCCGAGCGCTGGCCCATCCCGGCACTCCGGGCAGCTCCCAGGAGTTCATCGACCAATTCGACCCTGCGGGCACCGGAGAAATCCAGGTCCTGACCGGGCATGACATGCCGGCGGCGGACAGCCTCATCAACCTCCCGAGCGCGGACCCCGAGGGGGATGAAACGGCAGCGGCGACCCCGGCGCCCGAGGCTGGCGTGGACGAGTCCGGTGCGGGCCTCTTGCCGGGCCTCATGCGGCCGGCTCCGGGGGACGAGGCATACCTGATCGGACCGATCCAACCGGATCCCCGTAAGGGAAGCCTCCTCAAGGAGATCGAGCCGCGGGTCAGGGCAGCCTCCGAGCGTGGTGACTGGGACGAGTTCCTGAAACTCCTCGTTCAGCTCTTTCAGGAAGAGGCGCACGAGACGGATCCGCGGATCAAGGAACGCTATGTGACGTTGTTACGCCGCGTTCTGCCGCGCCCAGTCCAGGAGACTCTCGCCCGCATGGTGGCAATGGAAGGAATCGGCCGGTCCGATGCAGTCGCGCTCTTCAATCGGCTCGGCGCGGAGCCGACCGAGGTGCTGCTGGAGCTCCTGGCGGCAGCACCGACCCTGGCCGAGCGACGTGGCTATTTCAGCATGTTGAGCCACATGCGGGAGGGGAAGCGTGGAATCATCAACCGACTCGACCATCAAGACTGGTTTGTGGTGCGAAACATCGCGGAGCTGTGCGGCGAGCTGCGTTTGATCGACGCCATTCCGTCACTCTCATCACAGGTTGAGCATGAGGATGAGCGGGTGCGCCGAGCCGTCGCTGCGGCATTGGGTAAGATCGGATCGCCCGCCGTGGCCCAGTCGCTTCGGAAGGCGCTGTGGGATTCTTCGGTAATGGTCCGGCTCGATGCCGTGCAGGGAATCAATCGGGAGACAGGGCGGGGCCTCGTCATGACGCTGTCCCTCCGGTTGGAAGAAGAGGATAACCCGGAGGTGTTGCGGGAGATCTGCCTGGCGTTGGGGCGGATCGGCTCGCCGGACGCGGTCCAGACGCTGTTGCGCTCCGCGGAGCCCAAGCGAAGAGTGTTCGGACGAAAGCGGTCGGCCGCCCGCGTCGCGGCAGTGGAAGGGCTCGGCCTCGCGGGTGGACCGGTGGCCACCAGCGCACTGCAGGACTTCCTTACCGATGATGACGAGTCGGTTCGGGAGGCGGCCCAGCAGGGCTTGGCCGATCTCAGAACCGACGGCTGATCGTCCTACTCCGGCGAAAACTCGGAATCAGGGCCAGTCCGTCGCGCAAACGCGGCGAGTAAGTGTGCCGCACGCTCCAGGTCTTCCAACATGACCATTTCGTTCGGGCTGTGCATGTAGCGATTTGGCACGGACACGAGTCCCGTGGCTACGCCGCGATGCGCGGTTGATATGGCATCCGCATCGGTTCCGGTAATCCGGGGAGCCGCCTGGAGGGCGTAGGGAATCCCCTCGGCCTCTGCCGCCTCGAGCAATCGTTCGAAGACCACAGTACTGACCACGGATCCCCGACTGAGCACGGGTCCCGCTCCAAGCTTGATGTCGCCGTGTTTCTTCTTTTCCGCACCAGGGTGGTCGGTTGCATGGGTCACGTCCACGACGATGGCCACGTCGGCTTCGAGTCCGGTCGCCGACGTTCGCGCGCCGCCGCCGGAGTAACCGATCTCCTCCTGTGACGTCGCGACGGCGGTCACGGCCGCAGTCGGACGGTCTTTGGCCAGCAGGCGCAACGCTTCCAGGACCACAAACGCTCCGATCCGGTCGTCGATGCTGCGGCTCACGAGGCGGCCATTAGGGAATCGCTGGACCTGCGAGGCTAACACGCCGGGATCGCCAACGCGAACGCGCGCCAGGGCCTCCGTCTTGGTCGCCGCACCAATGTCGATCCAGAGGTCGCTCGCCTTGGAGACCTTCTTACGGTCTTCTTCTTCCATGAGGTGAATCGCCTTCTTCCCGATGACGCCATGCACGATCCCGTCACGTCCCAGGAGCACAACGCGTTGTCCAACGAACACCTGGTGATCCCAGCCGCCGATCGTGTCGAATGACAGGAATCCCTCGTCATCGATATGCACGACCATGAGGCCGATTTCATCGATGTGCCCGGCGAACATGATGCGGGGGCGACCGGTAGAGTTGATCGTGGCGTACGAGTTGCCGCCGACATCGACGCGGACCTCGTCGGCGAATGTCTCGGCCTCCCGGCGCCAGGCCCGGGCCGGCAGCATTTCGAACCCCGATGGGCCGGGGGCATCGAGCAAGGACGTGAGGAAGTCGAGCGCGCGCTGATTCATGATGGCGAAGCCCTGAGGTGAAAAGTATTACTCGCCCAGACGGCTGGGCGCGTGCATGAGCAGCAGCAGAATGGCGATGGCAAACGCAAGCAGGGTCGCAGGCAGGTTGCCGGTGAGGAAGTATGCCACGCCTGCCAAGAGGCCGGTTCCCTCCGCCAGACTCCACAGGGCCACCGCCGTCCCCAGATTGGCCGTCCACCAGGCGTCGCGTCCCGCGGATGCCGGCTGGGATCTGAGCCGGCCACGCAGGATGAGGCTGACGACCACGGCCAACCCCGCGGCTGCCGGGGCGATCACCGCGAGAATCCGGGCCGGGTGTTCCGTACCCGTCGAGCCCGCCATGATACGAACCGTTGCCAAGACGGTGGGCACCGCAATCGTCGCTCCCAACATCACGCCATGGACGATGCGGGCCTTCATGTCCGGATCGGGAACCTCGCGTCCAACCATGGACTCCTGCGGCTCGGGGAAGGAGATCTCTCGCGTGCACCGGCCGGAAAGTTACCTTGTCCCGAGGGCATCGGAACCCCAGCACCAGTGCAGGGGCCACATACTTCCTCTCGAGGCCAACTGATGCGAACTGCGGTCCGCACACACACCTTCAGTGAATCGGTCATCCGGGGCATGACCCGCCTCGCCACCGAACACGGCGCCATCAACTTGGCGCAGGGATTTCCGAACTTTCCGGCGCCGGACGTGCTCAAGCGCGCTGCCGCCCAGGCGATCCACGACGACATCAA